>JBBAVS010000004.1:66807-69746 GCA_040397585.1 Pirellulales bacterium
GCGGCGGCCGGCAAATGGTGCCTGACACCTTTTTCCGCACCTTTTTCTGCTGCGTGGTCGCCTGGCTCTTGGTGGCTGGGCAGCCGCCGCGGGCGCAGGACTCGATCCTCGGTCCGATCGGCGGCACCACGCCGTTTGGCGCTCCCGTTGACGTGCCCGCCCCAGCCCCCCTCGCGGCTGCGGAGCCGCTCCCGCCGCCGCCCGCCGCGCAGCAGCGGCCCGACATGGCCGTGCCGCAGCGGCCCGACACGTCAGTGCCGCCGCTGGTGCCCTCGCCGGCGCTGCAGGTTCCCGGCCTGGCACTCGATACGCGGCCGGAGCCGCTCACGCTCGCCGAGGTGCTCCTCAGCGTGCTCATGCACTATCCGCTCCTTCAGGCTGTGGAGCGGGAGCGGGGGATCGCCGCGGGGAGACTTACCACCGCGATGGGCGCTTTCGACACCAACGTCAACATGGCGGGCCACTCGCTCGCCCCGGGCACCTACGAGAACTACCGCTCCGACTTCGGCCTGTCGCAGCAGTTCATGTTCGGCGGCATGAAGGCCTTCGGCGGGTATCGCACCGGCTTCGGTGACTTCCCGACCTACAACCTCGCCCAGAAGACTGCCGATGCCGGCGAGTTTCGCGGCGGCCTCACGATGCCTCTGGCCCGCGACCGCGAGATCGACCGCGCCCGTGCCACGCGGGCCCAGGCCCAGCTCGACGTCGCGCTGGCCGAGCCCGTGATCGAGCGGAGCCGGCTCGACTACATGCGGTCGGCGGCCCGCACCTACTGGGCTTGGATGGGCAGCGGTGAGCGGTATGCGGCCGGTGAACGGCTCGCTGTTTTGGCCATCGAGCGCGACAAGCAGATCGAACTCAAGGTGGACGGGGGCGTGATCGCCAACATCGAGCGAGTCGACAACCAGCAGAACATCGCCCTCCGCAACGGAATCGTGATCCAGGCCGACCGCGCGGTGCAGCAGGCGGCGATCGACCTGTCGCTCTACCATCGCGATCCGTCGGGCAAGCCGCTGCTGGCCGGCCGGCCCCGGATGCAGCCCGTGCCGCTACCCGTGAAGCCAACGATCGAGCTCTATCAGCAGTCGCTCGCCCGGGCGTACGGGGCCCGCCCAGAGTTCCAGCGGCTTGCTCTGCAGAGGGAGAAGATGCTGGTGGAGCGGCGGCTGCAGGCCAACCAGGTGCTTCCCGGCATCGACGGTCAGCTGGTCGGCAACCAGGACGCCGGCTACGGCAAGAGTCCTCTGTCGGGCCCCAATGGCCTCGACCGGCAGGTACTCCAGGCCTCGCTCGTGTTTCAGATGCCGGCGCAGCGCCGTGATGCCCGCGGCAAGCTGCAGACGCTCGAGTCGCAGCTCATGCAGATCGACCGGCAGATCTCCTACGCCGAGGACCAGGTGCGGGCGGAGGTGCAGGACGCCTTCTCGATGCTCGAGCGGGCCTACGAGTTCCATCGCCAGGCCCTCAAGCGGGAGGAACTCGCCTCGCTCGTCGCCAGCGCCGAACGGGAGCAGCTCCGGCTCGGTCGCAGCGACATCCTCCGCGTGACCCTGCGCGAGCAGGCGAAGTTCGAGGCCGACATCCTCGAGATCGCCGCCCGGCAGGAGTTCTGGCGGGCCGAAAGCGACCTCCGGGCCGCCGACACCTCGCTGGGGCCCGAGTCGCCGGGGCTGCTTCAAAACGCGACGCCATCTCCCGGCCCGTCGTCGCCGGCCAGGCCGCCCGAACTCGTGCCGCCGGGAAAGCGGGTGGGGCCCGCGGCGCCGGTGAATCCCGTGCCGCCGGTGAATCCCGCGGCGCCGGTGCAGGTGCTGCCGCGCGTGATCCCCGAGGCGGGATGACGCGGGTACGATTCCTGCGTGAACGCCACCGACTCAGCCGGACCGCGGCCTCCGCTTCGCCTCGGCTTCGCCGGCTTCTGGGACACCTTCGATCCCCGCGACAACTACTTCACGCGGCTGCTCGCGCGGCGGTACGACGTGATCGTGTGCGAGCGGCCAGACTTCCTCATCCATTCCTGCATCGGCAAGGGGCGGCACGATCACCGGCGGCATGACTGCGTGCGGATCTTCTACACCGGCGAGAATGTGCCAGCCGACTGGCTCTCCACCGACTGGGCGTTCACGTTCGAGCACGACCCGCACCCGCGGCACCTCCGCCTGCCCCACTGGCCCTTCTACGTCGATCCGGCGGCGCTCGTGAAGCCGGCGGTGGTGGACGTGGAGCGGATCCTCGCGGCCAAGTCGCGGTTCTGCGGATTCGTCGTTTCCAACCCGCTCTGCCGGACCCGCAACGAGTTCTTCCGCCGGCTCTCGAAGTACAAGCCGGTCGATTCCGGCGGCAGGCTGATGAACACGCTCGGCCATCGCGTGGCCGACAAGCGGGCGTTCCTCGCCGAGTGCCGGTTTACGATCGCCTTCGAAAACGAGTCGCATCCCGGCTACACCACGGAGAAGATCGTCGAGCCGATGCTCGTCGACTCGATCCCGATCTACTGGGGCGACCCGCTGATTGGCCGCGACTTCGACACCCGCAGCTTTCTCTCCGCGCACGACTGCTGGTCGCGGGCCACGTCGGCCCTGCTCGACGAGCTCGTGGAGCGGGTGGTCGAGGTCGATCGCAATCCGGACCTCCTGCGGGAGCTGCTCCGCCGGCCGTGGCTGCGGGGCAACCGCGTGCCGCAGAGCGTGGACGAAGAGCTGATCCTCGCCCAGTTCCAGAAGATCATCGAGACCCCGATCGAGCCGGTGGCCCGCCGCCGGAGCGTGGGCCGGCTGCTCGGTCTCGACCGGATCCCCGACGCGGTCGGCAGTATCCGGCGACGCGTTTTCCGCAAGTGGCGGCAGTGGACCTGCAACGCGTCCTGAGAGCCTGGTGCAGGTTCACGGAACGTGGCGGCAGGTTCTCCGAAAGTGGCCGCAGGTTTTCAACCTGCGGTG
>JBBAVS010000005.1:0-41958 GCA_040397585.1 Pirellulales bacterium
TCGACCAGCCGACGAGCACCGCCCGCGTTGCGACTGGATGTTCGTGCACGTGTTAAACCGACCAAGGCCCGCCAGGGGCCGGATTTTGACAGAGGGAGACCGTTCGGTACACTCCTCGTTCATTCGGACGATGGGTTTCCCCCCCGAGACCGGCGCCGTGGCGGGCGGAGCCGGTTTCACCAGCCGGGGCTTGATGCCTCGGCTCCTTACTTTTCCTCGAGGAGCTCGCTCATGATCACGCGTGCCGATGCCCGCTGGCTCGAATCGTCGTCGGATCGTTCCGCTGCAAGCACGGTCAAGCGCCGTGCCGCCTATTCCCTCGCGGCCATGGCGGCCGCAGGTTCGACCGAGGCGGCCGTGATCTATTCCGGCACGCAGAACATCTCCATCGCCCAGTTCAACTCCCTCAATCTCGACATCAACGGCGACGCAACGGGTGATCTCCTGCTCAAGAACTATGTGTTCGGTGGGGGCAACTACCAGGGCGCGACGGTGAACTTTTTCCCCGGGAAGATGGTCACCTTCAACCCCGGCTCGTTCAACTACGTCACGGCGCTGAACGCAGGATTCACCGTCGACACCTCCGCGCTGGGCAACTTCACCGGCTCGATGGCCTACGGGGCCGCCAATCCCAACGCCCAGTTCAACTCGGCGAGCGGCAAGTTCATCGGTCTGCAGTTCCCGTCGGGCACCAACAACTACAACGCCTGGGTGCGGGTCAACGTGAACAACGCCGGCGGCTCATTCAGTGTGGTCGACTGGGCCTACGAGAACGTCCCTGGTGTGGGCATCGTGACCGGCGTCGTTCCTGAGCCCGTGTCGTCCCTCGGGCTCCTGGCCGCCGGCGCGGCCGGTGTGGCCGCGCTCCGCCGGCGAAGGGCGTCGTAGGCGGCACGGCCGGCGGCAACGAATGACTGACACGGCCGGATGTCCTCCGCGTGTCCGTTCCGACCAGCATCCCGAGCGGGTGCTGCTCGTCGGCTGGGATTCCGCCGACTGGCAGCTCATCGAGCCGCAGATCGCCCGCGGATGGATGCCCACCCTCGGCGGCTTCCGTGACCGCGGCGCCTGGGGACCGCTGGCCACGCTGCGGCCGATGCTTTCCCCGATGCTCTGGAACACGATCGCCACGGGCGCCCGAGCCGACCGGCACGGCATCCACGGATTCACCGAACCGCTGCCTGCAGGCGACGGCGTGCGGCCGGTGTCGAGCCGCAGCCGACGGTGCAAGGCCCTCTGGAACATCGCCACGCAATGCGGCCTGCGGTCGCACGTGGTCGGCTGGTATGCCTCTCATCCCGCCGAGCCGATCGCCGGCTCGATGGTGTCCAACCAGTTCGACGCGACGGCCGGACAGACGGAGCCGCCCGAGGGCTGCGTGCACCCGCCGGAGTTGGCGGCCGAGCTGCGGGACTGCCTCGTGCATCCGTCCGAGATCGATGCCGCCGCGGTGCTCGCCTTCGTGCCCGACGCCGCCCGCGTGGTGCTGCGGCCCGGCCATCGGCTCGACCGGCTCCGCTCCCTGCTGGCCCAGACGGCCACGGTGCATGCCGTCGCCACCGAGGTCGTGGCCCGCGATGACTGGGACTTCGCCGCGATCTACTACGAGGGCCTCGACCGCTTCGGCCATGAGTTCATGGAGTTTCACCCACCGCGGATGGAGCAGGTGTCGGAGGACGACTTCGCCGCCTACCGCCACTGCATCGACGCGGCCTACCGCTTTCACGACATGCTCCTCGACGCGCTCCTGCAGCTCGCGGGGCCGACCACTGCCGTGGTGCTCGTGTCGGACCATGGCTATGCGAGCGACCACCGCCGTCCCGACCCGCGCCCGGGGAAAGCCGGCCCGGTCGACTGGCATCGGCCGTACGGGATCTTCGCCGCAGCCGGCCCGGGGATTCGTTCCGGCGGACGGGTGTTCGGCGGGGGCCTGCTCGACGTCGCTCCCACGCTGCTCACGCTCCTGGGGCTTCCCGCCGCGGCCGACATGCCGGGCCGCGTGCTGGCGGAGGTGCTCGAAGGCATCGAAACGCCGCCGCGCGTCGCCTCCTGGGAGGCGATCCCCGGCGAGTGCGGCATGCGGGCCGACGATTCCGGCGCAGCCACCGACGAGCGGGCCGCGCTCGAGCAGCTCGTCGCGCTCGGCTACGTCGAAGCACCGCCCGAAGACGGCACCCAGGCGGCGCGGCAGGCGGCGACGTCCAATCGCCTCCAACTCGCCCAGGCGCGGGCCGACTCGGGCGACTACCGCGGGGCCTTGGTCGAGGTCGACGCGGTGGCGGCCGCGGAGGGTGAAGGCCCCACGCTGCGGGCGATGCGGGCCTCGTATCTCCTTGGCGCCGGCGACGTCGCGGCGGCCCGCAGCGGCGTCGATGGGCTTCGCGCGGAGGGCCACGCCACCGCCGGCATCGAGATGCTCACCGCCTCGGTCGAGTTCGCGGAGGGGCGCGTGGCGGCGGCGCTCGAGCGGCTCGAGCGGCTCGCCACGGTGGAGCCCGCTCGGGGCGCGGTCCATGACCAGATCGGGCAGATCCGCCTCGCGATGGGTGCCGCGGGCGAGGCGATCGCGTCCTTTTCCCGGGCGGTCGAGATCGACCCGCAGGACGCCACCGCGCACTGCGGCCTCGCCGAGGCACGCCTCGCTCTCGGCCTCCACCGCGAGGCGCTCGACAGCGGCCTCGAGGCCGCGAGCCTCGTGCACGCGCTGCCGCGGGCGCACCACGCCATCGGAAGGGCCCTGGCCGCCCTCGGCGATCATGCTGGCGCGATTGAAGCCCTGCGGGTGTGCATGGCACAGGCACCCGCCTGGGCTGCACCGAGAACGGACCTCGAGCACCTGCTCGGTCGCGATGGCTCCGCTGGATGATCGGCGGCTACGGGCCGGCCTTCGCCGGCGTGGGGCGACCTCAAGGAGGCGGCCGCCGCAGCGGTGGCGGTGGCGGTGGCCGATCGTCCACGACCGGTGCCGGCGCCCCGGCGGTGCCGCGGTTTGCATCGGCCCGGGGCGCGTCACCCCTGCCGCAGCCCACGATGGCGCCGCCGAAGGCCCACACGATCACCGCCGCAGAGAGCAGCCGCCGCGGTCCCGGAGAGTCCGCCATCGTGCCCTCGCTACAGACCGGCTTCGACACTGTGCCCGTCCCGCATTCCCGTGATGAACAGGAGCGTGTCGGGGTCGATCGTCGCCGACACCGGCCGCACCGAGGCATCGCCGAGGCAGACCAGCCAGACATCCGTATGGGCGGAGCCGTGCTGATACCAGAGCGGCCGATTCAGCTTGATCGGCAGCCCGAAGGCCGAGGGCATGTCGCCCATGCCCATCCACGAGAACGCGAAATCGAAGGTGTCGCCCGAGTAGCCGCCGAGCACCTCGCCGAACGCCACCGTCTTGCTGAGGCCATCCTGGACATTGCGGAAGGTGTTCCGCGAACGCGGCCAGAACATCCCCGCATACTTGGCCCAGTCTGGATCGGTGTGATTGCCGCACCCTCCCGCGGAGGCGGCGTAGTTCGTCCTCCCGACCTCGGGCATCGGGGTCGCCCAGTTCGTTCCCTCCACGTTTTTGCCCGGGTTGGTGTAGACGTTGGAGAACGTGCGGCGGTTGTCGTAGGGGTTGGCAGACGGACATTCGAACGTGGGGATCTTGGTCTGGCCGGCCGCCCAGCTTTCAGCGACGCTCCACCACGGCTGCACCGCCCGACCGCCCGACCCGGGAGAGGTGGGCGTCGCCTCCGTGTCGAGATCGAGCGCGGTGGCGACGCGGTCGTAGAGTTGATTCTGTTCCACGTAGGGCAGCAGGTAGCAGAGGATGCCGACGAACTGGTGCCCGGGCTGCTGCTCGGCGGACGTTCTCCGGGCGAGGATGCTCGGCGGACACCGCCGGCGGGCGTCGTGGTAGGCCTGGAGCCCGATCCCGATCTGGCGGAGGTGGTTGCTGCACTTCGAGCGGCGGGCCGACTCGCGGGCGGACTGCACGGCGGGCAGGAGGAGGCCGATGAGCGTGGCGATGATCGCCACCACGACCAAGAGTTCGACCAGCGTAAAGCCTCTCGTCCGCATGCCGGCGCACCGGCAACTGCGGACTTCCGCTGGCCAAGCAGCGTGGACGTCGGATGCTCCGCCCAGAGGGCAGCAAGCATGGCTGGAGTATTGCCGCATGAGGCGCATGGCCCTCGATCGGCCAGAATCGTGCCATCCTCGAACGCCCCCCGAAAGGGTCGCTCGCCGCCAAACTTTGGGAGTATACGCCGCTCCGGGTGGCCGTCAAAACCGCATCGCGCCGGCGCGGCCTCCACCCTGCCTCCCGACCGCTCCTTGGAGCCTGCTGCCCGCAGTGCTACGCTGCCGCCAAGGCGGAGAGTGACCCTCTCGAGGAGACCGATGCGATGCGCCGCACCGTGATGATCTGCCTGGTCGCCTGCGCCGCAGCCTGCGGGCAGCGGGCCTTCGGCGACCCCGTGCTCCAGAACGCCTGGGACAACGGCTACTTCACCCCCTTCAACGCCGGCAACGTCGCCACCGTGAGGTATGGCGACAGCGGCTGGCTGGGCGGCCCCGGTGCCCTGCCCATCGCGCTGGATCGCGTCGATCTCGGGCTTGTGGGCTTCGACAGCCCCACGGCCGGCACGGCGGATGTCACCATCACCGTCAACAACGGCGATCCGAGCGGGCTCGTCTTCGGGAACGGGGCCCAACTCTTCAGCACCACGCTCTCCGGCGTGACGCTCCCGAGCACCCCCGTGGGCGAGGCGGTGGGCTTCACCTTGTCGGTGCCCCTGGTCGGCGTGACGACCACCGGCGGATTCAACAACGTCGGCTGGAGCGTGCGGCTGTCCAACTACGCCTACGGCGGACAGGTCGGCTTCCAGACGAGCAAGCTCTCGAGCTTCAGCACGGGGTTTGGCACCAACAATGCGTCGTACTTCAACGGCACCTCCTGGAGCCTGTTCTCCTTCGGCTCCGACCCCGACACCCAGTCGGCGAACTTCGTGGCCACCGTGAATGCCGCGCCCGAGGCGATCGTGCTGACGGCCGCGGCGGGGGCCACCGTCCGGCAGGGAGCGGTCGGCAGACCGTACATCAACTCGGCCTCGTCGGTCACCAAGACCGACTCCGGCACGGTCGTCCTCGACGCCCTCAACAACTACTATGGCCCGACCTCGATCCAGGCCGGCACCCTCAAGCTCGACTACAACACCGGCGGCACGGTGATCGGCACGATCGCGAAGTCGTCCACGATCAGCGTGGCGGCGGGGGCCACGTTCGACGTGTCGGCCCCCACGACCTTCCTGCCGACGGCCGCCTACTTCCTGGAAGCGGGCCAGGCGCTCGCCGGGGCCGGGACCGTGGTTGGTAGCATCGCCACCAGTTCCAATTCGCTCGTCTCGCCCGGCAACGGCATCGGCGCGCTGACCGTGACTGGCAACTTCAGCCTCGCGCCGACGGCCGAATATGCCTGGCAACTCCTGGATGCCACCGGCACCACCGGCGGGGGCTGGGACGTGCTGGACGTCGGCGGATCGCTCTCGATCGACGCCACTCCGGAGAACCCCATCAGCATCGACCTCTGGACGGTGTCCGGCTCGACTGGCGCGAGTGGCCAGGCCGCCAACTTCAACGCCTCCAGCGGCTACGCCTGGACGATCGCCCGCGCCGGCGGCGGCATCGTCGGCTTCGACGCGGCGAAGTTCCGCGTCGTGACCACGGCCACGCGGGGCACCGGGGGATTCGCCAATCCATTCGGAGCCGGAACGTTCAGCGTGGCGGAGACCGCCGGGACGTTGCAGCTTGTGTTCACCAGCGGCGATTCGGCCGGGATTACCATCAATGTGGCCAGCGGCACGCAGACGCAGACCGAAGCCGGATATCCGACGCTCACCGGCACCACCGCGGTCCTCAAGACCGGTGCCGGTACGCTGGTATTGGACAACGCCAACCCCCTCGCGGCGTCGATGACGGTGCAGGGCGGCAGACTCCGCCTCGCCAACGGCGGCGCGCTCGCGAGCAGCACGCTCGTGCCGGTCGCCGGCGGCACCGTCACCCTCTCGCCGGCGCTGCAGACCACGTTGGGTGGCCTCGCGGCCAACGCCGGGGGCCTCGTCGACGTCGGGACGGGCCTGGTCACCGTCGCGGCGGGGCTTTCCCAGTCCGACATGCTCGTCGCCCTCGTGACGGGCCGCGGCGACGGCTCCTGGAACGGCGGGAGCGGGATCACCTCATCCACCGCGGCCGCCAGCGGCGGCAATCGCACGGTCGGCTGGCTCAACAATGGCGACGGCTCGGTCACGTTTGGATTCGCCGCCGCCGGCGACACCAACCTCGACTGGAGCGTCGACATCCTCGATGCAGCCAACTTTCTCGCGGGCGGCCGGTTCGACACCGGGCTGCCGGCGACATGGATCGAGGGAGACTTCGGCTACGACGGCGTCGTCGACATCCTCGACGCCGCCGATTTTCTCGCGACGGGTCTGTTCGATGCCGGCCCCTACAACGCCCCCGCCACGGAGGCGAGCGCGATTTCCCCCGTGCCCGAGCCCGCGCTGCCGGCGGTCGCCGTTGCGATCGTGGCGGGCTGGCGGCTGCGGCTCCGGCGGTCGGCTCGCCGCGGATGACCGAGTGCCAGCGATCGCTGCGGGCGATCGTCGCGGTCGCCGTGCTGGCCATGGCCGCCGTTGGCTCAGCGGCGGCTCCCGACGACTACGCCGCCGACGTCGCCGGCCTGTGGCAAATCATCGCCGACGAGTACGCCTATTTCGACGAGAAACTGGTCGATTGGTCGAGCGTGGCCGAGGTCTATCGCCCCGACGTGGAGGCCGCTGGTGCAGATCCGGCCCGGCAACTCCAGGTGATCGAGGCCATGCTGGGGGAACTCTACGATTTTCACGTCACGCTGAACATCTTCAATGACGGCTCGCCGGCGGTGATCCCTCAGGCCACGGACCTCTGGGCCGAGATCGTCGACGGCCACGCGGTGATCACGGCGGTGCGGCCCGCGTCGCCGGCGGCGGTCGCGGGCGTGAGGCTCGGCGATCGGGTGGTCTCCATCGATGGAATCGCCGTGCTCGATGCGGTCGACCGACGGCTTGGCCGCTGTGGCGTCCGTGGCGATCCGGCGGCCTTCGACTGGGCTCTGGTCGCGGCCCTGGCCGGCCGCAGCCGGGGGGACCGGCGGATCTCGGTGCGCCGCGGCGGCGACACGTTGGAGGTAACCCTGCCGCCATGCCCGCGCCGGGTCGTCGCCGACCGACTGGTAGCGCACCGGATGCTCCCGGGTGGCATCGGCCTGATCCGGCTCAACGACTCCCTGGGCGACAACCGCACGATTGCGGCCTTCGACGCGGCGCTTGCGGCCGTGGATGACAGCGTGGGACTGATTCTCGACCTGCGGGACACGCCGAGCGGCGGCAACACCACGGTCGCGCGGGCGATCATGAGCAGGCTCGTTGGGGCGGAGGCGGCATACCAGAAGCACGAGGCTCCGTGGGAAGAGAGGCGTTTCGGCGTCCGGCGGTCGTGGCTTGAACTCGTCGCGCCACGGGGGCCCGCGGCCTACGCTGAGCCCCTGGTCGTGCTCGTCGATCGATGGACCGCGAGCATGGGGGAGGGTCTGGCGGTCGGCCTCGATGGGCTCGGGCGGGCGACCTTGGTCGGCACGCGGATGGCCGGCCTCCTCGGTGGTACCCGGGCGTACACCCTGCCCCACTCTGGCATCGTCTGCCGCTTTCCGAGCGAGAAGATCTTCCACGTAGACGGCACACCCCGGGCCGAGTGGCTGCCCGAGGTGTTGATCGACCTCGCGGAAGTGCAAGCCGGCCACGACCCGGCACCGGAACATCGGTCCGTCGCGGGATACGATCCGATTCTGGCTGCCGGCCTGCGGGTGCTCGGCACGGCGGCCACGGTGCCCCGTTGAGGAACGACGGCCGGTGGTCAACGGTCTCGTGGAGCTGCGTGGCTTCGGCCTACCGGCTCGACGACCTGCTGCCATCTGGACACGGAGCCCCGAGCGGGGCGGCACCACACGGCCGGGATCCGCAGGTTGAAAACCTGCGGCCACTTTCGAGCAGACAGGTTCGAAGACCTATGGCCACGACGAGGTGGCGGGGTCGTCGGTGGCCAGGGCGCGCCGCAGGACGAGCCGCGTGAGCACGTGGACAAGGAAGCCGACAGGGCCGAGCAGAAACGTGAGCACGAGCGCGAGCGTCCGCAGGGGCCAGGGGATGCCGAGGCGGACGGCGTCGCGGGCGATCCAGGCGCCGACCACCATGTCGAAGACGAGGTAGTGGGTCCAGGCCGCCGCGAACACCCAGTCGTCGGCGAACATGCTCTTCAGGCCGCCGAGCGTCATCACGTCGCCCGGCGGCGGTCCGTCCTGCGTCATCTTCCAGCCGATCACGGCGGCGTAGCCGACCGCGAGCGCCGCGGGCACGAGGATCGCGGCGAGCACGTGCGACACGAATCGCCGGGCGGGCAAGAGCACCAGCGCGATCCACGCCAGCAGGGCGACGGTGTTGGTGGCCTGGAAGAACGAGTCGGCCGTGATGGGCATGGGCGTGGGCTCCTGCCGCCGGGGCGGCGTGAAGGCTCGGGCGGGATGATCAGCTCAGGATCCCCTTCACCACCTCGCCATGCACGTCGGTGAGCCGGAAGTCGCGGCCCTGGTAGGGGAACGTCAGCCGCAGGTGGTCGATCCCCATGAGGTGCAGGATCGTGGCGTTGAGGTCGTGGACATGCACCTTCTGGTCGGGCGTGGTGATGTTGTAGGAGTAGTCGTCGGTGGCGCCCCAGGTGAGGCCCGGCTTCACGCCGGCCCCGGCCATGAGCAGCGTGAAGCACCGCGGGTGGTGGTCGCGGCCGTAGTTGGTCTCGGTGAGCGTGCCCTGCGAGTAGATCGTGCGGCCGAACTCGCCCCCCCAGACCACGAGCGTGTCGTCGAGCATGCCCCGCTGGGCGAGATCGTCGAGCAGGGCCGAGGTCGGCTGGTCGACGTCTCGGCACTGGCCCTTGATCGCCGCGGGCAGGCCAGCGTGGTGGTCCCAGCCCATGTGGAAGAGCTGCACGAACCGGACGTCCTTCTCCGCCAGCCGCCGGGCGAGCAGGCAGTTGAAGGCGTAGCTACCGGGCCGGTGCACGTCGGGGCCATAGGCGTCGAGCACGTGCTTCGGCTCATCGGCGAACCGCACGAGTTCCGGCACGCTGGCCTGCATGCGGAAGGCCATCTCATACTGGGCCGTGCGGGCGGCGATCTCCGGATCACCGATCACACTCGAGCGGGCGGCGTTGAGGGTGGCGATCCGGTCGAGCGTGGCTCGCCGCGTGTCGCGGTCGATGCCGGACGGATCGGCGAGGTAGAGCACCGGGTCGCCGGAGTTGCGAAACTTCACGCCCTGATGCCGCGTGGGCAGGAAGGCGGCGGCCCAGAGGCGGTCGTAGAGCGGCTGGTCGTCCTTGCGGCCCGAGCCGAAGCTCGTGAGCACGATGTAGGCGGGGAGGTCGGCGTTCTCGCTGCCGAGGCCGTAACTCACCCAGGCCCCGATGCTCGGCCGGCCGGCGAGCTGGCTGCCGGTCTGGAAGAAGGTGATCGCCGGGTCGTGGTTGATCGCCTCGGTGACCATCGAGCGGATCATGCACCAGCGATCAGCGTGCCGCGCCATGGCGGGCATCATCTCGCTGAACCACATCCCGCTCTGGCCGTGCTGGGCGAAGGAGAAGATCGACGGCGCCACCGGAAAGCTCTTCTGGCCGCTGGTCATCGTCGTCAGCCGCTGCCCCTGACGGATCGACTCGGGGAGTTCCTCGCCCCGCCGCGTGGCGAGTGCCGGCTTCGGATCGAAGAGATCCATCTGCGAGGGCGCGCCCGACTGGAAGAGATGGATGATTCGCTTCGCCTTCGGCGGATGGTGCGGAAGCGCGGGGCGGCCGGCCGTGGCGGCGGCCGCGCGGTCGCCGCCGAGCAGCAGCGCCAGGGCCGTGGCGCCCAGGCCGCCCGCCGTGCCGCCGAGAAACACGCGGCGGTTGACCGCGTCTTGGAGCCGCAGGATGTCGGCCGGTGTCGTCATCGCGGTCACTCCCGGGTCACGAACTCGTCGAGGTTGAGGATCACGTTGGCCGCGAGAGACGCCGCCGCGAACTCGGCGTCGGTCGTGCCGTCGGGCTTCCGCACGAGCCCGACCGCCGCATACTTCGCCGCCTCCGCCGGTGCCTCGCGGAACCGGGCGAGGTCGGCCTCGAAGCCGGCCACGAGCGTGGCGAGTTCGGCCGCGTCGGGCTGCCGGCCGAGGGCCAGCCGGAAGCCGTGGGCGATCCGGTCGGCCGCCGCCGCGCCCCCTTCGTCGAGCATCCGGCCGGCGAGGCCGTGGGCCGCCTCGACGAAGGTCGTTTCGTTGAGCAGGGCGAGGGCCTGCAGCGGCGTGTTGGTGCGGGCCCGCTTCACGGTGCAGATCTCGCGGTTCGGTGCGTCGAAGACGAGCATCGTCGGCGGCGCGGCGGTCCGCTTCCAGATCGTGTAGAGGCTGCGACGGTAGCGGCCGGGACCGGTGTCGGGCTTGTAGCCGCGGAGGTCGCCGTAGACGCTCGTCTCGTCCCAGACGCCGTCGGGCATCCACGGCCGCACACTCGGGCCACCGATGGTCGGCACGAGCAGCCCCGCGGCGGCGATCGCCTGGTCGCGGACGATCTCGCCCGGCAGGCGGATCCGCGGGCCGTGGGCGAGGAGCCGGTTCTCCGGATCGGCGGCGAGCTCGTCGGGCGTGACCACGGCCGACTGCCGATAGGCGGCGCTCGTCACGATCGCGCGGATCATCCGCTGCGTGTCCCAGCCGGTTTCCATGAACTCGGCGGCCAGCCAGTCGAGCAGCTCGGGGTGGCTCGGATACTCCGCCTGGCTGCCGAGGTTCTCGCTCGTTTTCACGAGGCCCGTGCCGAAGAACCGCTCCCACTGCCGGTTGACCCACACGCGGGACGTGAGCGGGTGGTCGCGGGAGACGATCCATTTGGCGAGCGCGAGCCGGTCCGGCTTTGCGTCCGCGGGCAGTGGCGGCAGGAACGCCGGCACGCCCGCCGTGACCTGCTCGCCGGGCTTGTCGTATTCGCCACGGATGAGCACGAACGAGTCGCGGGGCTTCCCCTCGCGCATCACCATGGCGCTCGGGAGCGACTCCTCGAACTCGCGGAGGCTCTTCGCGGCCGCGTCGCGGGTGGCTTCGGCGCGACGGATCGGGCCGTCCACGCTGGTGCGGTAGTGCTTCGCGAGGATGGCCGCCTGCGCGGGTGTCCGCTGGCCCGCTTCCGCCATGACCGCCGCCTGCACGTCGGCGGGCAGGCCGAAGCCGTCGACCCCCAAGAGCGCCGGCTCGGCCGGTGAGAAGGCGAGGCGAAACCGGCCGATCGTATGCCGATCGAACGACTCCTGGCGGATGCGGAGCACGATCCGCGAGTTCTCGTCGATGTCGAGCCGCCGCACGGCCATCACCGCCAGCCGGCGCGGCACCCGCAGCGCGGCCTCGCGCTTGTGGCCGCCGATCGCCCAGCCCTTCTTCTTGTTCTTGCCGGCGAGCACCTCCGCGGCGGCGTAGCCGTCCTGGGCGTAGTCGGCTGCGGCCTGGGCGAGCTCGACCTTCTCGACGCTGCCGTCGGGCTTCTCCAGTTCGGCCTCGACCTTCGTGACCACGACGTTGCCGTTGCCGCCGCGCGAGAAGCCGCCTCCGCCCGCGAACGACGGGTCGGGGATCACCTCGATCCGCAGGCCGCCGAACGTGCCCTCGGGCAGCTGAGCCTCGATCTCGTAGGTGTCGCTCGGCGGATCGGCCCCCTCGGCGATCCACGAGCCGTCGTCGAGCCGTCGGAAGGTGGCGCCGCCCGCGGAGCGGATCTCGAGCGGCTCGAGCGGCTCCCAGGCGTCGGCCGGGTCGGCGAGCAGGCCGCGGACGTCCTCCGCCCACTTCGCTGCGAGCCCGGTGACGTTCTCTTCCTCGGCCTTCACGGCGGCCGCGGCATCGTCCACCACGCGGCCGAGTCGGGCCAGCTCGGCCGCCTGCTTGTCGTCGGGTAGCCGCAGCACGGGATCGCTGTTTCCACCGCCGCGGTTCTCCGCGAGGATCCCCTTCTCATCGATCGAGTTGAAGAAGGCGTAGAGCGAATAGAACTCCTTCTGGGTGAGCGGATCGTACTTGTGGTCGTGGCAGCGGCTGCAGCCGACGGTCAGACCCAGCCAGGTCTGGCCGGTCGTCTCCACGCGGTCGATGATCGTCTCGACGAGCCACTCCTGGGCGATCAGGCCTCCCTCGCCGTTGAGGCGATGGTTGCGGTTGAAGCCGGTGGCGACGATGTCGTCGCGGGTCGCGTCCGGGAGCAGGTCGCCGGCCAGCTGCCGCACGGTGAACTGGTCGAACGGCATGTTGGCGTTGAAGGCGCGGATCACCCAGTCGCGCCACGGCCAGTTGGAGCGGCTGGAGTCGGCCTGGAAGCCGTTGCTGTCGGCGTAGCGGGCCGCGTCGAGCCACTCGAGCGCCATCCGCTCGCCGAAGTGCGGGCTCGTGAGCAGCCGATCGACGAACCGCTCGTAGGCGTCGGGGGCCGTGTCGGCCACGAAGGCATCGACGTCGGCGGGCGTCGGCGGGAGGCCGGTGAGGTCGAGGCTCAGCCGCCGCGCGAGCGTGGCCCGGTCGGCTTCGGGATTCGGGCGGAGGCCCGCTTGCTCGAGGCGGGCGAGCAGGAAGCGGTCGATCGGTCCGCGGCACCAGGCGGCTTCGCGAACCTCGGGCAGCTGCGGCCGCTCCACCCGCGCAAACGCCCAGTGGCCCTGATACTCGGCGCCCTGCTCGATCCAGCGGCGGAGGACCGCCGCCTCGGCCGGAGTGACCGGCTTACCGAGGTGCGGCGGCGGCATCACGACGTCGGCGTCGGGGCTCGCGATGCGGGCGAGGATTTCGCTCGTGGCAGGATCGCCCGGCGCGATCGCCCGCCCGCCACTGGCCAGCTCGGCGGTGGCCTCGGCGGCCCGGTCGAGCCGCAGGCCGGCCTCCCGCTTGGCGTCGTCGGGGCCGTGGCAGGCGAAGCAGCGGTCGGAGAGGATCGGCCGAATCTCACGGTTGAAGTCCACCCGCTCGGCGGCCGAAGCCGCCGTGGCGGAGAGGGCGAGGCAAACTGCGGCGCTCACGAAGGCTGCGGCGTGTCCCATGGCGATCCAGATTCTGGCGGGAGCACTCGCGTCGCCGTTCGGCCGCCCAGAGCATCGGGCAGCCGTCCGCGGACCCGGGCCAACGGGTCGATCGGCGAGATTCGAAATCAAGCATAGATTGGCGAGACAAGCCGGAAAAGGTCTGCCGAAGGAGGCTGGTGCCCTGCGCCGGACGATCACCTTCGGTTTCCCAGTACCATTCTTTCGTCTGGGATGATGGGAGAATGCGAGGAGCTTGTCCGACGGCCTCCGGGGAGCGGGTCATGACTTCGTGGATTCGAGCGATCGCGGTGGCCGCGGTGGCGCTGGCCAGCGTGATGCCGGCCACCGCCGCCACGCTGCTGGTGGAGGCGGAGAGTTTCGCCGACCCCGGGGGCTGGAGCCTCGACACCCAGTTCCTTCGCGAGATGGGCTCGCCCTATCTCATCGCCCACGGCCTCGGAACGCCGGTCGCCGACGCCACGACCACGGTGACCATCCCCGAGGCCGGCACGTATCGCGTGTTCGTGCGGACGAAGGACTGGGTGGCCCGGTGGCAGGCGCCGGGGACGCCAGGACGATTCCAGGTGCTCGTCAATGGGACGCCGCTCGCCGAGACCTTGGGCACGCGGGGCGCGTCGTGGGCTTGGCATGACGCGGGCGCTGTGACGCTTCCCGCGGGCGCGGCCAGACTCGCCCTCCACGACCTCACCGGCTTCGACGGCCGCTGCGACTGCATCCTGCTCACCACCGACGCGGCGCCGCCGCCTGACGATGCGGCGATTCTCGCCGGCTGGCGTCGGGAGGCGCTCGGCCTGCCCGCCGAGCCCGAGACCAAGGGGCCCTACGACCTGGTGGTGATCGGCGGCGGCTATGCGGGCATGGGGGCGGCGCTCTCCGCCGCCCGCATGGGGCTCACGGTGGCCCTCGTGCAGGATCGCGGCGTGCTCGGCGGCAACGGCTCGAGCGAGGTGCGGGTGTGGGCCATGGGGCTGATCCGCCGGGGAAGGTATCCGCGGATCGGCGAGATCGTCGAGGAGTTCTGTGACCACGCGAAGAAGAGCCCCGGCACGTTCGCGGAGTTCGAGGATGCGAAGAAGGAGGCACTCGTCCGGGCGGAGCCGAACATCGACCTGTTCCTCCATACGCATGCTTTCGCCGTGGCCCGCGCCGAGAACCGGATCACGAGCGTGACCTGCCTCGACACCAAGACCAGCCGCGAGCTGCGGTTCACCGGGCGGTTGTTCTGCGACGCGACGGGGCACGCGACCATCGGGCACTTGGCCGGCGCGGAGACCGTGATGGAGCCCAAGGGCCGGATGGGCATGAGCAACATGTGGGCCTGGGCCGAGGCCGACGGCCCGCGGACGTTCCCCGACACGCCCTGGGCGCTGCCGCTCACGATGGACGATTTTCCCTATCCGCGTGACCACCACGGTCAGTGGTTCTGGGAGAGCGGCTTCGACAAGGATCCGCTCGCAGACGCCGAGGGCATTCGCGACTGGAATCTCCGCGCCGTGTTCGGCGCCTGGAACGCGATCAAGAACGGCGCCGGCCGGGCCGATCACGAAACCGCGGTGCTCACCTGGGTGGCCTACGTGGGCGGCCCCCGCGAGAGCCGCCGGATCCTCGGCGACGTGGTCCTTTCGCAGGACGACATCGTGACGAAGCGGGAGTTCCCCGACGGCTGCGTGCCCTCCACCTGGTCGATCGACCTCCACTACCCCAAGGAGGAATACGCCACGAAGTTTCCCGACAACCCCTTCATCTCGATCGCGGTCCACGACCGCCGCGTCGATCGCACCTACGGCTACCCGGTGCCCTACCGCTGCTTCTACTCGAAGGACGTGGAGAATCTCTTCATGGCCGGCCGCTGCATCTCGGTGACGCACGAGGCGCTCGGCACCGTCCGGGTGATGAAGACCTGCGGCATGATGGGTGAGGTGGTGGGCAAGGCGGCCAGCGTGGCCGTGAAGCACGGCGCCACGCCCCGGGGCGTGTACGAGCGCCACTGGGGGGAACTCGAGGAGCTGCTCAAGCTGCCAGGCAAGGCTCGCCGCCCGACCCTCGAGGCCGCCGTCGAGGTGCCGGCCGACGCCCTGCCCGAGGCCGCGAGCCATGGCCCGCCGACCGGCATCGACTCCGCGCAGCTCGCCCGCGACCGCTCGGCCGTCGTCCGCGACGACCTCGAGGCGGTCCGCATGGGCGACTGGACCCTCGGCGAGAGCCTCAGGCCCCACGTGGGGCACGGCTACCACTACGCCGCGCCCGATTCCGGCGCGACCGCGACCTACCGGTTCGCGGCGCCCGCCGCGGGGCGATACGACGTGCTCGTGGGCTGGCAGCCGCATGCCAATCGCGGCACCGCCGTGCCCGTGCTCGTGGAGACGGCCGCCGGCCGGTCGAGCGTGCGGCTCGACATGTCGAAGCCGCCGCCGCTCGAAGGGGGCTTTGGATCGGCGGGCCGCGTCGAGCTCGGCGCGGGGGACGAATGCGTGGTCGTGATCGGCACCGACGGGGCTCACGGCATCGTGCATGCCGACGCGGTCCTGCTGGCACCGGCGCGGTGAGTCGCCATGGTGTGAGGATGTGGCCGGCACTGTCCGAAAGTGGCCGCAGGTTTTGAAGTGGCCGCAGGTTTTCAACCTGCGGGGATCTCCGCTCGAGTTCGCCGCGCCGCTCGGGGCCGCCCACGCCCCGTCGCCGGACGTTCGCCTCGGCCCTCCAGGCCTCGGCTCTCTGCATGTCCGCTGCGCTTCGGCATCCTGCCTTCGCTTGCTCCCATAGCCCGGCTCTCGGGGCATGGGCAGCCCCTCGCTCGCCCGAAAGTGGCCGCAGGTTTTGAAGTGGCCGCAGGTTCTTAAGTGGCCGCAGGTTTTCAACCTGCGGGGATCTGCGCTCGAGTTCGCCGCGCCGCTCGGGGCCGCCCCGCGCTGAGTTCGGACCGTTGTGCGCGTCATGATGGGCGGGACTAGACTGGCGAGCATGATGGCGATGCGACGACCGTGGCGTCTCGGAATGTGGGTCGGGCATGGGGCACGGCTCGCGGTGGTGGCCGCGATCGCGTGGCTCGTGCATGCCGAGCACGCCGCGTTTCTCGGCCGTCGGCAGGCGATCGGGCTGGAGTCGGTGCCGCTCGCCATGATCCGGAGGCATTGTGCGGAGGCCGCACGCGTCGGCGGGGAGTCGGCGGCCGTGGCGGGGGGGCGCGAGCTCCTGAATGCGGGCGGCGAGCGCGTGGGCACGATTCTCCGCACCTCGCCGACGGGCGACGAGGCGATCGGGTTCTCGGGCCCGACCGACCTGCTCGTCATCTGCGATCAAGACCTCCGCGTGGCCGGCGTGGAGATTCTCTCGAGCGGCGACACCCGCGACCACGTGACCGCGATCGAGCGCGAGCGGTCGTTCCTCGACTCGTTCCGCGGCCGGTCGCTCGACGATCTTGCGGCCGCCCCCCCCGGCACCGCCGATGCGGTCGCCGGCTCCACGCTCACCTGCCACGCCATCCGCGAGGCGCTCGCCCGCCGGCTCGGCGGCACCGCCGCGACGAGCCGGTTCGCCGAGCCGCCTGGCCTCGCCGACCTGCGGCGGGTCTTTTCCGGGGCGGCGCGGATCGAGGTCGATGCCGGCGATGCGGCCGTGATTCGCGTGCATGACGACACCGGCATCCCGCTCGGCTGGGCCCTGCGGACGAGTCCCGCGGCCGATCGCGTGATCGGCTACCAGGGGCCGACCGACGCTGCGGTGTGCTTCGACACGACCGGCCGGGTGGCGGGCGTGATCATCGCGACGAGCTACGACAACGAGCCCTACGTGGGCTACGTTCGCGACGACCGGGCCTTTCGCCGGCTGTGGCGGGGCATGACGGTCGCCGAGGTCGCCGGACTCGACCCCGACGACACCGGCGTGGAGGGGGTGAGCGGCGCCACGATGACGAGCCAGGCCGTCGCCGCGGGCATCGTGCGGGCGGCGCGGGATCATCAGGCCGGCGCCGCCCCGGCCGCAGGACCGGCCACGTGGCTCGCGCGCGTCGAGCCCCCGCAGTGGGGCGCGCTTGCCGTGATCGCGGGCGGCGTGGTCACCGCCTTCACGCGGCTGAAGGGCACGTGGTTCGGACGGCTGGCGTGGCCGGTGGTGGTGCTCGCCTACCTCGGCTTCGGGGCCGGCGCGCTTCTGTCGCAGGCCCAGCTCTGGGGGTGGGCGCAGGGGGGCGTGCCCAAAGGCGCGGTCGTGCTCGCGGCCCTGGCCGCGGCGGCTCTCATCCTGCCCGCCACCACGCGTCGCAACGTCTACTGCTCCCATCTCTGCGGCCACGGGGCGGCCCAGCAGCTGCTGCTTCGGGTGGCGCGACCCAGGCGATCGCTACCCGGATGGCTGCGGCCTCTCGCCACCATCCTGCCGTGGGCACTCCTCGCGGTGGCGATCCTGGCGACGGTGCTTCATTGGCCGCTGGCACTCGTGGACCTCGAGCCGTTCGACGCCTATCTGCCCGGGATTGCGGGCCTCGCGGCGCTCGCCATCTTCGCCGTCGGCCTCCTCGCGAGTGCCTTCGTGCCGATGGCCTACTGCCGCCACGCCTGCCCGACCGGCGCGCTGCTCGATCACCTCCGGCTCACCAGGCGATCGGATCGGTTCTCATGGCGTGACGGTGTGATGCTCGGCTGCCTCGCGGTGGCGGCGGCGGCGCACTGGTGGCCTCGATGAGACGCGTCGCCTTCGGTGCCGCGGTCGTCATCGCCCTGGCGTCGGCCGCTGTTCTGGCGGCCACACCGCTCACGGCCGTCGAGCAGCCGACGCTGGCCGGACCCGCGATGGGGACGACCTGGCGGGTCACGCTTTGCGGTCCCGTGGCCGGGATGACCACCGGCGCTGTGCATCGCGAGATCGAACGCGTGCTCGCGGACATCGACCAGGCGGCGAGCACGTGGCGCGACGACTCCGACGTGAGTCGGTTCAACCGGGCCGGCCCGGGCGAATGGATCACGATGGCTCCCGACCTGGCAGCGATCATCGACGTCGCCCGGCGGATGCACGAGCGTTCCGGCGGCGGGTTCGACATCACGGTCCGGCCGCTCGTGAGGCTCTGGCGGCGGGACAGCCCGCCCACCGCGGCCGACCTCGCCGCGGCCGGCGGCCGCGTCGGCATGCGGTTCGTGGAGGTGCGGGCGGCGGAGGACGGGCGGCCGGCGGCGATCATGAAGACGGTCGCAGGCGTCGAACTCGACCTCGACGGCATCGCTCCGGGCCATGCCGTCGACCGGATCGGCGCGCGGCTCACGGCGCTTGGTTCGAGCGGGCACCTCGTGGAACTGGGGGGCGAGGTGCGGGCCTGGGGAGCGCGGCCCAACGGCACGGCGTGGCGGGTGGCCGTGCGGTCGGTTGACTCGGGCCGTGGTGCGCCGCGGGTCGTGGAGCTGGCCCCGGGGCAGGCGCTCGCGACGAGCACGCTCCGCCCGGGTGGCGGCGCGATCGACCCGCGGTCGGGGCACCCGGTGCAGCGGGCGGCCCGCTCGGTGACCGTGCTGGCCGAGTCGTGCGCCGAGGCCGACGCCTGGGCCGTGGCGGCGGTCGTGCTGGATCTCGAAGCCGACGACCGCGGGCTCGTCAGCGGGCCGTCGGCACCATCCACGCGAGCGGACCCGCCTGCAGCCACACCACGAGGCCCATGAGCGCCGCCAGCAGGAGCGAGTGCGGGAACACGCGGCGGAGAATCTCCCCTTCGCTCCGGTGCGAACCCGTCGCGGAGGCCGAGACCACGATGCTCTGGGCGTCGATCATCTTGCCCATCACGCCGCCGGTGCTGTTGGCGGTGCAGATGAGCAGCGGATCGAGCCCGAGCTGCTCGGCGGTCACCCGCTGCAGGCTGCCGAACATCGCGTTGCTCGAGGTGTCGGAGCCGGTGAGCGCCACGCCGAGCCAGCCGAGCAGCGGGGCGAAGAAAGCATAGGCCGTGCCCGTCGCGGTGAGCGCCAGGCCGAGGGTCACGTCGCTGCCGGAGGAGCGGGTCACGAAGGCGAGCGCCAGCATCGTGGCGATCGTGACGAGCGACTCGGCCAGGCCGCGGAGGTTGTCGAGCCAGATCGCCAGCGCCCGCCGCCAGGAGATGCCGAGCCATGGGATCGACACAACCGCCGCGGCGAGGATGCCGGTGCCTGCGGCGGAGAGCCAGTTGAACCGGTAGATGGCCCGCTCGATCTCGCGGGGCTCACGGGTGGCGGGGGGCACCTTGGCGACCAGGCCGTCGAGGAACGGCACGGCGAGTTCCGGCGCCACCGCGACCCGCTGAAGCGGCACCGCCGTGCCCCGTCCGTCGAGCGTGGCCTTCACCGCCGGCAGTCCCCAGGCGAACACGGCCAGCGAGAGAAAGGCCCAGGGCATCCAGGCCCAGGCGATCCGCGCGGTGGAATCCCGGGGCGACGGCGGCTCCGCGGAGTGAGCGGGGCTCTCGGCGCCATGCTGCCAGACCGTGGCGGGCCTCCACCAGCGGAGAAACGCGGCGAGCGCCACGAGGCTCGCGACGCCCCCGACCACGTCCACGAGCGCGGCGCCGACGAAGGTGGCCATCGCGTACTGCACCGCGGCGAACGTGCCGCCGCAGACGAGCACCGCCGGCCAGACGCCGGCGAGCCCGCGCCAGCCGGCCATCGCGCAGACCATCCAGGCCGGCACGATGAGCGAGAAGAAGGGCAGTTGGTGGCCGGCCATCGCCGAGATGGCCCGTTCGTCGAGGCCGGTGACCTTCGCGAGCGTGACGATCGGAGTCCCGAGAGCGCCGAAGGCGACCGGAGCCGTGTTGGCCAGGAGCGCCAGGCATGCCGCCTCCACCGCCGGAAAGCCCGTGGCCACCAGGAGCGCGGCGGAGATCGCCACGGGAGCGCCGAATCCGGCCGCCCCCTCCAGGAAGGCGCCGAACGAGAACGCGATCAGGAGCGCCTGGAGCCGGTGGTCGGGAGAGAGGTCGGTCACCGACCGCTTCATGACGTCGAGCGCGCCGGCCTCGACGCAGAGCCGATGGAGGAACATCGCGGTCACCACGATCCAGCCGATCGGAAACAGGCCGAAGCACGCGCCGTGGGCCGCGGCCGCGACCGCCGCGGAGGCCGGCATCCCGAACACGCCGACCGCGATCACGAGCGCCGCTGCGAGCCCCGCCAGCGCAGCCCGCATCCCCGACCACCGCGCGAAGGCGAGCAGGCCGAGCAGCACCACGAGCGGCAGCGCCGCCACGAGGGTGGAGAGGACGGGCGCCCCGAGCGGATCGTAGGAGTGTTCCCAGACCATGGCGACAGGATACTGGCGCAAGCCCGATCCCGTGGCCTAGGCGAACAGGGCTTCCACCGCCCGGCCCTTGCCGTCGAGCGTGGCGTAGAACGGCCGGTTCTCGATCTCGAAGACCGTCTTCGGGCTGATCCCCATGGCGGTGAACAGCGTGGCATGCAGGTCGGTGATCGAGACGGGGTTCTCCACGGCGATGCAGGGTCGCTCGTCGGCCGTCTTCCCGTAGACGGCGCCCCGCTTCATGCCGCCGCCGAAGAGCACCACGCTCGAGCCGGCGGTGAAGTGGCGGTGCTGGCCGTAGTGGGCCGGCAGCTTGAGGAAATCCTTGGGCGAACTGGCCTGGTCCTTGGCTTCGGAGCCGGGCTGGCCCTCGGTGATCATGTCGCGGCTGAACTCGCTGGCGATCACCACGAGCGTGCGGTCGAGCAGGCCCCGCTCCTCGAGGTCGCGGATCAGGGTGGCGATGGGGCGGTCGATCTCGGCATGCAGCGCCGCCACCCGCTCGTGGCCGTTCTCGTGGGTATCCCAGTGGACGAACGGGACATACTCGGTGGTCACCTCGACGTATCGTGCGCCGTGCTCGACGAGCCGCCGCGCCAACAGACAGCCGCGGCCGAAGCGGCCGGTGTCGTAGCGCTCCTGCACGTCCTTGGGTTCGAGCGTGATGTTGAAGGCCTCCCGCTCCTTCGCGCCGAGCAGCCTGTGGGCGTTGTCGATGCTCCGCAGCATCGACTCCTGGTGGAAGTCGCTCGCATACTCCCCGTGCACCGACGCCGCAGCGAGCCGCTTCATGGCGGCGTAGCGTTCGGCGAACCGCTTCATCGACATCCCGTCGGGCGGCCGCACCGCGAGGGCCGCCTGCTCCGGATAGGGCAGGTTCATCGGCCCGAACTCGCTGCCGAAGAAGCCCGCGGTGGTGAAGGCCTTGATCTCCTCGTTCTCGCCGATCCCCTCGAGCCGCTGGCCGATGTTGACGAACGCCGGCATCACCGGGTTGCGGGGGCCGAGCACGCGGGCCATCCAGGCGCCGAGGTGGGGGCAGGCCACGGTCTGCGGGGGCACGTAGCCGGTGTGCCAGTGATACTGGTGGCGGGAGTGGAGGATGCTGCCGAGGTCGGGCTGGACGTGCGAGCGGACGAGCGTGGCCCGATCGAGCACCCGGGCGATCTCGGGGAGGCCGTCGCAGATCTGCACGCCGTCGATCGCGGTGGGGATCGCGGGGAACGTGCTGATCACGTCGGCGACCGCGAGGCCGGGCTCGAAGGGCTTGTAGCGTTTGGGGTCGAACGTGTCCGGGGCGGCCATGCCGCCGGCCATCCAGAGCACGATGACCGCGTCGGCCCGCGACTCGGGATGCACGATCCGCTGGCCCGACTCACCGCCACGGGCCCGCGGCTCCGGCAGCGCGAGGGTCGCCGTCGCGGCGGCAGCCAGGCTCTCGAGAAACGCGCGGCGGGTTGTCATGTCGGAGCCTCCCCATTCATTATCGCACCAACTGGAACTCTGGCAGCATGACCACGCTCCACAGGCAGTCCGCGACGGATTCGGCGGTCGGGGCCGCCCCGAGCAGATCCCGGGCGACCGCCGCCTCGGCCGCGGTCGGGGGCCGTGCCAGGGCGGTGGCGAAGATCCAGGTGGTGATCCGCTCGGGATCGGGGCCGTGGGCGGCGAGGATGCGGCCGCCCCCCCGGCCGATCTCCTCGGCCAGCGACTGATCGTTGGCCAGCAGGATCGCCTCGAGCGTCGTCAGATCGGCGGGGCGGCTGGTCACCACCTGGTCGCGGTTCGGCCGGCCGAGTGCCGCCATCAGCGGGGTCGCCTTCACGAGCGCCGCGCGGACCATCGGCAGCCCGTCCGGCGCGGTGGCCGCGAGCACGTCCGCCGCGAAGGCCGCGTCGGCCGCCGCCCAGGTGGCCTGGTTCGCGATGACGGCGGCGGCCGCCCAGTCGGTCGGCTCCTTGCCCTTGGCAAACGCCCCCTTCGCATCCGGCCGCGCCGTGGTCCAACTCCACGACCCGTCGGTCGCGATCGACTGCATCGTGCCGTCGGCGAGCCGGCAGCGGAGTTCCACGCGGAGGGCGGCGGGCCCGCCGGCGGCGGCGTTTGCGGCGGTCACGATCACCGTGTTGGCCCCCTGCTTGACGTCGGCCGTGACCACCGCCGACGCGGGCCGCTTCCAGTCGGCGGTGGCGGCCACCGACTTGCCGTTGAGGAACAGCGTCGCCTCGTTGTCGGCGGCCACGACCACCGCGGCGTGCACGGCGTCCTGCGGCAGCGTGAAGGTCGCGCGGAAGGTGAGCGCCTCGTTCGCGGGTGAGTCCGCCGACTCGTCGCGCCAGATCCAGCGGGCCGTCGGCCGCAGGTCCGCTGCATCCGCCCCCCGGTCGAAGCGGACCACCTCGGCGTCGGGCGTCGCCGGCGCGGTGCCCGCCAGCGTCCAGACGGCGTCGGTGAACTGTTCGGCCGTCAGCCGCCGCGGCAGCGGACCGGCGAACATGAAGTCGGCCCCCCGGGGCTGATCCGCGACGGCCGGCGTGACGGCGGCGTAGGCCTCGGAGGTGGCGATCGTCGCGAGCAGGCGTCGCACGTCCCAGTCGTGGGCCACGAGGTCGCCCGCGAGGACGTCGAGCAGATCCTCGCTCCAGGGACGGGTGCGAAGGCTGTCGACCGGATGCACGATCCCGCGGCCCATCAGCCGGTGCCAGAGCCGGTTGGCGAGCGTCCGCGACAGCCAGCCGTTGCCGGGCTGCGTGATCAGGGTGGCGAGCGCCGCCAGCCGGCCCGCCGGCGGCTGGGTGGCGTCGATCTGCCCGAGGTCGGGAAAGATCCACGCCGGCGTCGCCATCACGCCGGTCGCCTGGTCGCAGCGGGCGAGTTCCAGCGGCTGCTCGGAGGCGATCGCCGCGAGGTCATAGGTCTGCCTGAGCGTCCAGCGGTCCACGAAGCTGTCGTGGCAGCTGGCGCACTTGAGGTTGATGCCGAGAAACGTCTGGCCCACGTTCTGCGCGAACTGGATCGGCACCGTCTGGCTGGCGTTGACGGTGCCCCGCCAGACGATGCCGTCGATGAACCCGCGGGAGGCGTCGCCGGGAGCCACGAGCTCCCGCACGAAGCGGTCGAAGGGCAGGTTGTCGGCGAGCGCCCGGTGGAGCCACGTGGTGATCTGCCGCCGCCCGCCGGTGATGTAGCCGGTGCCGGTGTAGTCGTTGCGGAGCAGGTCGTTCCAAAAGGTGAGCCAGTGATCGGCATAGGCGACGTCGTCGGCGAGCAGTTCGGCCACGAGCCGGGCCCGCTTGCCGGGATCGGTGTCGGCCACGAATGCCTCCACGCGGTCGGCCGCGGGGAGGAGGCCGACGAGATCGAGGCTCGCGCGGCGGATGAAGGTGCGGTCGTCGCACCGCGGCGGCCGGGGGATGCCGTGGGCGGCGTAGTGGGCATCGACCACGCGATCGACCGGGTTCGTGCGGCCGTCGACGGCGGGGGGGAGCGGGATCTCGCGGAGGGCGAGCGGCGGCTCCCACGCCGTTCCATGGAAGGCGAAGCCCGGCTCCCACGGGGCCTGCTCGTCGATCCAGGCCTCGAGCGTAGCGACGGCCTCCGCGGGCAGCGGCTCCCCCGCGCTCGGCATGCGATAGTCGGGATCGGTGCTCGTGATCCGGGCCACCAGCTCACTCGCGGCCGCGGTGCCCGGCACGATCCCGGCCGTGCCCGAGTCGCCCCCCGCGACGAGATCCTCGCGGGTGTTGAGCGAGAAGCCCCCCTGCCGTGCGTCGCCGGTGTGGCATTCGCCGCAGTGCTGCCGGAGGATTGGCACGACCTCGTGCGCGAAGTCGACCGCCGCGGCCCGCGCGGCCGCCACCGCGACGACGACCGCGAGGGCGGCGGCGGATCGGCTCGGACGGCGACGCGGATGACCGATGGCGGGGCGCATGACGACTTGCGACCGGCGCCGCTCCTACTTGGTGCGGCTCTTGAGAAACGCGATCACGTCGAGGAACTCGTTGGGGGAGAGCGTGGCGGCGAGGCCCTCCGGCATGCTGCTCTGCTTCAACTGCGTCCGCTCGTCGATCTCGGCGACGGCGACCTTCTTCTTCTCCTTGCCGTCGAAGATCACCACCTCCTCCGGGGTCTCGCTCACGAGCAATCCCACGACGCTGCGGCCGTCGTCGGTGAGGATCGACGTCGAGAGATACTTCTCCGCGACGTCGGCGTTGGGGTCGATGATCGACTCGACCAGCTTGAGGGCCGAGAGCCGCTTGGCCACTCCGTCGACGCTCGGCCCGTAATCGGCCCCCTCGTTGCCGATCTTATGGCAGTTGATGCAGACGCGGCGGAACACGGTCTTGCCGTTGTCGATGCTGCCTCCCTTCATGTCGGCGAGTGCCTGCAGCGCCTTGTTGCGGGCCTCCTCGGGCTGGGGATCCTTGCTGGTGAGCACGGCGAGGTAGGGGATGATCTCCTGGGCCTTCTTCTCGAGTCCGAGGACGCTGTCGATGAGCTTCGCGGCGGGCGAGCCGGCGGTCACGAACCGACCGGCGTCGTACTCGCTCCTCCAGACGCCGATGTTCGCCCCGAGTGCCGCGTCGCAGGTGTAATCGACGTAGCGATCGGCCGGCTGGACGTCGGCGGCGGCGACGACGGCCTGCATGGCGTCGAGCGTGGGAAAGAAGCTCAAGCCCCGCACCGCCTCGCAGCGGACCCGCGGGTGGGCGTCGGCGGCCTGGGCGACGAGCAGGGCGAGGGCGTCGGAGATCCGCTCGCGCTCGTCGGCGAGCACCCGTGTGGCGGCGGCCCGGGCGTCGGGCGTGGGGGCCTTCAAGAGATCGGCGAGCAGGCCGCGATCGACCGCATGGAAGCTCTGCTGGAGCCAGAGCACCTCGGTCGCGAGCCGGTCGGCCACGTCGGGCGGCAGCGACGAGGTGCGGAGCCCCGCGAGCCACTCCCGCGCCGCCGCGAGCACCTCGGCCTGGGACCGGGCCTGGAGATCGGCCCGGGCGCGATACCGCGTGCGCCACTCGGGCGCCTGGAGCTGGTCGAGCACCTCGCCGGTGGACTTGCCGGCCTGGGTGTCGGGGGTGAGGAGGGGCTTTTCTGTGTAGACGAGCCGGTAGATCCGCCCCTTCACGTGGTCGCGGTTGGGATCCCGCTGGCTGTACTGCATGTGGCCGATGAGCGGATTGGCCCAGTCGCCGAACCAGAGGGCGCCGTCGGGTCCGATCTGGGGATCGACCGGCCGGAAGTGCTTGTCGGTGCTCTTGATGAGGTCGAAGGCCGTCTTGGGATCCTGGGGGTCGTGCCGTACCCGCTCCCCCTTGTAGCCAGCGCCGTCGTCGGAGATGTGCCACCGCGGCATGCCGTTCATGTTGATCACGCAGGCGTAGAGAAAGTTGTCCTGCACGTCGTCGGGAAACTGCCTGGTGCGGAGATACTCGCTGCCCACCACCGGCCGCATGTTCTCGGTGTCGAACACGGCGTTGAGCCCCTTGCGGCCGCCGTACTGGGCGCCGGAGAGGGGCGTGTCCCAGTGCTGGCTGGCGCCGGTGCCGTCGCCGCAGATGCCCTGGCCCCACTCGTTGAAGACGTAGCACCAGGGGTTGCCGTAGCCGGGGGTCTTGAAGTGCCGCAGCTTCCAGGAGCGGGGGTCGAGGACGTAGCCGCCCGACGAGCCGAAGTTGCGAAACGGCCCCCAGGGGGTCTCGACGGCGGTGCTCATGGCGACGCCCTCGAGCATGTGGAGCAGGCCGCCGGGGCTCGCCTCGAACGCGCCGGCGGTGTGGTGGGTGTCTTCGGTGGCCCAGCCGTCGAGCACGTGGACGACGACGTCCGCCTTGTCGTCGCCGTCGGTGTCCTTCAGCCAGAGCATCCGGGGCTGGTCCATCACGAGCACCCCGCCGTCGAAGAACTGGAAGCCGGTGGGGCAGTGGAGCTTGTCGTAGAACACGGTGCTCTTGTCGGCGGCGCCGTCGCGGTCGGTGTCTTCGAGGATCACGAGCTTGTCGGCGGGAGGGGGGTCGCCCGGCTGCCACTGCGGGTAGCTCGGCATGGTGGAGACCCAGAGCCGGCCCTTGGAGTCGAAGGCCAGCTGCACGGGCTTGGCGATCTCGGGGAACCGCGTCTCGTCGGCGAAGAGCGTCATCTCGAAGCCGGGAGGCACGGTGCAGGTCTTGATGAGGTCGGCCGGAGGCAGGATCGTCGGGCCCCCCTCGGGGTTTTCGCTGTAGGCCTGCCGGGGCTCGCCGAAGCGGGTGGCGGGCACGATCAGCTCGCCGGTGTGCGAGTCGTCGGGCGTGGCGGGCACGGGCCTGCCGGCGGCGATGTCCCAGACTCTGGCGTCGCGGACGGCCGCCATCGTGCGGATCTTGAGGAACTCGCGAGGGAAGGTCTCGGTGTCCCAGGTGCGGCGTCCGCCATAGACGTACCAGCCGTTGACCATGCGGTAGTCCTGCATGTGGACCCACGACTTGTCGTTGACGGCGGCGCGGAGCTTCTCGAAGGCGGCGGTGGAGAGCTGGCTCGGGGTTGGTTCGCCGAACAGGCCGCGGTCGAGCAGGCGGCCCACGAGGGCGTCGCCGGAGTCGCTCACGTGACAGCCGTTGATCGTGTACTGGAGGCCGGGCTGGGCGGCGAACTCCTTCCGGGTCGAGTCGAAGAGATCGACGAAGGCGAGCGACCGCTTGGCGGCGATCGCCTTGACGGCGTCGCGGTAGCGGGCAAGCACGTCGTTCTGCGCCAGGGCGTCGGGCAGATGGGGGCTGCCGCTGGCCTCGACGGCGATCGGCGACACGAGCACGAAGCGGGGAGCGGCGCCGGTGTCGTCGCGGGGAACCTGCTTCGCGAACTCGCCGAGGAACTTCTCGTAGTCGGCCGTGAACTTGGCCACGCCGCCAGGGCCGGCGAACGACTCGTTGAACCCGAAGAACACGAGGTAGGTGTCGGCGCCGAAGGTGGCGAGCGGGTTGTCGAGCTTGGTGTAGTCGCCGGGCCGCTGCTGGTTGGCAACCTCGTCGGCGGGCCGGGCGAAGTTGCGGACCACGAGCCGCTTGCCGGGAAACCGCTGGTGGAGAAGCGCTTCGAAGTGGCCGAAGAGGTTCATCCGCTCCGCCGTGGAGTTGCCGACCAGCGCGATCCGCTCGCCGTCGACGAGCTCCAGGGGCAGGCGGCTGGGAGGCAGGGGCGGCCGGGCCGGCCGTGGCGGGATGGCGAGCAGTTCGTGGGCCGTGGCCAGCGGATCACGTTCCTGTGGCTTGGTCGTGTCTTCGGCTCTCGGCAGCGATGGGGCAACGAGGGCGAGCAGCGCGGCGACGCAGGCGGCGGTCAGCCCGCGGCCGGCGGCCAGGGGGCGCGACGATGGACACTGACGCATCGGAGACTCCGGCAGGGCGATCGTGCAGGCGGGAACGGGGGCAAGAGAATCCCGCCACCGCGGGGAAGTATATCGCGACACCATGATCGGTCGCCATGCGCGGCGACCCGGCGCGGGATCGGACCTCGTGCGGTCAGGCGAGCAGGTCGGTCACCACACGGGCGTGCTCGACGCCGGTGAGCCGCTGATCGAGGCCGAGGTGACGGTAGGTGAACCGCTCGTGATCGAAACCGAGCAACTGCAGGACCGTGGCATGGAAGTCGCGGATGTGCACCGGGTCCTTGACGATGTTGTAGGAGAAGTCGTCGGTCTCCCCGTGGATCGTGCCCCCCTTCGCCCCGCCGCCGGCCATCCACATCGTGAAGCACCGCGGATGGTGGTCGCGGCCGTAGTTCTCCTTGGAGAGTCCGCCCTGCGAGTAGACCGTGCGGCCGAACTCGCCCCCCCAGATCACGAGCGTGTCGTCGAGCAGGCCGCGGGCCTTGAGATCGTGGATCAGCCCGTAGCAGGGCTGGTCGATGTCCTTGCCGCCATTGATCAGCCGGCCCACGACGTTGGCGTGGGTGTCCCAGTGATTGAGGTAGATCTGCACGAACCGCACGCCCCGTTCGACCATTCGCCGCGCCATCAGCACGGAGTTGGCGAACGATCCCGGATTCGTCACCTGGTCGCCGTAGAGGGCGAGCGTGTGCGCCGACTCGGTGGCGATGTTGGTCAGGTCCGGCACGCTCGACTGCATCCGGAAGGCCATCTCGTATTGGGCGATGCGGGTCCGCGTTTCCGGATCGCCAATCTGCTCGAACGTCCGCTGGTTGAGGGCCTGCAGGCCGTCGAGCGTGGCGCGGCGGACCTCCGCCGCGACGCCCGGCGGGTTGTTGATGTAGAGGATCGGGTCGCCGGCGCTGCGGAAGCTCACGCCGGCGTATTCGCCCGGCAGAAACCCGCTCGACCAGAGCCGGGCCCCGATCGCCTGCGGCTGCTCGGGCTTGCTCGACCGGGCCACCAGGACCACGAACGTGGGCAGGTCGGTATTCAGGCTCCCGAGCCCGTAGCTCGTCCACGATCCGAGGCAGGGGCGGCCGACGATCTGGTTGCCGGTCTGCATGTAGCAGATCGCCGGTTCGTGGTTGATGGCCTCCGTGTGCATGCTGCGGATGAAGCACATCTCGTCGACCATCTTCGCGGTCCAGGGCAGCACCTCGCTGACCCACATCCCGCAGTCGCCGTGCTGCCGGAACGCGAACTTCGAGGGGGCGATCGGAAACCGCTTCTGCCCCGACGTCATCGTGGTGAGCCGCTGGCCGTTGCGGATGCTCTCGGGGAGATCCTTGTCGTACCAGTCGTCCATCTTCGGCTTGTAGTCGAAGAGGTCCTGCTGCGGCGGGCCCCCGACCATGTGCAGGTAGATCACGTGCTTCGCCCGGGGGGCGAAGTGCGGGCCGATGGCCCCCGCCACCCGCTCGAGGGCCGGAGCCGCGGCGGCTGCGCCTCCGGCGGCATCCTGGGCCGCGAGTGCCGCCAGCGCCGCACCGCCCAGCAGATGGCTCCCTCGTTCGAAGAAGCGGCGCCGCGTGAGGTTCAGCCCCAGTTCATCCAGCGGTGAGCGGATCGGCGGATTCATTTGCAGAGCACCTCGTCGAGGTTCATCAGCTCGTTGGTGAGCATCGTCCAGCTGGCGAGCTGCACCGCGTCGGTCGCCCGGGGCTTCGAGTCACCGACGGTGATCAGCGTCCGGGCGTCGTCGGGGTGGGCGGCGTACCAGGCCGAGAGATCCGCCAGCGACTTCTTCACGATCGGGAGTTCGGCGGCCGAAAACCGCCGGGCCAGGAGCCGCTCCGCGATGAAGGCGAGCCGCTGGTCGTCGCCGGCCCCGAGCTCCAGCGCCCGGTCGGCGAGCGTCCGTGCCGCCTCGACGAACTGCGGATCGTTGAGGGTGACGAGGGCCTGGAGCGGCGTGTTGGTCCGTTCCCGCTTGATGCAGCAGTTCTCCCGTGACGGGGCGTTGAAGATGTCCATCGAGGCGGGCGGTGCCGACCGCTTCCAGAACCAGTACATGCTCCGCCGATAGAGCCCTTCCCCCTTGTCGCGGACGTAGGAGCGGGTGTCGCTGTTGTCCATCGCGACGGCCTCCCAGACACCCTCGGGCTGGTAGGGCCGCACGCTCGGGCCGCCGATCTGCCGCACCAGCAGGCCGCTGGCGGCAAGGGCGTGGTCGCGGACCATCTCGGCGTCCATCCGGAACCGCGGCCCGCGGGAGAGCAGACGGTTGGCCGCGTCCTTCGCCAGCTTCTCAGGAGTGGCGCTGGCCGCCTGCCGGTAGGCGGCGCTCGTGACCATCAGCCGGAAGAGCCGCTTGATGTCCCAGCCCCCTTCGCGGAACTCGACCGCCAGCCAGTCGAGGAGCTCCGGGTGGCTCGGCAGTTCACCGGTGATGCCGAAGTCACCGCTCGTCCGCACCAGACCGGTGCCGAACACCTCCTGCCAGAAGCGGTTCACCGTGACGCGGGTGGTGAGCGGATGATCCCCGAGGAGGAGCCACTGGGCGAGTCCGAGCCGGTTTCTCGGCAGCGACTCGGGGAACTGCGGCAGGATGTCCGGTGTCTCCGGCTTGACCTCGTCCTTCCGCTTGTCGTATTCGCCGCGATCGAGCACGTAGGCCCGCGGCATCTCCGGCTTCTCGTGCATCACGTGGGCGATGGTGCCCCGCTTCCGGATCTCGGCCATCTCCGCCTCGAGGGCGGCCACCGCGGCGGTCAGGGTCCGGTGCCGCTCGTCCTCGGCCAGCCACCCGTCGTAGAGATCGGCCGCCGCCGCCGGCCGCTCGTCCGGCGCCAGGGTCACGAGGTCGCGAAGCCGGTGTGCCCTCCAGAACGCGGCCACGTCGCCCGCCGGCAGCGCCCGGCCCCAGATCGAGACTTCCGCAAGGCCGACGCCGCGGAGCGCACCCCCCTTCGACCGGCTGCCGATGGTCAGGCCTGCCGAAGTCTTGATCGACTTCTCGCCGAGTGGCTGCTTCTTGACGTCCGTTTTCCGCGGGGTGCCGTCGTAGGAGATCGTCACGCCCCCCGGCTTGCCGGATCCGTCGTAGGTGACCGCCACGAACGTCCACGCATCGGCCGGGAGTTGCTCGCCGGCCACCACCTTGAGGCCGTGCTCCGGCCAGGAGTGGGAGAGGTGCATGGCGACCCGGCGGTCGTCGAGCCAGACATCCCAGCCCTGGTTCGCGGGTGCCTCGCCCATGCGGGCGATCACGGAGCCCGGCGTGGAGGTGCCGGAGGGCCGCAGCCAAAACGTCACGCTGAAGGGCTCGTTCCACTCGAAGTCGCCGCCGCCGGGGAGTTCGGCCGCCCCGCCGTCGAGCAGGATCGCGGGCAACCGCTGCGGCCCGGCCTGCCACGTCGTGCCCGCCGTGAGCGGCACGTCGGTCTCCTTGCCCAGGAGCGACACGCGGGTCGACGAGCCCGCGGCCTCGGCGAACGGCAGGGCGACCAGCGGCGTCTCGCGGAGCGGATTGGCGGGGAGCGACTCGGGCACGAGCCCCCTCAGCCACGACTCGAACTCGGGGCGGGCGGCCTCCCTGCGGGCATCGACCGCGGCCTTCGCCTCCGGGATCCGCGCTTCGAGTTCCGTGAACCGCGGGCGGTCTTCGGGGGCGGGCACGGGAAGGATCGGCGGCGTGTCGCGGACGTTGCCGTCCATCGCCTTCTGCGTCGTGTTGTTGAAGAAGGCGGCGAGCTCGTAGAACTCGCGCTGCGAGAGCGGGTCGAACTTGTGGTCGTGGCAGACGGCACAGCCGGTGGTGAGCCCCATCCAGACGGCCGACGTCGTCTCCGTGCGGTCGCGGGCGTAGAGCACCAGGTATTCCTCGTCGATCGCGCCGCCCTCGCTGGTCGTGATGTTGCAGCGGTTGAAGCCGCTGGCGATCCGGTTGTCGAGGATCTGAGCGGGCGAGGCGCCGGGGCCGTGGTCCTCGACGAGGTCGCCGGCCAGCTGCAGGATCGTGAACCGGTCGAACGGCAGGTTGCGGTTGAAAGCGTTGACCACCCACTGCCGATAGGTCCACATCTCACGGAAGTTGTCGATGTGGATGCCGTGCGTGTCGGCGTAGCGGGCGTAGTCGAGCCAGTGCCGGCCGCGGTGCTCGCCCCACTCGAGGCTTGCGAGCAACGCGTCGACGAGCCGCTCGTAGGCGTCGGCGGACGGATCAGCCACGAAGGCATCGACGACCGCCGGATCGGGCGGCAGCCCGGTGAGATCGAGCGCCACGCGGCGGGCGAGGGTTCGGCGGTCGGCCTCGGGAGCCGGCCGCAGCCCTTCGGCCTCGAGCCGGGCGAGGATGAAGCGGTCGATCGGGTTTCGCACCCAGGTCTCGTCGGTCACTGCCGGCAGCTGGGGACGGACGGGCGGGATGAACGACCAGTGCGGCTCGTACTCGGCTCCGGCGGCGATCCATTGCTGGAGGAGCTTTTTCTGCTCGGGGGTGAGCGTCTTCTTCGCGGCCGGCGGCGGCATCACCTCCTCGGGGTCGTCCGAGAAGATCCGGTCGAGCATCGCGCTCGAGTCGGGATCCCCCGGCACGATGGCCCCCGAATCGACCGCGTCGTCACGGCGATCGAGCCGCAGGCCCGCCTGGCGGCTGGCGGTGTCGGCGCCGTGGCACGAGAAGCAGTGCTCGACGAGGATCGGCCGGATGTCGGCGTTGTAGGAGGGCGCGGACGGCTCGGAGGCCGCTGCGGCGTACGAAAACGCCACAATCGCGAGCGTGACAGCGATCGTGGGCGACGGGCGACGCATGCGACATCCTCGTTGCGGACGTGCCAACCCTGGGTGGAACTGGGGGCGGCACTCGGCAGTGCGAACCAAGGAATCGGCGTTGCGCTCCGCCGTCCAAATACCTCCTGAAATCTAGCACCTCTTTCAGCCCCGGGCAACGAGCGTTCGGAAGGGGGTGTGGACCGCTTCTCAGCCTGTTTTTCCTGGGCTTTCCGCGCCGGGACGGCTGCGGCCAAGCGCTGCCCTCCGCCAGCCTCCTTCACCGCGGCAGTGCCGCATTGGCCGATACGCCAATAGCGATGGTGGTGGTGCGCGGTCGAATATAGTTTGGTTGGGGGCGCTACCGGCCTGGAGGAATCGGCAACGTGTGGAACATCGCGGGTGATCATCAGAGCCGCCTTGGCGGCACGCCGCGTCGGGCCTCGCGCGGGTTCACGCTCGTGGAGCTGCTCGTGGTGATCGCGATCATCGCGACGCTCATCGGCCTGCTCCTGCCGGCGGTGCAGACCGCCCGTGAGGCGGCCCGGCGGATGGCATGCAGCAACAACGTCAAGCAGACCTGCCTGGCGTTTCAGGTGCACCACGACGCCAAGAAGCGGCTCCCGTATGCCCGGTCGTCGAATAATCTCCGCGCGCATTCGTGGGTCGTGCGGCTGCTGCCGTTCATGGAGCAGGCCCAGGCCTACCAGCAGTTCACGACGGCTCTTCCCGGCGCGAATCTGCACTGGGGCGGTGTGCACGATCTCAGCAACACCACGTTCCAGGCGACGGGGGCGCTCAAGACGCAGATTCCGGCGATGCTCTGTCCGTCTTCGCCGCGAACGACGCGATTCACCACCGAGGGCGTGCCAGGCGGCGGCGGCTTCTGTGGCGACTACGCGGTGAACACGGGACACAGCCAGGTCCAGAAGTCCGACGGCACCATCTTTTATGAGCCGCCGGAGTATCAGTCCACTGGTCCGTTTCCGCTGGCGCCAGGCTATTCGGTGGTGAACAACAAGCTCTCGAACTCCAATCCCGGTCTTCGGTTCAAGGACATTTCCGACGGGGTGGGCAAGACGATCTTCATGGGCGAGAAGCACATTCCGCTCGACCAGTTCGGCAAGCAAGGCTTCGATAACACGATTTACGCCACAGAGAATCCAGGCCTGAACTCCTCAACGCGAATGTGCCTCGCCGCTGGCGTCGCGATCGGTCCGAACGACTCGGCCGCCACGACCAACTACTTCGGGAGTCACCACCCGGAGGTGCTCCTTTTTGGCTTCGGCGACGGCCGCGTTGAGACGGTCTCGAAGTCGATCGCCGGCAGTGTGCTCGCCCTGCTCGGGCAGCGGGCCGACGGCCAGGTGGTTCCGTCGTATTGATCCCGCCGCGCGGTCGTCTCATGCTCTCGCTCCATCTCGCTCGACGCCCGTTTCTCGTCCTCGTGCCGCTGGTAGCCCTCGCCGCGATCACGGGCTGCGGGCGGCCAAAGTATCCGGTCAGCGGCACGGTGGTCTACGACGACGGTTCACCCTTCACGTCGGGCGGCGTCGTGGCGATGGAGACGGAAATCGACGGCAAACTGGTGATGTCGCGGGGTGGCATCGGGAAGGATGGGCGCTTCGTGCTGGCGTCGGAGAAGCCCGGCGACGGGGCTTTTGCCGGCAGCTACCGCGTGCGGGTCCTGCCCCACGTCGTGATCGACGGCCCGCCCACGGTCGGGATCCCGGAAGCGATGCAATCGTTCGAGACGTCGGGCCTGACGTTCGAGGTAGGCTCGGCCATCAAGGATTTCACCATCAAGCTCGGCCCGAAGCCGGCCCGCTGAGTGTCCGCGCGCAGACGCGCCGGCGGTCAGTCTCCAGCATGGCCGGGCGTGGCCTCGCCATCGCCCACCAGGCGGATCGCGGGCCTCGGCGGCTGCGGCATGCCGTCGCCGAGGTAGAAACTCGGGTGCGGCGGCTTGTTATAGACCACGTTCTGCCACGCCAGTCCGAGCCGGTATTGCGGATCGTGTAACAGGGTCACCAGCCGATGCGTGGTCGGAATCGTCGTGGTGTAGAGCCGCAGCGCACCTCCTCCGGGTGCCACGAGGAGCATCTCCTCCCGCCAGTCGCCGGCGATGTCGCCCACGAGCGCGGGCCCGCGGGGCACGCCCGTGGCCTCGCATTGAAACAGCGGCTCGCTGCGGCCGGTCTTCCAGTTCCACTTGCTGATGCGGGTGGCTGCCGGACTGGCGAGCGGCCGGCGCGACCCCGAGGCGCTGCGGCGGGTGCCGCCCCAGTCGCGGCCGGGGGCGAGCAGTTCGCGGAGCGGGTCGCCATCCCACCAGATGCACCAATCGACCTCGCGCGGGTGGCTGCCGATGTCGTGGCCTTGCGCATCCCGGAGGCCGCCCGGCCCGCCCCACGCCTCCAGGCCCCGATGGGTGGGGTCGATGTCGGCCGCCAGCCCTGCCGGGACGTCCACCATCGGACTGTGGCTCCAGAGAATCTCGCCGGTGCCGGCGTCGCGGAGGGCGGCTCCCGGCGTCTGGAACCGCTCGACGTCTTCCTCGTTCTCCTGCACCGTGAACACCTCGAGCCCCGGCCGGTCGGGGTCGATGTCGGCCAGGTGCATCGCGTCGCCGTGCCGCAGGCCGGAGGAGTAGAGCCCGCTGCCGTCGTCGTCCACCACCATGGCCTGATAGACGATCTCGTCGCGGCCGTCGCCGTCCACGTCCCCGACGCCGAGCGAATGGCCGCCCATGCCCGAGTAGGGCGAGGCGTCGTCGAAGGGCGGATGGCTCACGCCGGAGTCGAACGTCCAGCGGCGGTCGAGCCGGCCGTCGCGCCAATCCCAGGCGACGAGCGCGATCCGGCCATAGACGCCGCGGCAGGTCACCAGGCTCGGTCGCTCGCCGTCGAGGTAGGCGACGCAGGCCAGGAACCGGTCGCAGCGGTTGCCATACGAATCGTTGCCGGCGTTGCCGCCGATCCCCCCCCAGCCGTCGAGCGGATCGCGGCCGGGCACGTAGTCGGTCGTCGCCAGCGCCCGGCCGGTCGCGCCGTCGAACACGGTGAGATACTCGGGGCCGTCGAGAATCCTCCCGTCGCGGTTCGACCCGGGCTGGAGCGTCCGCCAGTCGCGGTCGGGGTCGCCGATCGGCTTGCCGGCGCCGTCGCGGCTGCCGTCGGCCGTCTTGCAGGCCACCTCGGCACGGCCGTCTCCGTCGAGATCGTAGGCCATGAACTGCGTGTAGTGCTCCCCCTCGCGGATGTTCCGCCCGAGGTTGATCCGCCACAGCAGGCGGCCGTCGAGCTTGTAGGCGTCGAGCACCGGCTCGCCGGTGACGCCTGCCGTGCCGTTGTCGCGCGGCCGCGAGACCTGGTGGAGGATGATCTCGAGGTCGCCGTCACCGTCGAGGTCGGCCACCGACGCGTCGCCGGGCCGGTAGCCGTCGATCGTCTCGATCGGAATCTCGAGGTAGCCTTGTCGCCAGGCCACCGCCTCGCGGCTCGCCGGCCCCTCCACGCCGTCGCGCACCGTGCGGACGTGGTAGGCGAGGCCGGCCGCATCCGCCGGGGCGTCATCGACCACGCAGGTCGCCCCGGTTAGCGGAGCGACGTTGACCTTCAGCGGCGCGCGGCCGTCCACTCGGCGGTAGACGTTGAAGGCGACGTCGTCCGGGTCGGTGCCGAAGAGCCGCCAGCCGACGAACATGCCCCCTTCGGGCCGTGGCAGGGCCACGATCCCGCGAGACAGGTTTTCCATCTGCCGATCCGCACGAGCCGCGGTCGTCATCAGGCCTACGGCGCACACGACCCACGAGAGGAGCACCCACCGCATGCGACAGATCCAGAGTGAAGAGCGGATCGCGGGGCGTTTCATCCACCCCGCACGTCCATCAGCATACCGCCGACTCGTCGCGGCCATCAGGACCAGCCGGATCATGCTCGGAGGCGCGGCGATCGCCTGCGCGCTGGCGGCCGCGCAGGGCATGGGGGCAAGTGATTCCCCGGGCGACACCGCCTGGCCCGCGGTCACGGCGGAGTGTCGGCCATGGACCCGCTGGTGGTGGCTGGGCAGTGCGGTCGATGAGCCGAACCTCCGGCGGGAGCTGGAGGCGATCGCCGCGGCGGGGTTCGGCGGCGTGGAGATCACGCCGATCTACGGAGCCAAGGGGGCCGAGGAGCGATTCCTGAAGTTCCTCTCACCGGAGTACGTCGCCGCGCTTGCCTTCACCTGTGCCGAGGCGGCCCGGCTCGGGCTCGGCGTGGACATGGCCACCGGCACCGGATGGCCGTTCGGGGGCCCGCACGTCGGCCCCGACGACGTGGAGCTCAAGATCGCCGCCAAGGATGACCGGTTCGATCCCCAGCCCACGCGCTTCAAGGTGAAGCGGTCGGCCCCGGGCGGCGAGGGCTTCGTGGTCAATCCGTTCTCGCCGGCGGCGGCGCGGCGATATCTCGAGCCCTTCACGGCGGCGCTCGCGGCGCTGCCCAAGGGAGCGATCCACGGTCAGTTCCACGACTCGTTCGAGTATCAGGCGAACTGGTCGGCCGAGGTTCCCGAGACGTTTCGCGAGCTGCATGGCTACGACCTCGATGCCTGGCGGCGGGCGCTCGAGGGGGAGGGCGATCCCGACACGGTGGCCCGCGTGAAGGCCGACTACCGGGCGACGCTCGCGAAGCTCCATGCGGACTACCTGAAGGTCTGGGTGGACTGGTGCCACTCCATGGGCTGCGAGGCCCGCGAGCAGGCCCACGGGGCCCCCGCGAACCTCATCGACCTCTACGCCCTGGCCGACGTGCCCGAGACCGAGGTCTTCGGGGCCAGCCCGTTTCCGATTCCTGGCTACCGCCGCGACGAGCGGCAGATCGGCAAGAACCTCCCGCAGCCGCTCGTCACGCGGCTCGCCTCATCGGCCGCCCACCTGGCCCGCCGGCCGCGGGCGTCGTCGGAGACATTCACCTGGATGCGGGAGCATTTCTGCGAGGCGCCCTCGCAGATGAAGCCCGAGATCGACCAGCTGTTCCTCGCCGGGATCAACCAGGTCTTCTACCACGGCACCGCCTACTCGCCCGCCGATGCGGCCTGGCCGGGCTGGCTGTTCTACGCCTCCACCCAGGCCAATCCCCGGAATCCGCTGTGGCGGGAACTCGGGGCGGTGAACGCGTATGTGGCCCGCGCTCAGTCGCTCCTCCAGACGGGCGAGCCCGACAACGACCTGCTCGTGTATTGGCCGGTTCACGATCTCTATCACTCGCCGAAGGGCTGGCAGCGGGCCTTCTCGATGCACGGCCACGACTGGCTCATGGAGTCCGACACCGGCCGCCTCGCCGAGGCGCTGCTCGACGCGGGGCTGTCGTTCGACTTCTGCTCCGACGCGCTGCTCACGGAGGCGGCGCGGTATCGGGCGGTGGTCGTACCTCCCTGCCGGCTGATGCCGCACGAGACGCTGGCGACGCTCGTCGATCATGCCGAGGCGGGCGGCACGGTGATCTTCGTGGGGAACCTGCCGGAGGACGTCCCGGGGCTTGGGAGGCTCGAGGAGCGGCGGGCGGCGTTCGCGGCCACGCTGGCCCGGCTCCGCTGGCCGGAACAGGATCGCGGGCCACGGCAGGCGACGATCGGCACGGGCCGGGTGGTGGTGGTCGCCGACGCGGCCGGCGTGGCGCGGCACGCGGGAGCGCGGATCGAGCCCGTGGCCATGCGCGGCCTGGGCTGCCTGCGGCGCAAGACCGCGGAGGGACACGTCTACCTTCTCGCGAACCTCGGGGCGGAGGCGTTCGACAGCTGGGCACCGCTGGGGACGTCGCTCGCGTCGGCCGTGCTCATGGACGCGCGGACGGGCCAAACCGGCATCGCGGCCACGCGGGGGCCGGCGGACGCCCCCGAGGTCCGGCTGCAGCTCGAGCCTGGGGAATCGATCTTCATCCGCACGTTCAGCGGGCGGCGGGCGGAGGGCGAGCCGTGGACGTATGCGGAGCCGCGTGGCGAGGCCGTGCCGCTCGTGGGCCGCTGGACCGTGACGCCGCTCGCCGGAGGACCGGAACTGCCACCGGCGTTCGAGACCGATCGTCTCGGCACGTGGACCGAGCACGGGGGCGCGTGGGAGCCCTTCGCCGGCACGGCGCGATACGAACTCGCCTTCGAGCTGCCGGCAGCGGCCGCGGACGACTGGCTCCTCGACCTCGGCGACGTCCGCGAGGTGGCCCGCGTGAGCGTCAACGGCCGCGCGCTCGACACGCTCTGGAGCGTGCCCTTCCAGGCGCGGATCGGCGCCGCGGTGCGGCCGGGCCGCAACACGCTCTCACTCGAGCTGACGAATCTGGCCGCCAACCGGATCCGCGGTCTCGAGCGGCGTGGCGTGTCGTGGAAGAACTTCCACGAGATCAACTTCGTGAACGTCCACTACAAGCCGTTCGATGCCGCCGACTGGCCGCTCGAGCCGGCGGGGCTCCTGGGGCCGGTCCGGCTGGTGCCGCTGAGGATCGAGCGGGGTGGAGTCGCGACGGGCCCGTGACCTCAGCCCGCGCGGCGGCGCCGCAGCACCAAAGCGCTCAGGCCGAGGCCTGACACGAGGGCGAGGCAGGAGGTGGGCTCGGGCACGACAGAGACGGCGAGATCACCGGTCGATTCCGTGAAGGTGAAGGTCGCGTCCCCCTGGCTCCCCGTCCAAACGCCACCGCCGCCATTGGTGAGCGTCGCCGCGTAACTGCCTGTGATGGCGATCGAGGAAAACGACCCGGCCTGGGAGCCCCCGCTGAAGCTGAACAGGTCATACGTCGTGCTCGCGGGCAGCAGCGCCCCGAGGGTCAGGGCGAGCGATCCGCCGTAGGTGAGCGTGCCGGCGGAACTCGTCGTCGCACCATAGTCGACGCCGCGAACCGGCGATGCGACGTTCGTCAGGGTGAACCCGTTGCTGCCGCTCATCGTGAAATCCGAGGCATACGTCAGGATCCCGTTCTGCACGAGCGTTCCGCCCGAGTACGTGTTGACGCCACTCAACGTGCTGGATCCGGTCCCTGTCTTGCGAACAAGCCCCAGCCCCGTGATCCCGCCGGTGAAGTTGGCGGTCGCCGGTTGCGCCAGCACCAGCTCGGTTCCAACGCCGAGCGATGTCCCGGCGCCCTGCGAGAACGTGCCGGCGGCGTTGTTGACCACGAGCCTGCCCGCGCTGACGTTGTAGCCTATCAATGCGTACGTGCTGGCGAACGTAAGCGTCAGGTCGCTGGCCCCTGTTTTGGTCATGGTCCTTACACCGGCACCGGTCGAAAGCGGCAGGACGCTGAGTGACATGCCGGCGGTCCCGGTGTTGATCGTCCGCGTGCCATTGAGCCGGAGGCTGACGTTGACGGCCTGGGGGTTGCTCGAGTTGTTCGTGACCGAGCCCATGCGGATCGCCCCGCCGCCGACTGCAAACGCCCCGGCGGTGGCGTCGAACGTCAGCGTGTTGTCGGCCCCCGTGAGCGTGAGGTTGTTGTTCGGGGACAGCCGCGACGTGCCCGCGAAGATGAACGTGCCATTGGTCGTGGGCGCCACGCCTCCGACCCAGTTGGCGGCATCCGTGAAGTTGTCGGTGGTGCCGCCGCCGTTCCAGGTGAACTGGGCGCTCGCCGGCCGCGGCAGCCCGACGATGACGAGCGCCGCCGCGACGCAGCAGGAGGTTGCAAACGAACCGGTGACGCGACGCGAAATCATGGAGATCATGGAAATTCCCCCAAACTGGTGCAGCGTAGGAACCATCCGGCCAAAACAACCCGCTCGTCTTCGTCCAGTTGTTGTCGCGAAATGGCCGTCCGACAAGGTGGGGCGACGGCAAAGTGACGAATCGGGCAGCGGCAGGGACGAATCCGCCGAGGTATTGGCCGATCCGCCAATCGGCCGGGGCCGGACGCTCGCGGGGGGCCGTACACTGGCTCGGCCGCGGCGGTGGCTGCCCAGGGTGGTCGGCTCTGCCGGCGACGGTCGAGACGGAGTATGGCGCACGACCTGAGCGAACGGCACGACGCGGACGAGGTGCTCGGCCGGAGGCCGGTGCGTCGGGTCGCCCTGCTCATCGAGACCTCCAACGGCTACAGCCGGCAAGTGCTCGCCGGCGTCTACGAGCACATGCGGTCCGGCGGCCATTGGGCGACGTTCCTGCCCGAGCACGGTCGCGGCATGCCGCCGCTCAAGGAACTCGCCCGCTGGACCGGCGACGGCATCATCGCGCGGATCGAGAATGTCGAGACCGCCCGCGTGATCGAGCGGCTCGGCATTCCCGCGGTCGATATCAGCGCCGGCCGCCTGCTGCCCGACGTGCCCTACGTCGAGACCAATGACGCCCAGATCGCGGAACTCGCCGCCAGGCACTTCCTCGACAACGGCTTCCAGCACCTCGCCTACTGCGGCGACCGCCGGTTTCGCTGGAGCAAGAACCGGCAGCACTTCTTCCAGAACGTGCTCGCGGCCAGGGGGCTGACCGTGCACGTGTTCCCCGAGTCCGCCAGGGCGGCGAGCTCCACGGAGGACACGCTCTCCCGGATCGGCGACTGGCTGGTGGGCCTGCCGAAGCCGGTGGCGGTGTTCGCCTGCTACGACGCCCGCGGGCGGCAGGTGATCGACGAGTGCCACCGCGTGGGATTGAGGATCCCCGATGACGTGGCGGTGCTCGGCGTGGACGACGACGAGCTGCTCTGCTCGCTGATGAACCCTCCGCTCTCGAGCATCATTCCCGACGCCCGGGGGGCCGGCCGGCTGGCCGGCGAGCTGCTCGATCGGCTGATCGACGGCGGCAGCGTGCCGATGGAAAATCTGCTGGCCCCGCTGGGGGTGGCCGTGCGGCGAAGCACCGACGTGCTCGCGGTGGATGACCCGCTGATCGCGGCGAGCGTGGCTTTCATCCGCGCGAACGTGCACCGCGGGATCAAGCCGGAAGACGTCGTTGCCGCCGTCGGCTCCACGCGGAAGATGCTCGACCAGGCGTTCGTGCGCCGGCTCGACCGCACGATTCACGAGGCGATCCTGCAGGTCCAGTTCAAGCTGGTGGAGCAACTGCTCCACGAGACCGACCTCAAACTCGCCGCCATCGCCACCCGGTGCGGATTCCGGCACCCCGAATACATGACGGTGGCGTTCACCAAGCGCTACGGCTTGTCGCCGAGCGAGTGGCGGCGGGAGCATCGCCGCGGCTCCTGAAAGTGGGTGCAGGTTTTCAACCTGCACATGAAGCGCGACCCGAGGTGTTCCGCAGGTTGAAAACCTGCGGCCACTTCAAGGCGAGAGCGGGTTCCGCAGGTTGAAAACCTGCGGCCACTTTGAAAACCTGCGGCCACTTCAAGACGAGAGCGGGTTCCGCAGGTTGAAAACCTGCGGCCACTTTGCAAACCTGCGGCCACTTCAAGGCGAGAGCGGGTTCCGCAGGTTGCAAACCTGCGGC
>JBBAVS010000005.1:42058-66523 GCA_040397585.1 Pirellulales bacterium
AAACCTGCGGCCACTTCAAGGCGAGAGCGGGTTCCGCAGGTTGCAAACCTGCGGCCACTTTGCAAACCTGCGGCCACTTCAGGCCCTGCGGCGGCGGTGGATGGCGAGGCCGGCCAGGAACACGGCCACGCCCGCCAGCGTCACCGCCGGCTCGGGGACGGCGGCAATCGCGCCGGCCTGGCCCGGCGGCGGGTTGTAGGTTCCCGCGTCGAACAGGCCGGTGGAGAGGAAGGCCGCCGCGTCGAGGATGTCCACCAACCCGTCGTAGGTGAAGTCACCCTCGTTCCACGTGGCCGGACTGCCGCTGTCGAACTTGCCGCCCGAGAGGAAGTTGGCGGCGTCGAGGATGTCCACCTGCCAGTCGAGATTCGTGTCGCCGGCCGCGGCGAAGGCGAACGTCACCGAGCCGTCGCCATTGTCGAGCCAGCCGACCGTGCGGTCGCCGCCGCTGGCGGCCGCCACGCTCGAGGTGATCCCGCTGGTGCCGTTCCAGGTGCCGTCACCGAGGCCGGTGACGATCGCCGTCACCATGTCGACGGCCGAGAGGCCCGCCGCCACGGTCACCATCCCGCTGCCCACGTCGGTGAGGCCGCCGGCATTGGGGGCCAGGCCGCCCACCGTGGTCTGCAGGTAGGGGGCGAGGGTCATCGTGCCGCCGGCCACCGGCACGACCTTGCTCGCGCCGAGCGCCGCGCCGTTGGCAAGCTGGAGTCGGCCCCCCTGCACGGTCGTGGATCCTGTGAGGGTATTGGCCTGATCGACGACCAGCGTGCCGGTGCCGGTCTTGAACACCGGCGTCGAGCCCGAGAGCAGCGGATAGCCCGCCTGCGTCTGCGTCTGCGTGCCGCTGGCGACATTGATCGTGATTACCGGCGGCGGGCCACCGGTGAACACGAGGTTGAGGTTGTTGCCACTCTGCGCGAGGCTGAAGGTGCCGCCGGTGAAGTCGTTGGCGAAGCCGCCCGTGCCGTTCGTGGCCGAGGTGTTGATCACGAACTTGTCGGTGGCGAACCCGGTGATGCCGCCCGACGCCGAGGCGATCCTCCAGGTGTAGCTCTGGTACTGGTTGAAGTTCGCCGCCGACCCGCTGACCACGGTGCTGCCGCTCGTGAGCGTCCAGAGGTTGATCTGGAACGGATCGGTCGACGTGGCCGCGATGTCGAGCGTGCCGGTGACCGTCAGCAGGTCCCAGCCGGTCGCCGAGCCGGCGGTGCCGGTGGCGTTGGTGAGCTGCCAGAGGTAGCCGCTGCTGCCGGTGAGGGTGAGGTTCTGGGCCACCGTGAGGGTGCCGAGGCCGTTGCCCGGCGACACCAGCGAACCGGCCGACAGCGTCACGCTGCCGACCGTGCCGGAGCCGCCGATGGCCGCGCCGGCTTCCGTCGTGATCGCCGTCGCGGTCAGGTTCGTGTTGGCGAGCAGCGTGCCGGCCGAGACCGTGGTTGGGCCGGTGTAGACGCTCGCGCCGTTGAGCGCGAGCGTGCCGCTGCCGGTCTTGATCAGCGTGCTCGCTCCCGCCGACACCGCGTCGGTGATCGTGCCGTTGAAGTGCAGCGTTCTGGCGGCAGCCACATCGACCGTCGCGCCGTTCTGGAGGAGGACGTTCACGGCCGACGCCGTGGAGGTCTCGGTGACGGCGAGAACCGTCGTCGCGCCGTCGAATACCCACGACCCGCGATCGACGCTCGAGCCGCTGCTGGCGAGCACGCCGCCGTTGAGCGTGACGCGGGCCACGTGGACGTCGGCACCGTCGTCCGCGGTGAGCGTGCCGCCAGCGTTCACGGTGATCGGCCGGCCCTGATCCGGCGTCGATCCGAACAGCGAGTTCGTCGAGGAGCGGAGCGTGCCGCCGTTGTTGATCGTGATGCTGCCGGTGGTCATCAAGCCGCCCGCACCGGCATCGACCGTCGCCACGTAGAGCGTGCCGCCGTTGACGGTGGTCGCGCCCGTGAAAGTGTTGGTGCCGGTGAGGGTCCACACGCCGGTGCCCACCTTGGTGATCGCGGCGGGCTGCACGGCCGCCGAGACGACGCCGTCACGAATCGTGCCGGCGAAGGTGGCGCTCGTGTTGCGGCCGCCGACGCTGTAGAGGGCGATGCGGCCGGAGTTGACGCCGCCCTGACCGGTGACCACGGAGGTGGCGTCGCCGGAAAGCTCGCCGATCGTGAAGGTGGTGGGGCTCGACGCGTAGTTGATGACGGGATACATGGTGACACCGGGGCCGAGGTTCACGGCAGCCGTGCCGAAGCCGGTCGTGGTGTTGAGGCGGAAGTCGCCGGCCGTCTGGCCCGGCACGGTGCCTACGTTGATCTGGCCGGTGAAGCCCGACCAGTTGCCGGAGAGTTCGCCGCGGATGAACTGCACGTTGAAGCCGAGCGTGCCCGAACCGGTCAGGGTGCTGGCCATGGTGCCTCGGGGTGGCATGTTGATCACGCCACTCTGGCCGGCCGCCACGCTGATCGGCCCGGTGAGCGTGCCCCAGCTGGTGCCGTTGTCGGTTCCGTTGAAGCCGTTGAGGTTCAGCACCGCGCCGTTCTGGAGCGTGATCGGGCCAGTGCCGATGCCCTGGAAACCGTTGGGCCGGCCGCCGGCGAGGGTGACCGTGCCGCCGGCGAGGGTCAGCCCGCCGGTGTACGCGGTGTTGGCGCCGACGAGCACGAGCGTGCCGGAGCCAGACTTCGTGATCAGCCCGGCGCCGGTGACAACGCCGTTGAGCGTGAGCGTGTCCGCCTCGCCCGGGACGTCGATCCCGCCCCCGGCGGCCGCCGTCACGACACGCGAGGTGGTGAAGCCGGCGGTCGTCCGCAGCGTGCCGCCGTCGAGGACGACGCCGGCCGCGGTGCCGGCGTCGCCGAGATTGGTGTCGGCCGCGACGCTGAGCACCCCGCCGCTGACGGTCGTCTGGCCGGTGTAGGTGTTGGCTCCCTGCAGCGTGAGCGTGCCGGAACCGGACTTCGTCAGCCCGCCGATGCCGAAGTTGCCGATCGAGTTGGCAAACGTGACGTCGTTGCCTCCCGTATCCACCGTGCCACCGCCGAAGGCAAGGTTCACCGTCTTGGCCGAGAGGTCTTCGGTGTTGCCGGCCGCGTACGTCACCCCGCCGCCGCCGAGCGTGACGACGCCGCTGCTGATCGCACCGGCCGTGAACTCGATCGTCCCTCCCGAGACGGTCGTGTCGCCGGTGTAGCTGTTGGAGCCGGTGAGGCGGAGGGTGCCGCCGCTCGTCTTCGTGAGGGCCCCGCCGCCGCTGACCGGGCCGGTGAGGGCGAGCGTCTGCCCGGTGACCACGTCCACGCCCACGTTCGAGCCGAGCGCCACCGGGGCGGCGATCGTGTGCGAACCGGTGATGACCTGGAGCTGCCGGCTGCCGGTGCCGTCGCCGATCGTGAGCGTCTGGGCGGCGGCCGGGGCGACCGTGTAGGCGTTGGCGTTGTCGAACACCACGTTCCCGATCGTGCGATCGGCGTTGAGGGTGACGGTCCGCGGAGCGGTGATCACCGAGCCGAAGGTCGCAGTGTCGCTGGCGCCGTTGGGTTCGCTGGGCGTCCAGTTCGAGTCCGTGGTCCACGTTCCCGCGGCATCGACGTTCCACTGAGCCAAGAGGCCCGACGCGGCGATCGTGAGCGTGACGAAGCCGCCCGACTCGCCGAACGTGTAGTTCTTTCCGGCAGCCGGGTTGCCGACCGCGAGCGTGCCGACGCCCGAGCCCTGCACCGCGCCGGAGTATTGCATCAGGTTGTAGGTGCCGACGGTGCCGAAGGGCGTGTTCGTGCCCTCGGAGAAGAACGAGAACGTGCCGCCGTTGATCGTGAGCCCGTTCGGGGAGCTGACGACGACGAGGTCGTTGGCTGGAGACGTGTTGAACTCCCAGATCAGGGACGAGCCGCCCGAGGTGGTCAGGGAGCCGAGCGTGAGCGAGCCGACGGCGGCGTTGCCTGGCGCGAGGGTTGCGGCGCTCGCGATCGTGACGGCGCCGGCGAGTGTCCCCGTCCCGCCGAGGAGGCTATTGGCGGCGACGTCAACCGTGGGCGACGACAGCGGCCCGTTGACGCGGAGTTCACCAGCGGTCACTGTCGTCGTGCCCGCGTAGGTGCCGCCGGCCGCCAGGGTGAGCCGGCCGGAGCCAGTCTTCGTGAAGCCGCCCGCGCCGCCGTTGCCGATCGCGTTGGCAAACACGACGTTGTTGGCCCCCGTGTCGATGGCCCCGCCCGAGGCCCCGAGCGTGATGGTCCGGGCCGACAGGTCGGCCGTGTTCCCGCCGGCGTAGACGAGCGTGCCGCTGTTGAAGTTGATCGCGGTGCCGGCGCCGAGGTTGCTCGCCGTGCTGAACACGAGGGCGCCGCCGTTGACGTTCACGGCCCCCGTGAACGTGTTGGAGCCGGAGAGGGTGGTGCTGCCGGAGCCCAGCTGGGTGAACTGCCCGCCGCCGCTGATGAAGTTGGGGATGGAGATGGAGTTGGATCGGTTCACCGCGAACGTGGTGCCGGGCTGGGTGACGACCTCCGAGGCGGTGGCGATCGAGCCGGCGGTACTGCCGGAGCCGAGCTGAACGATGCCGTCGTTGATGAACGTGCGGCCCGAGTAGCCGTTGCCACCGGCGAGCACGAGCCGGCCCGAACCCGACTTGACGACCGAAACCGGCGCGCTCGACGAGGCGTTGGGGATCACAGAGTTGATCGTCAGGTCGCCGAGCGTGCTGTTCTGGACGATGCTGAAACTGGCGCCCGCGACGCTGACGCGATTCGGCCGGATGTTGCCGCCGCTGATCGTCACCGCCTGGGCGGTGCTCGTCATGAGGATGCCCCGAAAGGTCTGCGTGCCGGCCGCCGGGTTGCCCACGTCCACCGGCCCACCCGCGTTGTCGAACCTGACACTGGTAAAGCTGGGGTTGCCGGAGCCGGAGTTGTAGGAGCCGCTGGTGGTGATGCTCACGTTGGTGTTCGGCGTGAAGGCATCGACGGTGTAGGTCGCGGACACGACGGTGCCCGTGGCGTCGGTCGCGGCCCAGTTGTCGAGTCCGTAGGTCACGAACGGATTGCCGCCGCCGTCCGCGATCACGGTGGTCGCGGCCGTGCCCATGCGAATGCTGCCGCTGGTGCCGGCCTTGATCAGGCCGCCCACGTTGTTGTTGTTGGCTCCGCCGTTGCGGATGGGCACCGCGGCCGTGGTGAGCGTCCGGCCGCCTGCGACCGCCCAGTTCTGATCGCCCGTGAGGACCGTGACACCGCTGGTGATGGAGAGGTTCTGCGTGGCCGAGGCCATGTCGATGCCGCCGGTGCCGAGCGAGAGCCCGCTGCCCGCGAGCGAAATCGCGCCGGCCGGATCGACGACGCGAAGCCCGCGGACGGTCGTGGCTGAAGTGCTGGTGATCGCCAGGTTCTGGGTGGACGACGCGTCGAAGACCGCGGTGCTCGTGGAAGCGGGCACGGCGGAGTTCCAGTTGGACGCGGTCTGCCAGGTGGTACTCGTGGCGCCCGTCCACGTCTGGGCATGGGCCGACGACGCGGCGCAGAGAAGCGAGGCAACCACAGCCGTGATCAGAACGCGGCGGCCCGGAGTGACAACGCGAACACAAGGATTCATGAGATCATCCCTCCCCAGAAACACCGGCCAGGGTCGCGACATGCGACACGCCAGCCTGGAAGATCCGACACTGCGTCAGTATCGCGGACAACCGCGGGTAGGACCATTGGCGGATCGGCCAATGGGAAATCCGGGTGAATCCACGGCTCCGGCCCCCGCCGTCACGCATACCGGCCGGCGTTGAACAGGCCGGCGGCGAGCACGTCCGCCAGATCGAGGGAATCCACGATCCCGTCGTGGTTGAAGTCGCCATCCGTCCAGTCGGACTGCAGCCCGGAGTTGAACCGTCCGGCCGCCAGCATGTCGGCGACGTCGAGAATATCCACGCTCCAGTCGAGGTTGGTGTCGCCCGCGGTGGCATACGCCACGGTCACGTCGCTCGTGGTCGACTGGCCCGAGACGTCGGTGATCGTCACGCGGAGTGCGTAGGTGCCCGGCCGCGTGAACCGGGCCACCGTGTCCTTCGCGGCGTTCGTGCCGTTGGCATCGAACGTCACGCTTGCCGGCCCGGCGACCGCCGCCCAGACGTAGCGGATGGTCGCCTCCCCCACGTCGTCGCTCCCCAGCACCGACACCACCGCCCCGCCCCAACTCGTGACCGGCTGCGTGGCGGCCGCGCGGGCCACCGTGGGGGGCGCCGCCCGGACGACGTACACGTTGGGCTGGGCGGGTGTCGTCATCCCCTGGCCGATGAAGTAGCTCGTGTGGGGCGGCTGGTTGTAGCCGACGTTCTGCCAGGCCACCGCCTCGCGGTATTGGAGGTCGTGCATCAGGGTGGGCAGCCGGAGCTGGGAGGCGATCGTGGTGGACCAGATCTGCAGCGCCGAGTTGTCGCTCCTCCGCCAGACCACCTCCTCCCGCCAGTCGCCGAAGAGATCGGCCGTCAGGGACGGGGTGTTCTTGGTGCCATTGATGCCCGACAGCCCCGCCGGCGCGGACACGAGATTGTGGCGGGAGCCCGTGTTGGTCGTCAGGTCGATCCGCCAGTCGCCGATCGTCGTGCCGTCGAGCAGTTCGCGGAGCGGGTCGCCGTCCCACCAGATGCCGAAGTTCTGCAGCATGTTGCTCGGCTTGTTCTGGATCCGCGTGCCATCGGCGGCGTAGATGCCGCCGTCCGAGCTGGTCCACATCTCGAAGCCGGGATAGCGGGGATCGATGTCGAAGGCCACGCCGCGGCCCACGTCGCCGGTGCCCGGCACGAACGCGAGCACGGCGCCGGTGGCCGCGTCGCGGAGCGTGCCTCCCTTCCCCTGGTGCGCCGATTCCGACTCGTGAATCTGAAACACCTCGAGGCCCGGCCGGCTCGGGATCATGTCCGACATGTGGAGCGCGTCGCCGTGGCCGAGGCCGGTCGTGTAGAGCGGCGCGCCGTTGTCGTTGACCGTCATCGCCCCGTAGACGACCTCGTCGCGGCCGTCGCCATCGACGTCGCCGATCGTGAGCGAGTGGGCCCCCTGCCCCCGGTAGCCGGCCAGCGCGCCGGTCGTGGAGTTGCCAGTGTCGAAGATCCACCGCTGCGTGAGCTGCCCATTGCGGAAGTCCCAGGCGGTGAGCACGGATCGCGTGTAATAGCCGCGGCACATCAGCAGGCTCGGCCGCTGGCCGTCGAAGTAGCCGACCCCCGCCAGGAACCGGTCCACGCGATTGCCGTAGGAGTCACCCCACGCCGACACCGTGCCTCGCGGCACCTGGTAGTTGGCCGTCGCCAGGGCCCGGCCGGTGAGGCCGTCGAACACCGTCAGGTATTCGGGTCCGGAGAGGATGTAGCCCGACGAGTTGCGATAGTCGTCGGTCACCTTCGCGGTGCCGAGCAGCACCGGCTGGCCGGTGCCGTCGATCGTGCCGGGCGCCGTCTTCACGCCCATCTCCGCCCGGCCGTCGCCGTCGAAGTCGTAGACGATGAACTGCGTGTAGTGGGCGCCGGCCCGGATGTTGCGGCCCAGGTCGATCCGCCACAGTCGCGTGCCGTCGAGCTTGTAGGCATCGAGATAGACGTTGCCCGTGGTGCCCGACTGGCTGTTGTCCTTGGCATTCGACGGATCCCACTTGACCACGAGTTCGTACTCGCCGTCGCCGTCGAGGTCGGCGGCGGACGTGTCGTTGGCGGAATAGGTGTAGGTTTCGCCGGTGGGCGTGACGCCGGCGGGAGGAATCTGCAGAGGAACCGTGCGGAACTGCTGCACCGGCGCGTTCGCGGGGAGCGTGAACGGCTCGCTCGCCTCCCCCACCACGCCATTGATCACGGGCCGCACGAAGTAGGTGTTCGACTTGGTGGTCGTCACGCCGGTGTCGGTGAAGTCGGTCGTCGCCGTGATGGGCGTGCTGTTGCGCTTGATGGGTGCCAACCCGTCGGTGGAGCGGTAGACGTTGAAGGCGATGGCCTGGGAATCCGTGCCCAGCATCCGCCAGTTGACGTAGACGCTGGACGACCCGACCGGGATCGCGTTGACGCCCCGGGTGAGATACTCCACCTGGCGGGCCGGCAGGGTGGCGTCGGCCTGGGGCACCGGGAGCGGCAGGGTGTCGAGGGCCAGCGGCTGGCGGCACTCCAGCCGCTCCACGGCCAGCGTGTGGCGACCGCCGCGGCGACGATGATGGCGTGTGCGGTTCATCCCCTGCCTGCCGTTCGACAACCCGATGGGCGAATTATTGCTCGGATGGTCGCCCCTTCAAGCCCCGAGCTCCGTGCGTCGTGTGGGCCGCGGTCATGCATGCGGCCCCCCGTCGTAGAGGTTCGTCGCCAGGAACGCCCCGATGTCGAGGATGTCGCAGACCCCGTCGTAGTTGAAATCGCCGTCGGCCCACCCGCGGACGACGACGGTATCGAGCGTCCCCCCGCCGATCAAGGTCGAGAGATCGACCACGTCGACCTGGCCGTCGAGGTTGATGTCGCCCGCGGCCGCATAGGCGACGGTGATCGAGCCGTCATCGTTGACGAGAAAGCCGAGACCCAGGCCGCGGTCGGGCACCGCCGACCGGGTGACGAAGCCGCTGCTGCCATTCCAGCCCCCGTCGCCGCGACCCGCCGCGAGGAGGGCGAGCACGTCGGCCGCCGACGCCGCCCCCGCCGCCAGGATGACGCGTCCTTTCCCGAGGTCGAGTGTGGCGTTCGGTTCCAGGGCGATCGCGGCGAGGGGGATGGTGCCGCTTCCTACGTCGAGCTTGACGGTGGCGCCGGCTTTCACGCGGAGCCCGCCCGAGCCGAGCCCCTGCACGTTGCGGACGATCACCGTGCCGCCATTGACGACGGTGCCGCCCGTGTGCGTGTTGGGCTGATCGAGCACGAGCGTCCCCGGCCCCTCCTTGATCAGGGCGCCAGCGCCGGTGCGGAGCACGTCGGTCACCGTCTGCCCCGCGGCCACGGTCACCGTCACGTCGGGAGTCGCCAGCGCAGCCACCTCCGCGGCGGTGAGCCCCCGCGAGACGATGCGGAAGTCGTCCACCGCGGCGGCCAACGCCGGGTCGGCGGCGAACTGACTCTTGCCGATGAAGTTGTTCGTGGTTTGCCCGAGCGCCGAGGGACGAAGCGTGACGCCATTGTTCGTGCCGACGGCGGTGCCGTTGAGGTAAATCGTGGCGGTGCTGCCCCGCAGCGTCACCGCCACGTGCTGCCAGACGCCGATCGTCAGCGGGGCCACGGTGTTGACCCGCTGCTCGCCCGAGCCGGTGGTGATGGCGAACCGCAGGCCACCCCCCGTGGCGAGCTGGGTGGTGAGGAACATGGAGGACGACGTCGAACTGCCGAAGTCGAAGATCCGCTGCCAGGTGGCGAGCGAGTCGGGCTTCACCCAGGCGGCGATCGTGAAGTCGGTGAGGCCGCTGACGATGCCCGTGGGAAGGGAGGCATAGCCCCCGGAAAACTTCACCGCGTTGCCCCGCAGGCCGGCCACGAACGACGTCGCTCCCGAGAGGCTGGCGGCGTTGCCGTTGCCGGAGGCGTCGGCGAGGCTGGCCCCGCCCGTCTCGTCGGCCATCAGCCACGTGTCGGCGTTGCGAACCAGCACCGCGGTGCTGCCGGTCGCGGTGACGCTGTCTGGCACCGTCGTCGACGAGCCCGTGCCGGTGGCGTAGCCGGGCGTGCGCGTGATCCTGGCGACGGCCGAGATCGTGCTGCTGCCGGCGGCAGACGGGGCCGCGTAGACGCCGGCGGGGTTGATCGTGCCGAGCGTCGCGGACCAGTCGATGTTGACGGCCAGCGGACTGCCGGTGGAGCCCGTCGCGACGGCCGCGAAGGCCTGCGAGCCGTTCATGGCCACGGTGGCGTTGGCTGGCGCCACGGTCACGGCGGAGATCGTCGGCGGACTCGCGGAGCTGGTCGGCACGAGGTCGATCGCGTCGAATACGGCATTGGGGCTGAGCCAGGTCTGGCCGCTGACATAGCTCCCGCTGATCATCCCCATGTCGATCGTGTTGGTACCCGCGCGGAACGCGGTCGAGGGAATGCCGAACGTGTAGAGCTGGTTGTTGCCACGCCACGTGCCGCGGGTCACGCCGCGGCTGTTGAGGTCGCTGCTGGCGGTCGGATTGCCGCTGGTCCACGCATAGCTCTGGCCGGCATTCACCGTGATCTTGGGCCGGGCGCCGGAGAAGCCGAGCGTGATCCCCACGCGGAAGGTGAGGCTCTGCACCTGGGCGGCGGAGAGCGTGAACGTAAACCGTCGGCTGTTGTTCACCCCCATGAACTGGGCCATGGGAAACTGGGCGTCGGTGTTGGTGCCCACGATGAAGTTGGGCAGGCCGGCCCAGTTGGCCATGCGGATGTCGGACGGGTGCATCGTCTCGATCTTGTCGGCGTTGAGAAACCCGATCGGCGAGCCGTCGAAGGTGCCGACCCGAAAGATCGGATTCGACGGCAGGTAATGGCTGTTGGCGATGTTCGCCGTCGTCGTCGCGGCCGCCGTGACGGTGACGGTCCGGCGGCCGACTTCGAGCTCGCCGTCGTAGAGCGTGGCGGTGTAGGTGCCGGGGAGCACGTTCGGAATCGTGAAGGCGCCGGTGCCGTCGGCGACGTCCCAGTACTGGGCGGCGGCGTTGGCCAGACCGACGGTGATCTGGCGGCCCGCGGCGACGCCCGTTGCCACGCCGGCGATCCCGCCCCGCTGGCTCGCGGGGATCAGGCCCTGGATCAGCGCGGTGTTCGTGGGGAGATCACGGAGGTTCTCCAGCCACGCATAGCTCGGTTCGGTCGGTGTCTGGCCGCCGTTGACCTGCAGCGCGTAGGTATGCAAGCCCGCGCGATACGGCTCCGTCTGCGTGTGGCCGGTGAAGATGCAGTTGTAGATCTCGACCGCACTGCCGGCCTGGAAGTCGATGTCCTTGAAGAACGGCCCGCCGGACGACCGCTCGCGACTGCCCATGAACATCCACGCGCCGACCGGCGTCGATCCGGCGGTGCCGGCGAGGCCGTGGGAGACGTGCTCGATCTGCCGGCGTCCGCCGACGTTGTAGAACTTCGACGAGGTGGTGCCGTCGGCATGGCCGAAGACGTCGCTCCCCTCGATCGCCCCGGTGGTGCCGTCGTTGTCGCTGGGCGCCTCCGGGTTGGTGAACACCGACCTGCTGAGGTAGGCGATGAACCGCCCCTCCGATGTCGGATTCGGCACATACGACGAGAGGTAGAGGTTGGTGTCGTTTTCGCGCACGGCGTAGTACTGCACGACGCCCACGCCGCCGGCGGCGGTGTCGTTGCAGGCGACGAGGATCCAGCGCGAGCCGGCTGTGCCCCCGGTGGCCGTGGTGATCACGGTGGTGTTGCTCAGCCCCTGCTCGTAGTGGGAGTAGCGGCTGGTCGTCGCGTAAGGGGCGAGCAGTTCCTGATTCTTGTATTTGATCGACGTCAGGTCGCCGAGGTGGATCGTGCTGCTGGTGGTGCCGCCCCGCAGGATGGCGCACGACAGGTCGCCGCCGTTGTCGATCACGTAGGTCTGCTGACCGGTCGGCGTGGTCGACGTGGTGATGCCGAAGGCGAGCATCCGCCGGCCCTCGAGCCGCTCCACGGCGAGGCCGTGGCGGGGGGTGGCTCGGCGGTGCTGGCGCGTGAGGTTCATGCCCGGCCTGCCGACATGCAGATGCCCGGTCGTCTTCGGCCGCGGCACGGTTCCGGCATGAGAGTCTCGCCCTGTCGGGGTTTCGCGGTGCGGCGGAACTGCCCGCCAGCCTCGGCGCGCCCCCTTATTACGGTGTTCGGCCGCCAGCCGTTCGGATAGTGGCGGATCAGCCAATGGGTTCGGGTTTTGGGGCATACAATCCGGGCTCCTGAGCTTCAGCCCCTGTTGGAGAACCACGGCATGGCCCCGATCGACAGAGGCATGATTCCCGCGCCCGTCCGGCGGGCCCGCGGCCAGGGTGCGGTGGTTTGGTTCGCCGGGCTCCTTGTCATGTTCGTCGGAGGTTTCACGATGCGAGGCTACGCCGAGGATCTGCCAGCCGGACCAAGGGCCGAGGCCTGGAAGCGGGTCGAAGGGGCCCTGAACGAGGGGAAGCCGAAGACCGCCGCCGAGGCGCTGGCGGGCATCGATCAGGCGGCTGCGGCCGACCGGGAGTGGGCCGAAGTGGCCCGGGCGATCGCCACGCGGGTCCTCGCCGAGACAGGCGACCGCGCCCCCGACGATCCCGAGCGGCTCGTGCGGCTCGCCGCCGCGACCGCCGCGGCGCCACCCGAGACGAGGCCCGTGCTCGAGGCGATCCGCGCCAACTGGACCTGGGGCTTCTTCCAGATGAACCGCTGGCGGTTTCAGCAGCGGACCGCGGGCGGGGCCGGCGGAGACGACCTCGCGCGGATCGCGGAGTGGGATCTGCCCACGGTCGTCGGTGAGATCCGCCGCCGCTTCGCCGCCGCGGTGGCTGGCGGCGGCGGCCTCCAGAAAATCCCCGTCGGCGAGTGGTCGGCCATCCTCACGAAGGGCACGATGCCCGACGCCTACCGGCCGACCGTGTGGGACGTCGTGATCCGCGATGCGATCGAGTTTGCGGCGTCGGGGGAACGCGGGCTCGCCGACCCCGAGGATGCCTTCGAGCTGGAGGCGACGAGCCCCGCGCTCGGCACGGCCGCCGAGTTTCGGGCGTGGAGGCCGAGCGACGACGCGGCCGTCACCGACGCCGACTCGCCGATCCTCCAGACGGCCGCGCTCTACCGTTCGCTGCTCGACTTCCACGCGGCCGACGCCGATCGCACCGCCTTCCTTGCGGCCGACCTCGATCGGATCCTCTGGGCAGCCGGTGCGGCGGTCGATGCCGGCGACGTGACCGTGACCGACCGACACGCCGATGCCCTCGAGGCTCTCCTGGCGGCCGCCGGCGACCACGAGGTGGCGGCGCAGGCGAGTCATGCGCTCGCCGAGATCGCCCGCGCGCATGACGATCTCGTCGAGGCCCGCGGGATCGCCGCGCGGGCTGCCGAGAGGCATCCCGACAGCGTCGGTGGCCGGCTCTGCCGGAATCTCGTCAAGGAGATCGATGCGAGGGAACTGTCGCTCACCACCGAGCGGGCATGGGCGGCTCCCTGGCCCGCGGTCCGCGTGACCTACCGCAACCTCGCGACGGTGCACCTCAAGCTCGCAAAGGCCGACTGGACGGCGCGGCTCAAGGCCGGCAGGCCCAACGCGGCGTGGCTCGACGACGAGGATCGGGCCACGATCCCCGGGCTGACCGCCATCAAGACGGCTGCGATCGATCTCCCCGCAACCCCCGACTTCCGCTCGCGGCACCACGACGTGCCCGTGACGGTGTTCGAGCCCGAGTCGCTCGAGCCAGGGGCGTATTGGGTGATCGCCAGCCACGACCCCGGCTTCGGCGCCAAGGACAACGTCGTGCAGGCCACGCTCGTCTGGGTCACGCGGCTGGCGATCGTGTCGTCGCCGGGCCAGCCGCAGGCCGCGAAGGGCGAGCCGCTGGCCGGGCACGTCGTCGACATCGCCTCGGGCGAGCCCGTCGCCGGGGCCACGGTGACGATGGTCGTCCGCGAGGAACGGGGCAGCCCGGCGGGGTTCGTCGAGCGGCGGTCGGCCACGACCGCTGCCGACGGCCGCTACGAACTGGCCGCGGAGCAGGGCCGCGAACTCCTGCTCGTGGCGAAGGCCGCGCTCGCGGGCAAGACGCACACGGCGGCCACGGAATCGACGCACGTCTGGCGGCACGATCAGGAGCACCGCGGCACGTCGATTGTGATCGTCACCGACCGCGGCATCCATCGGCCTGGCCAGACCGTGTTCTACAAGGGCATCGCGGGCTCCTTCGACCACGACCGCCGCGACTATCACGCGGTCGAGAAGCGGGCGATCGCGGTCACGCTCCGCGACGCCAACGGCCGCGAGGTGGCGAGGGCCGAGCATGTGACGAGCGCCGTCGGCTCGTTCCACGGGTCGTTTCCGATTCCGACCGGGGCGCTGCCGGGGCAGTGGATGCTCCTCGCCGAGACCGAGGGCTTCACGGGCGGCGTGGGCGTTCGCGTCGAGGAATACAAGCGGCCGAAGTTCCAGGTGAAGCTCGCGCCGCCGACCGAGGCGGCGCGGCTCGGCGAGGCCGTCGCCCTCTCCGGCACGGCGACCACCTACACGGGGCTGCCGGTGGCCGGGGCGAAGGTGGCGTGGCGGGTGGAGCGGCGGATGCGGCTCCCCCTCTGGTGCCGCTGGTGCTTTCCCTGGCTCCCCTTCGGCAACGACGGGCGGAAGATCGCCCGGGGCACGGAGCTGACCGCCGCCGACGGCACGTTCACGATCCGGTTTCCGGCGGTGCCCGACAAGAGCGTGCCGCGGGCCGCGCTGCCGGTGTTCACCTACGCGGTGGTGGCCGACGTTACCGACCCGAGCGGCGAAACGCGGAGCGACACGCGGAGCGTGGCGGCCGGCTCCACCGACGTCGAGGCGGCGATCGAACGCAGCGACTGGCAGGCTGTGCAGCCCGATGTGAAGGACGACCGCGGGCAGCCGGCGGCGCCGGTCACGCTCACGCTCGCGACGCGGTCGCTCGACGGCGAGCCCCGCGCCGCCGCGGGCACGCTCGCGATCCACGCCCTCGTGCAGCCCGCCGCGGTCGATCGCGGCGACGTTCTCGGCGACCCCCAGCCGCCGATGCCAGCACGGCCCTTCGGCACGGCGCGGAAGGCGAAGGCCGCGGCGGCCGCCGGCGACCTGCGGCCCCGAGTGACACCGAAGCCCGCCGATCCCGACACCTGGGAGCTCGGCGACGCGGTGGTCACTCGCGCGGTGGCGACCGACGCAACGACGGGCAAGGCAGAGGTGAAGGCGACGCTGCCCGCGGGCATCTACCGGGCGGTATTCATGATTCCGGGCAAGGCTGGTGTGCCCGACGTGCGGAGCGAGTCGACGTTCACGGTGATCGATCCCGCGGCCGACCGTGATCGCGTGAAGCGGCCGTTCGCCATGGCCGCCGAACAGGATTCCGTCGAGGCCGGCCGCGAGTTTCAGGCGATCCTCGGCACGGGCTACGACCGCGGCCGGGCGCTCGTGGAGATCTCGCGGGCGGGCCGGGTGCTGCAGCGGTTCTGGACGGAGCCGGGCCGGACGCAGTGGCCCGTGCGCGTGGCGGTGGCCGACGAGGATCGCGGCGGGTTCACCCTCACCGCGTGGCTCGTGCGTGACGGCCGGCTGCATCGCGAGCAGAAGACGGTGCAGGTGCCATGGACGAACAAGAAACTCGCGATCGCCTGGGAGCGGTTCACACGGCGCGTCGAGCCGGCGACGAAGGAGGTCTGGCGGGCCACGATCACGAGCGTGGCCGATCCGCTCGCCGGCCCTGAGGCGCCGGCCGTGGCCGAGTTTCTGGCCCTCGCCTACGACCAGTCGCTCGACGCGCTCGCCGAACACCAGTTTCCGAGTGCCGGTCTGCAAGGGCTGTTTCGCAGCGAGTGGGGGGCTGCCGACGTGGCCTTCACGAACGCGGGCAATGGCTTCAACGGCGTCCGTGGCGATTGGGATCTCACGCTCGACGGCGTCGAGATCAGCTACCGGGAGCTTCGCGATCCGTTCGGTTCACCCACTCGACGAGGCTGGGCGATGGGCGGAGTCGGCGGTGGCAGACGGTTCGGGCGGAGTCGCGGCGGAGTCAACGAGCTGCTGACGGCCGCGCCGATGGCGATGGCCATGGCGGCGCCCGAGGCGGCCGGCGAACCGCTGTTTCGCAAGGCCGCTGCGGCTCCGACGGCCGACGCAGCGGACCGCCAGGGCAACGCCTCCGGCCCCGGCGCGGGCAAGGGCACGGCGGCCCCGCCGCCGCCGCGGACCAACCTCGCCGAGACGGCCTTCTTTCTTCCCACGCTGGTGTCGGGCTCCGATGGCGTCGTGACGATCGAGTTCACGCTCCCTGACACGCTCACGACCTGGCAGTTCAAGGGGCTCGCCCACGACGCAGCCCTGCGGAGTGGCACGCTTGTTGACGAATGCGTGTCGGCGAAGGACCTGATGGTGGAGCCACTCGTGCCGCGGTTCCTCCGCGAGGGCGACGTCGTGCAGATCCCGGTGAAGGTGAGCAACACCTCCACCGGCCGATTCGCGGGCACCGTGAGCTTCGCGCTGGCCGACGCGCGGACGGGCGACTCGCGGGACGCGCTCCTCGACGGGCCGCGCCAGCAGGCCTTCGATCTCGCAGCGGGTGAATCGAAGCCAGTGGTGTTCACCGTGAAGGTGGCCGACGGCACCGACGTGCTCCGGTACACCGCGACCGGGGCGACGACCTCGGCCGCGAAGCGGGCGGCCGACGGCGAGGAGGCCCTCGTGCCCGTGCTGCCGCGACGCGTGCCGGTGACCGACACGGTGCCGATCACGATCCGCGGCCCGGGCGAGCGGCGGGTGAAACTCGACCGGCTGCTCCAGTCGGCGGGCACGGACATTCGCAGCGAGTCGCTCGTCGTGCAGGCGGCAGCGAACCCGGCGTGGTATGGCGTGCTCGCCCTGCCCTGTCTCATGGAGGAGAACGACGAGAGTATCGAGACGCTCTTCGCCAGGCTCTACGCCAACGCCTACGCCCGGCACGTGGCCACGGCCGATCCGCGGATCGCGAAGGTCTTCGAGCAGTGGAAGGGCACCGCCGCTCTGGAGAGCCCGCTCGAGAAGAATGCCGACCTCGTGAAGACGCTGCTCGCGGAAACGCCGTGGGTGCGTGACGCGGTGGACGAGCGGGAGGCCCGGGCCCGGATCGGGCTCTTGTTCGACGCCACGCGGGCCGAGAACGAGGTGCAGGCGGCCTTCGCGCGGCTGGAGTCGCTCCGGAACGAGGATCAGGGCTGGCCCTGGTTTCCCGGGGGCCGCTCCTGCGATCCCGTCACGCTCGCGATCATCGCCGGCTTCGGTCGCCTGCGAGCCAATGGCGTGGCGATCGACGTGCAGCCCGCGATTGCGGCGCTGCCCTGGCTCGACGGCCGGCTCGTCGAGGAGCGGCGGCGGGCGGAGAAGATCGATGATCCCGTGCTCACGCCGACGGGAGCCTATGCCCTGTTTGCGCGAAGCTTCTTCAAGGCCGACGCGCCGCCGGAGGGCGCGGCCGCCGAGGCGATCCGCTGGGGGCTCGCGGTGGGGAAGAAGTCGTGGATGAAACTCGGCCGACGGTCGCAGGGCCACGTGGCCCTCGCGCTCCACCGGGCCGGTGACCGCGACGCGGCCCGGTCGATCATCGACAGCCTGAGGCAGCGGGCCGTGGACGCCGACGTGCAGCCGGGCGCGGAACAGGAGTCCTGGCAGGGCATGTGGTGGCGGGATCAGCATCCGGCCTGGTGGAGCTGGGCGGCGGCACCGATCGAGACGCAGGCCGTGATGATCGAGGCCTTCGACGAGATCGCGGGCGATGCCGACGCCGTGGAGGCGCTGAAGGCGTGGCTGTTGTCACAGAAGCGGACGAGCCGCTGGCCCGGGAGCATGGCCACGGCCGACGCCGTGGGGGCCCTGCTCGGCCGCGGAAAGGATCTGCTCGGGTCGAGCGACCTCGTGACGGTGAAGGTCGGGGGCGAGGCGGTGACGCCGGCGACGGTGGAGGCGGGGACCGGCTTCTTCGAGGAGCGGTTCGTACGGCGGGAGATCGCCCCCGTGATGGGCGAGGTGGTCATGACGAAGCCCGACGCCGGGCTGGCCTGGGGGGGCGTGCACTGGCAGTATCTGGACGACATCGCGAAGGTGCCGACGGCCGGCCGCGAGGAGCTCGCGATCGAGAAGCAGCTGTTCGTGAAGCGGTTCACGAAGGCGGGGCCGGTGCTCGAACCGGCGACGGCCGTGGAGCCGGGCGACGAGCTCGTGGTCCGGCTGGTCGTGACGAGCGACCGGGATTACGAGTATCTGGAGCTCGCCGACCACCGGCCGAGCCTCACCGAGCCGGTCGACGTGCTCTCCGGCTGGCGGTTCGGCGACGGCGCGGCCTGGTATCTCGCCGTCCGCGACGCGAGCACGCAGCTGTTCTTCGAGCGGCTGCCCCGGGGCACGCACGTGTTCGAGTATTCGCTGCGGGCGGCCCACCGGGGCACGGCCTCGAGCGGCTTCGCGCGGATCCAGAGCCGCTACGCCCCCGAGTTCTCGGCCCACTCGGCCGCCGTGCCGCTGGAGGTGAAGTGAGCGAAAGGCTGGTATCCTGCCAGCGATGACCTTCGTGCCCGACAACCAGACGTCGCTGCCCAACGAGCTCGCCCGCGAGCGGAGTCGGGAGGCGGCCGACCGCACGCTCCTGGCCTGGATCCGCACCAGCCTGGCCATGATCAGCTTCGGCTTCGGGATCGAGCGGCTCGGCCAGGCCGCGGTCGATCTCGACGGCACGCTCCGCGGGTTTTCTCCGCTCAAGACGCGGACGGCCGGGGCCGTGCTCGTGGCGCTGGGCATCGTGGCCACGCTGGCGGGCATGTGGGAGCACCGGCACGTGCTCCGGGCGATCGCCCGCGACGATTATCGCTATGCCGAGCGGCCGGCCATCGCCCGCTGGATGGGGGCGACGCTCGTGGCGGTGGGCGCGGCGGCGCTCGTGACGATGCTGGTGGGATTCTGAACGAACGGACTGGGTACGGTCAGGCACCGGAGGCAGCGAGCATGAGCGGGGATGGCGACGGGGCGACGACGGCGGGCAAGACGATCCGGCCGCTCGACGCCTTCGAGCGGCGGGTGCTCGGCGTGCTCATCGAGAAGGCCAAGACGACCCCCGACCAGTATCCGCTGTCGCTCAACGGCGTGGTGACCGGCTGCAATCAGAAGAGCAACCGCGATCCGGTGATGACGGTGGACGAGGAACAGGCGGCTCGCGCTCTCGATGGGCTGCGGAAGTGCGGCGCGGCGGCGGAGGTGTTCGGCAGCGGGAAGCTGCCCCGCTACCGGCACCTCGCCTACGAGTGGCTCGGTGTGGGCAAGGAGGAGCTCGCGATCCTGGGCGAGCTGTTGCTCCGCGGCGAGCAGACGGAGGGCGATCTGCGGGGCCGGGCCAGCCGCATGGACCCCATCGCCGACCTCGACACCCTCCGCAGTCATCTCGACCGGCTTGCCGAGCGGGGCCTCGTGATCTGGCTGTCGCCGCCGGGCCGCGGCCGCATGCTCACCCACGGCCTCCTGCCGGAGGAGAAGCTCGAGAAGGTGCGGCGCGAGCTCGGCCTGGCGATGGCGGCGGCCCAGGCGGCGCCGGCAGCCGACGCCTCCATCGATGACGAGCCCGAGGTGAAGATGCCCGCGGCGGTGGCCGAGCGTGCCCCCGTTCCGCCGCCCGCGGCGTCGGGGCCGTCGGCGGGGGAGTTCGAGCGACGGGTCGCCGACCTGGAGCGCGACGTGGCGGCGCTCCACCAGCGGCTCAAGGCACTCGAAGACGCCCTCGGCGGCTGACACCCGCGTCGGCGTCGCCGGACGTGGGTGCAGGTTTTTACCCTGCAAAGTGGGTGCAGGTTTTCGGTCTGCAAAGTGGGTGCAGGTTTTCAACCTGCAAAAGCAGCACAGTGGGCGCGGAGAATCCGCAGGTTGAAAACCTGCGGCCACTTTGGGTCACCGCAGGTTGAAAACCTGCGGCCACTTGAAAACCTGCGGCCACCGGTGAACGCTCCCGCGGGCGGTCAGTCGTGCTTGCCGAGCCATTTCTCCCGGATTCGCTCGAGCGTGCCGTCTTCCCGCATCCGCAGGATCGTGGTGTTGAGGGGCTCGCGGAGCGGGCTGCCGTTGGGCAGGGCGATGCCGAAGTCGAATGATTCGAAGATCGGCCCGACGATCTTCAGCCGGTCGCCGCCGAGCTGCTTGATCATCACCATCAGCGACTCGTTCTCGCCCGCCACCGCCTCAACCATGCCGAGCGACAGGGCCTCGAGCGCGTCGCGGACCGTCGGGTAGTCGCGGACGATCGCCCCCCGCTGCGCCACGCAGACGGCCGCCACGGAGGCCGTCTGGCAGCCGACCGTGCGGCCCGCGAGGTCCCGCGGCCCGTGGATCACGCCCGTCACCTGCTCTGCCGTGAGCGTGGCGGTGAGGACGCTGGTGAAGGCCGCGAGCAGGCCGATGCCGCCCACCATCCACGCGAAGGCGATGAGCCGCCCCAGCGGTCCGTCCACGTGTTTGTCGTCGCAGCCGCCGGTGACGATCGTCGAGGCGATCCACCACAGCGCCTCGAACACGCCGCGCGGATACTCGGCCGGGAACGAGTGGGCGTTGCGGGACCGCTCGGCCCACCAGAGCAGGTGCCCGGAGAGCATGGCCAGGGCGAGCACGAGGCCCACGAGTTCGAGGAGCTGCCAGGAGAGCAACGAGCGGATCGCCGACAGGAAGCCGGTGTCGTTCTTCTGCCGGACCACCAGCCGCAGGCCCGAGTGGAATACGGGATGCGTGAGATCGAGGGTCCGTTCCCGGTCCTCGGTGATCGCCAGCGGCCCGAGCGCCAGATCCACCTCACCCTTCGCCGCCACCCTCATGAGGTCCATGAACGTCGGCTCGCGGACGAAGTCCGTGGAAACCTCCAGCCGCCGCGCGAGCTCGGCCCAGATGTCGATCATGGCCCCATACGGCTTGTCGTCGGAGAACTCGACGGCCGTGACGATCGGGGCGATCGCCACCCGGAGCGTGCGGCCGGCGGGGGGCTGCGGATCCGCGCCGGCCTCGGGATCGGCGGCGCGGCCGAGGCCCGTGGCGGCCCATGCCACCCCGACGGCCAGGAGGATTCGCCAGCGGACCCTGGTCGCTCTCGTGTCCATCATGGGCCTTCCGAATCTCGATCGCGGGTGCGGCGGGCGAACGCCACGAGCGCCGCTCCGACGGCGAGACATCCTCCGGCCACGGCGACGCTTCCCGGGGGCAGGCCGCCCCGAACCTCCACCGCCGACTCGAGGTCGGCGTCGGTCGCCAACGCGACGAGGAGCACCGGCGTCGCATTGTGCGCCGCATGGGCCACGATCGCCGGCAGCAGGCTGCGGGTGGCGAGCGTCAGCCAGCCGAGCACGAGGCCCACGGCGAAGGTTTGGGGCATCCGCTCGGGGAGCAGGTGGAAGGCGGCGAACGCGGCGGCCTGGGAGACGATCGCGAGCCCAGCCCGCCGTGCCGCGGGCCGTCGGCCGGCGGCGGCCGACAGCACCCAGCCGCGGAAGAACAGCTCCTCGCAGACGGCCGGCATCACGGCGAGCAGCAGCACGGCCGGCACCATCGTGCCGCCGCGAATCAGGCCGACGAGCTGGCCGGCAAACTGCTTCGCCTCCGGCGAGACCTCCCCGCGCCAGGTGGCCAAGGCCACCGCCGCACCGACGACGAACAGCCCGCCGCCGAGCAGGGCGGCCCCGACGACCGCGGCGACCGCCTGCGGCCACGACGCTGCCGGCCGGCGCAGGGCGAACGTCTCCCGGGCATCGACCCGCTGCCACCAGGCGAACGCCGCCAGCGGCGCGAGCACCGCCACGGCCTGCTGGACGATCAGCGCCGGCACGAACTCCGAAGGCGCCAGTCCCTGCGCGTACCAGAGCGCCGTGAAGCCGAGGGCCACGAGTCCGGCCCCCTGCCAGGCGGTCGGCACGCGGCGGGGAGCCGGCCGCCCGAGGCCGCGGGTCGCCTCCTCTGGACCCCGGAAGAGAATCTCCTCGTCGCCCACGAGCTGCGCCGTGACGCGGAGCAACAGCGAGGTGATGACCAGCGACGAGACCAGCGAGATCGCGACCGCCACGGCTCCGTGCGCCGCGGGCTGGGCGGCCTCGCCGGAGGAGCGGCCGTCGGCGGCCGAAGCAGTGAACGTGGCGAGCAGCGACTTGGCGACGGCGACATGGCCCGCGAACGGCACCGCCGGGAGCCAGCGGCGGGCTTCGACCCCCGGCACCAGGGCCGCCCCCGCGAGCGCGGCGATCAACATCACCACGGGTGTGAGCGTGTTCTGGGCCTCCTTGGCGCTCTTGGCCGCCGCGGTGACCGTCAGGCAGAGCGCCGCGGCGACCGCCGCGAGCCCCACGTAGGTGACGAGCGTGAGCAGCCCGCAGGCGGCGAGGTCGCCGGCCCGTAGATCGAATGCGATCCCGCCCGGCAGGAAGCGGCCAAGCACGCTGGAGGTGAGGGCGATCGAGACCGCGTTGGCGGCGAGCGTGGCGAGGGTCACCGCGAACACGGCCAGGAACTTGCCGACCACGACGTCCAACATCGGGCACGGGGCGATCAGCAGCGTCTCGATCGTGCCGCGTTCCTTTTCGCCGGCGATCGCGTCGATCGCCGGGTAGAAGGCGCCGGTCGCCGTGAGCAGGGCGAGGAGCACGAGCACCGCCGACGTGATCGCCGGGAGGATGTCGCGAATGGCGGCCGTGGAGCTGGCGGGGGCGTCGCCGCTGAAATCGAGCCGCAGGGGCTCGATCAGGCTCGCCGGCAGGCCGACACGGCGGAGTCGGGCGAGCCGGACTTCATCGGCGAGGCTCCGCATCACCGCCAGCAGGCTCTCCTTCGCTCGCCGATCCGGCGGCCGGAATGCCGAGAGCCGCACCGCAAGCGCCAGGGTCTCGGCGCCGTCGAGCGCGGCCAGGCTGCCGCCGGGCACGTCGATCCAGGCATCGGCGGCCCCCTCGTCGATCACCGCCTGGGCCGTGGCCGGATCGACCACGCGACCGGTGACCGTCTCGGGCCAGCCCTCGGGCCGTCCCTCCGCGCGTTCGGCCAGGGCGCCGATCCGGGTCGCCAGTGCCTCGGCGTCGGCACCGGAGAACACGACGTCGAGCCGTCGCGACTCCTGCCGACGGTCCAGTTCCAGCATCGCGGTCCGCAGGCCGAGCGTGCTCGAGAGCGCCAGGAGCGGATACATCGCCATCGGCATCACGAGCGTGATGAAGACCGCGCGGCGGTCCCGGACGAACTCCACGAGATCGCGGCGGGCGATCGCCAGCCTGGCAGGCCAGCCGCCGGTCGGCTGCGGCGACCTCATGCGGCACCCCCGGCGATCGTGGCGAAGAAGGCCTCTTCGAGCCCGCCGGGCCGTCCGCCGACGAGTTCGGCCCGCGTTCCGGCAGCGACGATCCGTCCGGCGTCGATGACCACGAACCGGTCGCAGCGGTGCTCGATCTCGTGGAGCCGATGGGTGGAGACGAGGATCGTGCGGCCGTCGGCTCGCAGCCCGGCGAGCAGTTCGAAGAGATGCCGGGCGCCGACGATGTCGAGGGTGCTGGTCGGCTCGTCGAGCACCAGCGCCGGCGGGTCGTGGACGAGGGCCCGTGCCAGCGACACCCGCTGCCGTTGGCCGGAGGAGAGGCGGCCGCACGGCCGGTCGAGGAAGCCGCCGAGGTCGAGCGACTCGGCGAGGGCGGCGATCCGCCCGCCGAGCAGCCGGCGGTCGAGACCGTGGAGCCGGCCAAACGAATCGAGCACCTCGCGGGGGGTGAGCCGATCGGGCACCCCGGTGGTTGCCGACACGTAGCCGAGGCTGCGGCGGACGCCGATCGGGTCGGTGCGGACGTCATGCCCGGCGACCCGGGCCACTCCCGCCGTGGGCTTCAGGAGCGTGGCCACGATCCGCATCGTGGTGGTCTTGCCCGCGCCGTTGCCGCCGAGCAGGCCGACCATCTCGCCGTCGGCCACGGAGAACGAGACGCCATCGACGGCCCGCACGGCCCGCCCGCCGCCCGCCCGGTATTCCTTCACGAGCTCGCGGACCTCGATCATCGGCGGCCTCGCACCGACCGCGGCCGGATCACTGCTCCATCACCTCGGCTTCCTTGGTCTTCGCCAGGTCGCCGACACTCCCCTCGTATTTTTTGGTCAGTTCCTGGACGTCCTCCTTGCAGCGGTCGCAGTCGTCCTCGGTGAGGCCGCCGTCTCCCTTCTCCGTGTCGGCCGCCTTGTTGGCGTCGCGGCGGACGTTGCGGATCGCCACCTTCCCCTCCTCCGCGAGTTCCCGGATCCGGGCCGACATCTTCTTGCGGACATCGGCCGACAGCGGCGGGATCACGATCCGGATGAGCCGACCGTCGCTCTGGGGGTTGAGGCCGAGGTCGCTCGCCTGGATCGCCTTCTCGATGTCCTTGATCGTGCCGGGGTCGAAGGGCCGCACGACGATCTGGTTGGGTTCGGGCGCACCGACGCTGGCGAGGGCCTTGATCGGCGTGGGCGAGCCATACACCTCGACGCGGAGCGAATCGACGAGGCCCGGGTTGGCCCGGCCGGTGCGGATGCCGGTGAGAGCGTGACGGAACACGTCCACCGCCTTCTCCATGCGTTCTTCGGCGTCGAGCAGAATGTCGTCGAGCGGCATCGGCGGGGCTCCTGGGTTCGCGGACGACCCGGAGTATACGCGCGGCCGCCGGGAAGTGGCCGCAGGTTTTCAACCTGCGGTTCCCAGGAGCTCGTTTCCTCAGGAAGCCCAATCGCGTAAGCGATGGGGACCGTGCGGTGCCGCGTCGCTCGGTGCTGCCCATGCCCGTCGCCAAGTGGCCGCAGGTTTTCAACCTGCGGTTCCCAGGAGCTCGTTTCCTCAGGAAGC
>JBBAVS010000005.1:66623-69039 GCA_040397585.1 Pirellulales bacterium
AAGTGGCCGCAGGTTTTCAACCTGCGGTTCCCAGGAGCTCGTTTCCTCAGGAAGCCCAATCGCGTAAGCGATGGGGACCGTGCGGTGCCGCGCCGCTCGGGGCTGTCCATGCCCGTCGCCGGACGCTCGCTCTCGGCATCCCTGCCTCCGCTCGTCAGCAAACGCCGGCTCCCGGGCACGGGCAGCCCCGAGCTCGCCGGTTCGCGCGTCCCGTCCCTTGGGCTGCCGTGGCTTACCGTCGCTGGCCGACGATCGTGCCAAGCCGCTCGCCCGCCACCGCCCGCTCGATGGTGCCCTCGCGGCGGTAGTTGAACACCAGGATCGGCATCCCGTGCTCCATGCACTGCGAGATCGCCGTGCCGTCCATGACCCGCAGGTTCTGCTGGATGACCTGCTGGTAGGTCAACTCGTTGTAGAGCACCGCATGGGGGTTCTTCTCGGGGTCGTCGGAGTAGACGCCATCCACCCGCGTGGCCTTCATGACGATGTCGGCACCGAGTTCGAGCGCCCGCTGGGTGGCCGCGGTGTCGGTGGTCACGTACGGGCTGCCCGTGCCCGCCGCGAGGATCACGATCCGCCCCTTCTCCAGGTGCCGGCGGGCGCGGCGGCGGATGTAGGGCTCGGCCACCCCGTCCATGCGGATCGCGGTCATCAGCCGCGTCTGGGCGCCCAGGCTCTCGAGGGCGTCTTGGAGCGCCAGGCCGTTGATCACCGTGGCGAGCATGCCCATGGAATGGGCCGTCGCCTCCTGGATCGCCGCGTTGCCCGCCGTGAACGACCCGCCGCGGAGGATGTTGCCCCCGCCGATCACGATGGCGAGCTGCGTGCCCTTCGACGCCGCCTGCACCGTCTGCCGGGCGATGTGGACGACCTCGTCCATCGAGATGCCCCGCTCGCCCTGCCGGGCGAAGCTCTCGCCGGAGAGCTTGAGGAGCACGCGGCGGTAGGGAACGGAATCCATGGCCTGTCCTCCGATGATCGCCCCGCCTTCACGCCGGGTGGCGAACGCTCAGCGGCCGAAGGTCCGCTGCAGCGGGCGGAATCGATCCCGCCCCGAACCGGTCATCCACCCAACTTCCAGTTCTCCACCGACTTCACCTCGAGCCCGGCCGACTTGGCGAACTGGCCGACCGTCTGCTTGTCGTCCTTCACGAACGGCTGCTCGAGCAGCACGCACTGGCTGAAGAAGTTCCGCAGCCGGCCCTCGATCATCTTGGCGATGATGTTCTCCGGCTTGCCCTCCTTGCGGGCGGCCTCCGAGAGAATCTCTCGTTCCTTGTCGACGACGGCCGGATCGAGATCCTCCTTGCGGATCGCCTGGGGGGCGAGGGCCACCACGTGCATGGCCACATCCTTCGCCACCTCGGCCGCCTGGGGGCCGGAGACGTTGCCGGAGATCTCGATCAGCGCGGCCTTCGAGCCGTCGTGGTGGGCATAGCCGCCGCAGGGGCCGTCGATCCGCTTGATCCGCGAGAGCTCGAAGACTTCCCGCATCCGGTTGAAGAGGTCGTCCTTGAGCTCGCCGAGCGTGCGGTCGGGGTGCGACGTGCTCTTCTGGGCGAGCAGGTCGGCGGGCGTCGCGGCCCCGGGGCCCAGCGCGAGCGTCTTGGCGATGTCGTTGGCGAGGTCTTTGAAGTCCTGACTGCTCGCCACCGGCGGGCTCTCGCACTTGAACTCGATGATCGTGCCCACGCCCTTGGCCGGATCGGCGTAGACGGCGAGGCGACCGCAGGAGGTCTCGCGGTCGGCCCGCATCGACTGCGTCTTGATGCCCTGCTTCCGCAGCCACTCGACGGCCTGGTCGGTGTCGCCACCGCACTCCGCGAGCGCCTTCTTGCACTCCATCATCGGCAGGCCGGTCTTCTCTCGCAGGGCCATCACGGCGGCGGCGGTGATCTCAGCCATCGAAGCATCTCCTGAACGGGGTTCGGGAACCAAGGACGTTGCCGCCACGGGCGCTCGCCAGCGGCGGCGGCCCGCGACGCTGGAGGCCGGCCGGGACTCCGGACGGCACCCCCGGGGACGGGAGCGGACGCGAATCAGGCCTTGGGCTTCTGCGGCACCGATCGCTTGGCAACCATCGGCCGAGCCTTGGGCTTCGCCTTGCCCTCGCCTGCGGCCTCGCCTTCGGCACCCTCGGCCGAGACCTGTGCCTCGGTCGCCGACTGCGACTTGCCCTCGAGGATCGCGTCTGCCAGACGGGCGGCCACGAGTTCGATCGACCGGATCGAGTCGTCGTTGCCGGGGATCGGCAGGTCGACGAGGTCGGGATCGCAGTCGGTGTCGATCAGGGCCACGGTCGTGATGCCCATCTTGCGGGCCTCGTTGACCGCGTTCTTCTCCTTCTTCGGATCGAACACGACGAGGCATTCCGGCAGCCGCGACAGCGTGCGGATGCCGCCGAGGTTGCGGAGCA
>JBBAVS010000006.1:0-66731 GCA_040397585.1 Pirellulales bacterium
CCCATGCTGTTGCCGCAGTTGTGACAGAGGTAGCAGTTGCCGTTGCGGACCGTGATCGATCCGCAGTTGTCGCACGCCGGCGCGTCGATCTGGAACTTCGCGAACTGACTCTGGCGATCGGCGGGGCTCCCGGTCGGATCGACCGCCATCTTCACTCCTGCCCGTTCCAGCAGCGTGGCCGTCGCGGCCTTGCCGGCCGGCCGAACCGCTGCCGTCGCCGACTGGCCGTTCGTTCCGCCCGGGTGCTTACCGCGGCTGCCGTTCACCTCGATCTTGGCCTTCCCTTGGCCATCGGCCAGCCCGCTCGCCGTCGTGGCGGCGGGCTTGCGCTCTGTTTCCGTGTCGCCCCCGGCAGCGGCCTCCCCGCCGCTGCTCTCACCGCCATAGCCCCCGGGCCGGTTCGCCTCGCGATAGCCCGGAATGAACTCCGTGCCCATCCAGCGGAAGAGATAGTCCACGAGGCTCTTGGCCACGGGGATGTCGGGGTTCTTCGTGTAGCCCCAGGGCTCGAACCTGGTGTGCGAGAACTTCTTGACGTACACCTCGAGCGGCACGCCGTACTGCAGGCTCATCGACACCGCCGTACCGAAGGCGTCCATCAGGCCGCCGATCGTGCTCCCCTCCTTTGCCATGGTGATGAAGAGCTCACCCGGCCGGCCGTCGTCGTAGAGGCCCACCGTGATGTAGCCCTCATGGCCCCCCACGTTGAACTTGTGGGTCACGCTCCGCCGCGTGTCGGGGAGCCGCTCCCGCCGCGGCGCCGCCGTCACCTTGGCGGCGGCCTTGTCGCTCTCGCTGCTCGTGTTGAGCGGCTGGCTCTCCTTCGAGCCGTCACGGTAGATGGCCAGGGCCTTGAGCCCGAGCCGCCAGCCCTCCATGTAGGCCCCGGAGATGTCGGCCGGCGTGGTCTCCCGCGGCATGTTGACCGTCTTGGAGATGGCACCCGAGATGAACGGCTGCGCCGCCGCCATCATCTTCACATGCGCCTCCCAGGCGATGCTCCGCTGGCCGAGCCGCGGCTTGAAGGCACAGTCGAACACCGCCAGGTGCTGGCCCTTGAGGCCGGGGGCGCCCTCGATGGTGTCGTTCTTGTCGATGGCGGCCAGAATCCCCTCGATCGCCGGCTCGTCGTAGCCGAGCGTCCGCAGCGCCAGCGGCACCGTCTGGTTCACGATCTTGAGCATCCCGCCGCCGGCAAGCTGCTTGTACTTCACCAGGGCGATGTCGGGCTCGATGCCGGTCGTGTCGCAGTCCATCAGGAACGAGATCGTGCCCGTGGGGGCGAGCACCGTCGCCTGGGCGTTGCGGTAGCCGTGCTGCCGGCCTCCCGCCAGGACGTCGTCCCAGATCTTCCGGGCGGCGTCGTGCAGGTACTTGGGGCACGACGGGTCGATCTGCTCGACCGCGTCGCGGTGCATCTGCATGACGCTCAGCATCGGCTCCCGATTCGCGGCGAAGCCCTCGAACGGACCCACGGCCGCCGCCAGCTCGGCGCTCGTGCGGTTGGCCGCACCGTGGAGGACCGCAGTGAGTGCCCCGCAGAGTCCACGGCCGGCATCGCTGTCGTAGGCCAGGCCGTCGGCCATCAGCAGGCTGCCGAGATTCGAGTAGCCGAGGCCCAGCGGCCGGTAGAGATGGCTGTTGCGGGCGATCCGTGGCGTCGGATAGCTGGCGTGATCGACCAGGATCTCCTGGGCCACGAAGAAGACGCGGCAGGCCGCGGCGAACCGTTCCACGTCGAAGTGGCCGTCGGGCTTGCGGAACTTCATCAGGTTGATGCTGGCGAGGTTGCAGGCCGTGTCGTCGAGGAACATGTACTCCGAGCACGGATTCGAGGCGTTGATCCGCCCTGAGTTGGGGCAGGTGTGCCAGCGGTTGATCGTGGTGTCGTACTGCACGCCGGGGTCGCCGCACTGCCAGGCGCACTCGGCCATCCGGTTCATCACCTCGCGGGCCTTGTAGCTCGGGCCGGCCTTGGACGGATCGGTCACCCAGCGGGTGGTCCAGGTGTCGTCGCGGTCGGCAGCGGCCATGAACTCGTCGGTGAGCCGCACCGAGAGGTTCGCGTTTTGGAACAGGATCGAGCTGTAGGCCTCGCCGTTGAAGTTGGAGTCGTAGCCCCCCTTTTCGATGAGGATCCGGGCCTTCTTCTCCTCCTTACTCTTGCACTCGATGAACTCCATGATGTCGGGGTGATGGACCTTCAGCGACTGCATCTTCGCGGCCCGCCGCGTCTTGCCGCCGCTCTTCACCACCGCGGCCACCTGGTCGTAGACCCGCATGAAGGAGAGCGGACCCGACGGCTTGCCCCCGCCGGCGAGTTTCTCCCGCTGGCTGCGGAGGGTGGAGAGATCCGTGCCGGTGCCGGAACCGAACTTGAAGAGCATGGCCTCGCTGCGGGCGAGGTCCATGATGTCTTCCATGTTGTCCTTCACGCTCTGGATGAAGCAGGCGCTCCCCTGCGGATACTCGTAGGGGTTGTCCGGCATCACCACGTCGTGCTTGGCATGATCCCACCGCCAGTTGCACGGGGCGCCCTTGACGCCGTACTGGTGAAACAGGCCCACGTTGAACCAGACCGGCGAGTTGAAGGCGCCGTGCTGGTGGACGCAGAGCCACGCCAGATCGCGGTAGAAGTTCTCGCCGTCCTGCTTGGTCTTGAAGTAGCCGTCGGCGATGCCCCAGTCGGCGATCGTGCGGGCCACGCGGTGCACGAGCTGCTTGACGGAGTGCTCCCGCTCGGGGGTGTGAATCTCACCGTAGAAATACTTGCTCACCACCACGTTGGTGGCCAGCTGGCTCCACGCCGCCGGAATCTCGCAGGCCGGCTGCTCGAACAGGACCTTGCCGTCCTCGCCCTTGATGGCGGCCGTCCGTAGTTCCCATTCCGTGGTGTCGAACGGGCTCTCGGCCTCGACGGGGCAGAAGGTGGCCGGGATCTCGAGCGCGGCTCGCCCGGCAGCGTGCCCCCCGCCGGCGACGGTGGAGGCGGGCTGGCTGCCGGCCAGCGTGGCGGACGCGTCGAAAACTGCCATGGTGAGGCTCTCCTGGCGGTGAAGGGAAAAGGATTACAGCGATCCGGAAGCCAGTGCTACCGAGCAAGTATACTTGCGTATAGTCATGTCACAACCCGTCATCGGCCCCGGACGGGGTCGATCCTGAGTCATTCGGCCGGCGGAACCGCCAGGTCGCAGGCGAACGGAGAAAGCAGGTCCTTCTGCATGCTATCGCAAGATGTTGTGGTAGCCGGTCCGGCGACCCCTTCCTGTGGGCCGGGGCGTGAATGTAGCGGGCGTGCCCGGTGAGTCAAGCGACTTTCCGGGCAGGTGGCCGACGGGCCGAAAAACGGGTTTCAGGGACGGTTCGGGGCACCGTGAGGGACGACTGCACATCCCCTACCCGGGAGGGGTTGTGGTCGCGGCCCCTTCCCGAGCACGCCGCGGCCGCAGGTGTAGACTCTGATCATGAGCCGCGCCGACGCATCCCGACTCGAGGCTGCCAAGTCCCGCATTCGCGAGGCCGGCCTGCGGTGCACGGCGGCCCGCCTGGCGGTCATGGATCACCTCGGGTCGGCCGGCGGCCCCCGCACCCACGCCGAGGTCTCGGAGGCGCTCGCCAGCCTCGGGTTCGACCGGGCAACGATCTACCGCAACCTGACCGAGCTCACCGAGAAGAAACTCCTCAGCCGGGTCGAACTCGGCGATCACGTGTGGCGGTTCGAAATCAAGCGGCCTGGCACCCACGGCGCTCCCGGGGAAGAACATCCCCATTTCCTCTGCACCACGTGCGGCGAGATCTCCTGCCTCGACGACGTGCGGGTGGCGATCACACCCAAGCCCCGCCGGCGGGCCGCCCCGTCGGCAACCCGAGCGACCCGTCCATCCCGCATCCACTCCGTCACGGAGGTGCTGCTCAAGGGCCGCTGCGAGGACTGCGGGTGAGCCGGCTCAGGTCGCCAGCAGATCCTTCAGCCGGGCAGTGGCGGCCCGGCCGATCGGGAGCGGATCGGTCGTTCCGACGAAGAACACGAGCGTCTGATCCCGCGACTGCCACTGCATCGAGCGGACCGCCGGCAGCTGCACGATCAGCGAGCGGCTGACGCGGCCAAACGCCGATCCGGGGAGCATCGATTCCCACTCCGCCATCGTCCGGCGGATGATCCGCGGACGGCGGTCGCGGGTCTGCACCCGCGTGTAGTTCCGCACGGCCTCCACCCAGACGATGTCGCTGTAGGCCACGGTCTCGAATCCGCGGCCGCCCGCCAGCGAGAATGTCACCGATTCGGCGGTGTCGCCCGAGGCCTCGCCCGCGTCGTCATCGGCATGCCCCGCGTGGTCCGCGGCCGGCGGCCCCGCCACCCGGCCCCCTGCCAGCTGGGCTTCGAGCCGCTCGATCGTGACCGCGAGCCGGTCGCGGTCAACCGGCTTGAGCAGATAGTCGACGGCGCCCGCGCGGAAGGCGTCGAGGGCACGGTCGTCGTGGGCAGTCACGAACACGATGCGCGCCGCCGCCGGAACGCTGGCGACGAGGTCGAAGCCCAGCTGCCCGGGCATGTTGATGTCGAGAAACACCACGTCCGGCGCCCGGCCCGCCAGGAAGCGCTCGGCATCGCCCACGTCCCGCGCGGTGCCGATCACCTCCATGCCCGGGAACGATTCCAGCAGCGACGCGAGCCGCTCGATGGCCTTCGGTTCGTCATCCACCAACAGCGCCGTGATCATGGCGTGCTCCCTCGGGACATGTCTTCCGGCCCGGCGACTGGTTCCGCGATCGGGACGCGAATCCGCACCCGCACCCAGCCGTCTTCCTCACGGTGGTTCACGGCGGCCGCGGGGCCGACGAGCAGCCGCAGCCGCCGCTCGAGCGACCGCAGGCCGGTGCCGGTGGACTGCCGGCCACCGGCCGCGATCCAGGCTCCGGTGTTCGCCACCTCGACCACCAGCCAGGCCCCGTCGCGGCGAGCCGCCACGTCCACGCGGATTGGCCGCGCGGACGTCTGGCCACCGTACTTGATGGCGTTCTCCACCAGCGGCTGCACCATCACCGGGGGCACCAGCACGCCGCGGGCGGCAGGATCGCAATCGATCCTCGTCACCAGGCCGTCGCCGAACCGCACCCCCTGCACCGTGAGATACTCCTCGAGGGCGTCGAGCTCCCGGGAGAGGGGCTCGAGCATGGCCGCGGGCCGCAGCAGGAACCGCAGGTAGTTGGCGAGGGCCTGGGTCAGCGTGTCGATCGCCTCGGGATCGTCGCGGCAGGCCATCACCGTGTTGAGCGCGTTGAAGAGGAAGTGCGGGCTGATCTGCCCCTGGAGATGCTGCAGTTCGTTGCGGAGCGCGAGCGACTCCGCCTGCAGCGCCCGAAACTCGGTGGAGTTCCGCTCCCGGATCAGCTGGTAGCCGAAGTACAGGGCGCACCAGTTGGCAAGCAGGCCCAGGTTGATCGCCAGCCGGGCCACGAGTTCGAGCCGCGTCGGCCCCAGGCCAGTCCGCCCGCCACTCCGATCGATCGCGAACAGGACCAGCGTGATCAGGACCGCCGAGAGGATCGCACCGCCGGCCATGACGCCGATCTTCGAGACCCCCAGCCTGACGAGGAGCGACTCCTGCCTCGACAGCCAGCGCATCGCGGCGGTCGCGACGAAGCAGAGCACCACCCGCACGAGCACGAACGCCAGTGGATCGACGATCGCCGGCCGGAACACGTGGATCACCGTCATCAGCACGCCGAACACCGCCGCCCAGAAGATGGTGTGGGCCAGCCAGAAGGCCCCCTCCGACAGCGCTCCGCCGAACCGCAAGCCGACCGCCGACAGCCGCCCGGCGGCGGCCGCGGCACGATCGGACTCGGTGATGTTCGCCGTTGAATGCATGCGTGCACGACGCCGGGCGTGTCCCCCGCGTGTTGTCGTCCCGGTCGCACTACGGTTGCACGCCGCGGCGGCGGCGGCAAGCGACTGGCCGGCAGCGGCCGGGACCGCGGCTCAGTACCAGATCCCGGCACGCACGAGGAACGTGTCCGACGGGCTGAGCCACGGCTGGTCGGACAGGTAATATTCGACCCGCCGGCCGGTCACCCACCCCCCCTCCACCCGCCACGACAGCCCCAGATCCGCCGGCCGCCGCTCCCAGCCGACCAGGAGCCGGTAGTCGCGGAGCACGATGATCTGATCCTGCCCGGTCTGCGACTGCATCGCCCACTGGTTGCCGCCGAACTCTGCCGCCAGGTAGAGCCAGTGGCTCGCCTGGGGCCGCTCGCTGATCCGCCAGGCGAGCCGCGGCCTGGGGAAGATGAGCTCGAACCGCCGGTCATCCGCCGGTGTCCAGAGCAGGCCGCCGGCGGGCAGGATGTTGACGTCGAAGCGGTCGAGGTAGATGACGCCGGCGACGACCCGCAGATCCTTGCTCGCCTCCCAGGCCCCGAAGCCGTGGCCGGTGATCCGCAGGGCCTGCGAGGAGTCGTTGTGGAAGTCGCTGTACCACCCTGGCGATACCGCCAGGTCCACGCCCAGCCGCGTGCCGATCTTGCGAAGCCAGCGGGCCTGGATGTAGCCGTCGAAGAGTTCGCCAGGAATGTCGGCGCCGGCGGGAGCGTCGGTGAGCGTGCCGGCGAATCCCGCGGTGACCAAGAGCGGCGACTCGACCGTCGGCGCCGGCAGCCCGAGGGTGATCGTCTTCTCGAGCGTGGTCAGGCCGAGTCCGCCGGCGCCGAACTTTGGCAGTTCGGTCACCTGAAAGAGCGCCTGCTGGAGCATGCCGGGCTTGGCTCCGGGGGGCAGCTTGCGGCCCGCCGGGGGCTCGAACTCCTGCCGCGGCTGCCCTGGCGGGGCCACGTCGTCGGGCAACAGCGGCTCGGTGAGATCCTGCGGATCGCCGAGCGCCGCGAGGCGGATCCGGTCGAAGAATCCCTGCTCCACCGGAGGCAGCGGCCGGACCTCGTCGGTGGCGGGCAGCGGCAGGGGTTCGGCCCCCTGCGCCGCCGTCGCCGCGAGCACGAGCATGGCGACCACCGCCTGGCGTGCCCGCACGACGGCTCCACCCGGTGCTCGACCGGCCGCGGAGACCGATCGGCGTGGGGACGACGCAACGCACATGGTGGTGATGGCTTCCGCCACGACTGCCGACCTAATACGCCAGCCCCAACCGGAACATGATCGTGTCGGGCAGATCGACGATCTGCGGCGGGCCATCGACGTAGAACAGCTGCCGGTAGAAGACGTAGCCCACCTCGAAGTTCCCCGAGATGCCGGTCTGCTTGAGCGGCACGAACTCGGTGCCCAGGGCGATGCGGATGTCGTTGTAGTCGAACGGCGTGATCATGTTGTAGTTGGAGGTGCTGCGGCGGAACGTCCAGGCGCCGCCGCCATACTCTCCCGAGAGGTAGAGCCACCAGGCATGCTGCTGCGTGCCCGCGACCTTCCACGAGGCCCGTGGAGCGGGGAAGAAGATGTCGTAGCGGGAACGGTCGTTCGGGGTCCACGTGGCGCCGAGGGCCGGCAGCAGCTTCACCTGGTTGCGGTCGAGGTAGATGATGCCCGCCTTGGCCTGCCAGGTGGGCGTCATCTGCAGCGTGCCGATCGCCCGGCCCATGATGCGCCAGCTCTGCCAGACGAGCACGTCCCAGTTGGTGTAGATGCCGACGCGGATGCCGAGCTCGGCGCCGAACAGCGGCGTGAACTTCGGATTCCAGGCGGTGTCGATGAACACGTCGTAGGTGCTCGGCGGCAGGTCGGCGAGCTGCGTCGAGGTGGTCTCCGGCCCGTCCCAGAGCTGGAGGCCGAAGCCGGGCGTGACGAGCAGCGGCGCGTGATTGAGGTTGACGGGCGAGTTGTGGAAGAACGGCAGCGCGAAGGTGGCCGTCGTGTCGAGTTCGTTGACACCCACGTTGAGGTCGTTGCCGTCGCCCATCAGATACGCCCAGCTGCCGCGCACGCCCTGAAAGACGTGCATGGTCTGCTGGAACGTCTCGCTCTGCGTCGGATAGCCGGCGGGAAACAGCGACGCCTGCGGGGGCCCGGCCTGCGGGGGCACCAGCGACGGCGCCGCCGCGGAGTAGCCCGGATAGCCTGGCTGACCGCTGATCGCCGACGGCGCCCAGGTGGAGGCGGACGGGCCCGGCGGGGGAAACACCTGCGCGGACTGCGGCCCGTAGGCGTCCCACGTCGACGGTGGCGGCGTGAGCGGCGCCTGGGCGATGCGGTCGAGCGACGACGACGCGGGGGGCGGCAGGTACGCCGTCTGCGCGGCCGCCCACGATCCTGCGGTGAGCAGGACGATCGCGACCACGAGCGACACCAGCGATTTCATGCCGAGGAATGCTCCGCGCCCGCCGCCGGCACCGCCGGCGGATCGGGAGGGACCGGCCCATCGAGAACGAAAGGTCGTGGGGGGTACCACGCCGGCGCCGCGGGAATCAAGTCCGCACGCCGGCGTCCCACGGCGGCCTTTCCCCCCGACCGCTCGCAGGCCGTGGCCACAGTGGACCGCCGCACGATGCGGCGGCCGTCGATCCAGGCAACCCGCGGCGTTTCCTGCGATCGACCACGTGGACAAAGGCCGTGGAGGGCGTTGTCCACGGACAGCTAGACTCCGTGGCCTGCGGAGCCTTCCCACCTTGCCCACGAACCCTGCACCCACCGCCGACCCGATCGACGAGGCGTGGCTCGGCGCCGCCGCCGGCCTGGCCACCGTCGAGCAGCTCGCGGAGGCGGTCTCCACCATGGACCGCGCCCGGCAGATCGCCGCCGACCCGCGGTCGCGGCTGCCCGCCGCGGTGATCGCCGACCGGCAGACCGGCGGCCGCGGCCGGCAGGGGGCCGCATGGTGGCAGCCACCGGGCTGTCTCGCCGTGAGCCTCGTCGTCGATGGGAAGCCGCTCGGGGGCGCGGCAAAGCCCACCTGGTCGCTCGCCTGCGGCGTGGCGCTCGCCGAGACGATCCGCGAACTCGAGCCGGTGGTGGAGACTCGCGTCCGCTGGCCGAACGACGTCGAGGTGTCGGGGCGGAAGCTCGCCGGCATCCTCGTCGAGACCGCCGCCGCCGGCCGCGCCGTGTTCGGGATCGGCGTCAACACGTCGGGCCGCACGGCGGACGCGCCGGAGCCACTGCGGCCGCGGGTGATCACGCTGCCGGACATCACGGGTCGCATCATGCCCCGCCAGCGGCTCGTGGCGGCGCTCCTGCCCCGGCTCGTCGCGCTGCTCGAACGCATGGCCACGGAGCCGCGGACGCTCGCCCGCCGCTATCGCCCGCTCTGCAGCCTGACGGGCCGCCCCGTGCAGGTGTTCGCCGGCGACACGATCCACGCCGGAGTCTGCCGGGGCATCGACGACGACGGCGGCCTCGTCCTCGAGGCCGACGACGGCCGGACCGTCGTCCGGTCGGGCAGCCTTACGCCTCCGGGCGGCGAATGGCGCGGCGAGGCCGCGGGGGCGTGACGCGCCGCCGCGGCCGGAGGGTGGCGACCACACAGAGTTCGCGGCCCCCGGTCGAGAGCTGGCGGGCGCGGGGCTCGTAACCCCAGCCCCGAAACGCGTCGAGCCAGGCCGGCAGCTCGGCCGCCCGCGACCAGTCGGGCAGCTTGAGGGTGGCGATCACGCCGGCCGGCCGCACGCCGCCGCCGAGCGCCCGCGCGAGGGCCCCCATCGTGCTCGCCGGATCGATGTTCATGTCGGTCAGCAGCCAGTCGCAGCCCTGCATGCGTCGTAGCGGAACCTCGCGGGCCCGCATTCGCCACTGCTCGAACCTGGGATGCGCGGCCACGGCGGGATCGACCACCGCGGCATCCACGCCCACGACGGCGAGGCCCGCCTCCAAGAGCCGCAGGCAGGCACCGCCGGGAGCGGCGCCGAGTTCGATCGCCCGCTCGCCGGGGCGAAGCACGAGACCGAAGGTCGCGATCGCCTCGTCGAGCTTCAGCCAGGCGCGCGACACCTTGCCCGGCGGGAGCGGCTGCGGGTACGCGCCTCCCGGCCAGCAGCTCGCCGCCGTCGCGGCACGGTGCCAGCCCACCCACCAGCGGTCGGACGAGTCGATCGCGCAGTCGAGCACGAGGTCGCCGGGCCGCGCCACCGGATCGGCGGGCAGCACGACGCCACAGGCCGCGGCGAGTGCCGCGCGGACGTCGGCCGCGTTCACCTCGAGCCGTTCGTCGCGCTTCCAGACGTGGATCGCGTTCCACGGCACAGACCCCGTGACCGCCTGGGTCTGGGCCGCGAGTTCGGCGACCGATCCTCCCGCCACCTGGCCGAGCGACCGCACCACCGTGTGGGCGAAGACGAGATCCGGGGCGAAGTCGTCGGGCGGATCGAAGTCCGCCGGGCCGATCCGAAACGTCGCCAGCCCGCGCCGCCAGACGCCCCGCGAAAACGCCGGCAGCACGGCGGCCTGTCGCGCGGCGAGCACCGCCTCCGCCTCGGGGTGGCACGGGCAGAGGATGAAGCCCCCCCGGGCAGACGGCGGGGGGAACACGGTCGATTCCGGGGTGGGCATGGCCAGAAATCGTACCACCGAAACGAATCAGGCCGGCCCGGGCGCCCAAGGGCCCGGGCCGGCCTTTCTCGTCTGAGCGTGGACGCCCCGATCAGCCGCACCGGAGGCGAACCTCCGAATGCGAGAGGCCGGAGCGAAGGGAAGCAGGTCTCACGAGACGACCCGCCGGATCCCGCAAGGGATCCCGGCATCGAATCCGCGTCGGAGTGACTCCCCGAAGTGAACCCTCGACGGGCGAACCCTAGAAGGGCGAACCCCGGAGCGACTCCCCGACGTCAGATTCAGCCGTGGCCCTTCTTCTTCTTGGCGACCTTCTTGGCAGCCTTCTTCTTCTTCTTGGCCATGGAAATGGCTCCTTGCCACGAGCATCCGTGCATGGTTCTCACATCCACTCCCCCGGATGCTCTGGGAGGGGAGCGGACGACGATTCGGTGCGTTGACCACGGTGATTACTCACCATCGACCACGTACCGGTAGAGAGTTGTGGATGATGGCCGGGAAAACTGTCAAGAGAAATTTCGAAAAAAATCCCGCTCTTCTCCGGTCCGTCACCGCGCCGAGTGACTCCACCGATCACGATCGACGTCGCGCGCGACCGCTTTGGTCACGCTTCGGCGTGGGTTGCGGCGAGCTTGCGTGTCGCCCACGCCGTCAGCATCGTCACCTGCGCGGCGAACGACTGCTCCTCCACGCCGATCGGGCTCTTGAAGAAGCACGCGAGCCACTCGAGCGGCCCCCGCTCTCCGTCGCGCTGGGCCCGCTCGACGAGCCGCACGAGGTCGAGCACCAGCGGCGCCGCGAGGATCGAATCGCAGCCCTGCCAGGTGAACTGCAGCGTCATCGGCGTTCCCAGGAATCCCCGGAAGTGGATGTGGTCCCAGGCGGTCTTCCAGTCGCCAAGGCTCCGGATGTACTCGATCGAGACGTGCGTCTGCGGTGGGTAGCCGAGGATCGCGGCCAGGAGGTGGTCCTTGCTCTTCACCTTGGCGGCCTTGTTCCGCGGATCGTCGAGCACCTTGCCGTCCATGTTCCCGAAGATGTTGTGGCCCACCCAACTCATCACCTCGAGATGGCGGGCGGCGAACATCGGGGCCAGCACGCTCTTGAGCAGCGTCTCGCCCGTCTTGCCGTCGCAGCCGGCGTGGGCGATGCCTCGGGTCAGGGCGACCTCCTGCAGGCAGGCGGGGGTGGCCCCGGTCGAGGGCGTGAAGTTGATGTAGCTCGCCCCCACCTCGGCCGCCGCCAGGAAATAGAGGCTGCTCGATGGCAGCGGGCAGCGGTCGGGATCGTCGAGCAGCGGCTCGAGCTCGGCGAACCCGCAGGGGATCGGCAGGACTGGAGGCGGCTCGGTCGAGGCCACGTTGACGACCACGACGTGGTCGAGCCGCTCGGCGGCGGCGAACTCCGCGAGGTCGCGGTGGATTCTCGCGACGGCCGCCCGCGGCGTCTCCACCACCGCGGCCGCTTCGGAATCGGCGAGGCTGCGGATGCGGTCGCCCGACGCGACGAGCGTGCCGGGCCGCAGCCGCGGCTCGACCTCCGCGAAGAACGATGCCGCGCCATCGATCAGGTCGGGCGGGATGGCCCGGCTCTCATTCCACATCCGCCGCGCCTCGTCGCCCAGCCGGCCGGAGCGGATGTCGTGACCGCCGACGACGAGATCTCCGAAGGCGGCGAGGCCGAGGCGGTTGAATGGATCGGTCTCGGTGACGAGGCCCACCGGATCGATCGCGCCGCGGCGGAGCGCCGCCAGGCCGGTCATCATCGTGGTGGCCACGCCCCCTTTGGCACCGACGAGCCAGACTCCGACGCGTCGCGTGGCCATGCTTGGGATCCGGCTGGAGGAGCGCAGCGGCGGGGATCGCGGCTGGGAAACGGCTGCACGGGTGGTATCATTCGATGCCCTTCCAGGGGCGTCAAGCGGCCGCGATCCGGCGGGTACGTCCGCCGCTCGACCTTCCTTCCTTTGAACCCGTAGCGGAGAGTTCGCGACGCATGGAGTCGAAGAGCCTCGCCACCGCCCGCCGGATGCGGGCCCTCGAGCCGTCCGCCACGCTGGCGATGGCCGCACGTGCCTCCGCGATGACCGCCGCCGGCATCGACGTCATCGACCTCTCGGTGGGCGAGCCCGACTTCCCGACCCCCGACCATATCTGCCGGGCCGCCGAGGAGGCGATCCGCGCGGGCAAGACGAAATACACGCCCGCCGCCGGCATTCCCGCCCTCAAGAAGGCCGTGGCCGACGACTACGGCCGCCGCACGGGGCTGACCGTCACGCCGGCGCAGGTCGTGGTCTCCAACGGCGCCAAGCACGCCCTGCACAACGTGTTCACCGCGGTGCTCGACGAGGGGGACGAGGTGATCGTGCCGACTCCCTACTGGGTCAGCTACGCCGAGCTCATCAAGCTCGCCGGGGCCAAGCCGATCCTCCTCGAGACCCGGATCGAAGACGACTTCAAGCTTCATCCCGATGCCCTGCGGGCCGCGCTCACGCCCCGCTCCCGGATGCTCCTGCTCTGCTCGCCGAGCAACCCGACCGGCGTCGTCTACTCGGCCGCCGAACTCGGGGCCCTGGCCGACGTGGCCATCGAGCGGGATCTCGCGGTGGTGGCCGACGAAATCTACGACCAGCTGGTGTACGACGGCCGGCCGAGCATCTCGTTCCCCACGCTGCGGCCCGGTCTCGCCGACCGCACGGTCGTCGTGGCCGGCGTGAGCAAGACCTACTCCATGACCGGCTGGCGGATCGGCTGGACGATCGCGCCCGAACCGCTCTCCAAGGCGATCGGCAATCTCCAGAGCCAGGAGACGAGCAACCCCTGCAGCATCAGCCAGCACGCCGCGGTCGCGGCCCTCACCGGCCCGCAGGCGTGTGTCACGGAGATGCTCCGGGCGTTCCAGCAGCGGCGCGACCTCGTGGCGGGGCGGCTCGTGGCGCTGCCGGGCGTGCGGATCCCCGAGATCGGCGGCGCCTTCTACGCCTTCTTCGACATCCGCGAGCCCCTGAAGCGGATGGCGACCCAGGGCATCGGCACGAGCATGCAGTGGTGCGAGACGCTCCTGGAGAAGCATCACGTGGCCCTCGTCGCCGGCAGCGCCTTCGGCGCGGAGGGCTTCGTGCGGATGTCGTTCGCGGCTTCCGAGGAGAAGCTCGCCGCGGGCCTCGATCGGATCGCGGCCTTCCTCGATCACGGGTGACCCGGGCCTCGGGGCCAGACGCCATGGCCGCCGTTTCGCCCGCCACGGAACCGATCTACCTCGATCACGCCGCCGCCACGCCGCTTGATGCCCGCGTGGCCGAGGCGATGCAGCGGGCGGCGGCCGCAGCCTTCGCGAATCCCTCGAGCCCCCATGCCGCGGGCCGCCGCGCGAGGGCGGCGCTCGAGGACGCCCGCGACCGCGTCGTGTCCCTGCTCGGGGGCCGTTCGACGGGCGGCATGCGCGACCGGCTGATCTTCACGAGCGGAGCCACGGAGGCCAACCGGCTGGGCATGCTCGGCACCGCGGGAGAGACTCCGGGCACCGTCGCCGTCTCGCCCCGCGACCATGGCAGCCTGCGCGCGGCAGCCGACGAGCTCGCGGCCCGCGGCTGGCGGCTGTGCCGACTGCCCCTGGCCGCAGACGGCTCCACGCTGCCGGCTGCGGCCCGGCTGGCCGGCTCGACGTCCGGCCGGATGCTCGTTTCGACCACGCTCGTCTGCGGCCAGACGGGCCTGCGAGAATCGCTCGCCGCGGTCGCCTGTGCAGGGGTGGGCCCGCGGCTGCTCGTGCATGCCGACGCCACGCAGGCGGCGGCCTGGGACCCGCTGGACTTCGCGGCGCTTCCGGTCACGAGCCTCGCGCTTGCGCCCCACAAGTTCGGCGGCCCACGCGGGATCGGCGGCCTGCTCGTCCGCGGCGGCCTCGACGTCGCCCCGCTCACGCCTGGTCCGCAGGAACTCGGCCTGAGGGGTGGCACCGAAGCGGTGTCGCTGGCCGTGGGCTTTGCCACGGCGCTCGAGATCGCCGTGGCCACCAGGGCGGAGGCCGCGGGGCGGGTCGCGGAGCTTCGCGAGCGGTTCGAGACGGAGTTCGTCGCCGTGGCGGCTCGGCATGGATTCGCAGCCGTGGTGGTCGGCCGGGATGCCGAGCGGGCGGCCCACATCGCCACGGTCGCCGTGCGGGGCTGCGACCGCCAGATGCTCGTGATGGCCTGCGACCTCGCAGGCATCTGCTTGGCGACGGGCACCGCCTGCGCGAGTGGATCGAGCGATCCCTCCCCGGCGGTGGCCGCGCTCGACCTGCCCGACTGGGTGGCGCAGTCGGCGGTTCGCGCGAGCCTCGGCGCCACGACGACTCCGGCCGACGTCGCCACCGCCATTCACCGACTCGACGCGGTGTTTCGCGGGCTGGCGGAGGCGGGGCTTCTCGCTGCGCCGGGCCCCGGCTAGCCTGCCGAAGACGAGTGGGGCACGGATGCCGTCGACGCTGGACTCCGGGTGCGACAGGGGTATCGATGGCGGCTTCCCGACGCGACCACTGGCCGCACGACCGCATGAGCTGTCCTCCATGGGCCCGGCTGCTCAGCGCGGCCTTCGCGCGGCTCGCCGATCCGGTCGCGGCCCCGGGGCTCGTCAGCCTCGCGTCGGAGGCGCCGCTCGCGGGCCTGCTGGACGACCTCGAGGGCTTGTGCGGGGTGACGGCCGTGAAGGTCTGGCGGATCCCGGGTGCGGAGCTTGGCCGCAGCCTCGCCGCGGAGGCGCGGCCCGTCATCCGCTCCGACGGTGTGCCGCGGCTGGTGATCGTGGATCGCATCGATCTGGTCGGCGGCCGGCAGCGGCAGCGGGCGGCGGCGGCGTTTCTCGACCACCTGGCCCGCGACGGTGTGTCGGCGTGCATGACGCTGGGCCTGACGCGGCCGGCCGGCGCACTCGACCCAGCGCTCGATTCCCGGCTGGCCGCGGGCTTCGTGATCCATGTTCCGCAGCGGCCGCCGGAACAGCCGGCCGAGCCCCGATCGGCCTGGTCGCTGGCCCGGATCATCCGCACCGCCGCCAGCCGTCATGGCCTCTCGGCAGCCGCCCTGGCCGGCAGCGGACGCTCGCGGCAGATCGTGGAGGCGCGAAATCTGGCGATGTATCTGGCCCGGCAACTCACGCGGAGCAGCTTCGACACGATCGGAGCGGCGTTCGGCCGACGTGATCACACCACCGCGATGCGTGGCGTGCGGGCGGTCGAAGCCCGGATGACCACCGACGCCGCCTTCGCGGCCGATGTCGAGCGACTGCTCGCCGCACGTCGGAGAGCGTGAGCGGAATCGCCCCACCGCAGGACCGAACCTTCGTTCGACGAGCTCGGGGCTGCCACGAGATCCCCATCGCTGACGCGATTGGGCTTCCTGAGGCCCGAGCGGCGCGGCATCCAAAGGCTGGGACCCGCAGGTTGAAAACCTGCGGCCACTCTCCGGCGGCCACTGTCAGGTGGCCACGCCGCATCGAGTGTCGGGCGGGTGTCGGTTCTGCGATGGCCGTGCGGTGCCGGCGTTCGCGACGATTCGGCCGACCAGCCTCGGGCGGCGACCTGGCAGCGTCGAACACTCAGAATGGAAGTCATCTACCAGCATCAAGTCTCCCAGCCGACGGCCCGACCGCGAGTTCAACGACCCGCTCTCGACATTCGATCGACGAGTTATGCACCCCACCGATCAGGCTCCGAAGGTCAGCCGCGAGCGGGGTTTCCTGGGCATTTGCCGGCTCGAGCGGCAGGGGCCGCATCGCGGTCGTGGTGGTGGCCTGCAACGCTCCTTCTCCTAGGTCTCTTGCCTGCTGCCGACTCCTTTCATTTCAGAGATTGAGAAAGCAAGAATTACGGCCCCCGACCGGGCTTGTCGGCGGTGGGCGGAGACCGCGGCCGCCCGTTCCGGAGCGGGGTTTTTCGGGTACAGTAAGGGCTCCCTCCAACCGGCCCCGAGGACCTGTGCCGACGATGAAGATTCGCTGTCCCAAGGAGTCGTTGCTCGCCGCCCTGCAGAGCGCCTCGGCGGTCGTGCCCTCGCGGTCACCCAAGCCCGTCCTCACGAATGTCAAGGTCGAGGCCACGCGCGACGCCGTGGTGGTGATGGCCACCGATCTCGAGGTCGGCATCCGGATCGAACTCGAGGGCGTGGAGACGGTCGCGCCGGGGGCCGTGCTCCTGCCGAGCGGGCGGCTGATGGCGATCGTCCGCGAGAGCCCGGCTGGCACCGTGTTCGACATTCATTCCGACGGCACCGCGGCGCTCGTCAAGGCGCCGCGGAGTGAGTTTCGCCTCCCCGCGGAAGACCCGCTGGAGTTTCCGGCGGTCGCCACCTTTCCGGGAGGCGGGTGCGTGGAACTGGCCACTCCCCTGGTTCGTGAACTGGTCCGGCGGACGGTCTTCGCCACCGACAACGAGTCGAGCCGCTACGCGCTCGGCGGCGTGCTCGTGGAGATGGCACCCGCGGCCGTGATCGCCGTTGGCACCGATGGCCGCCGGCTGGCGCGGATGCAGGGCCCCGCGGAGACCCGCGACGGCGGCCTCGGCGAGGCGCAGCCGATCGTTCCGGCCCGGGCCATGCAGCTCGTCGAACGCTGCCTGGGAGCGGCCGATCAGCCGGTGCAACTGGCCGTGAGGGGCAACGAGATCCTGGTGAAGACCGGCGGGACGACGATCTCCGCGCGGCTCGTCGAGGGCCGGTTCCCCCGGTGGCGCGACGTGTTTCCCGAGCGGCCCGACGCGATCCGGGTGCAGATGGTCGCGGGGTCGCTGCTGGCGGCCGTGCGGCAGGCGGCGATCGTCACCAGCGAGCAGTCGAAGGGGGTCGATTTCTCGTTCGAGCCCGGGCAGCTCGTGCTCACCGGGCGGTCGGCCGAGAGCGGCGAGAGCCGGGTGGAACTGCCGCTCGACCACGGCGGCGGCACGGTGAAGATCAAGCTCGACCCGCGGTTCATGGCCGACTTTCTCCGCGTCCTCGATCCCGGGGCCGCCGTGACGGTGGAGCTGACCGACGCCCAGAGCGCCTGCGTCTGCTCGACCGAAGACGGCTACGGCTACGTGATCATGCCGCTGGCCGCGGACTGACCGAACCCGTGGCTTCGACGACCATGAACCGCCGCCCTTCGCCCGCGTCCTCCGATCCGCTCTCGGTCGGCAGGCTGATGTCGCGACTCCTGGCCCGCACGGGCTACGACCGCGAGCAGTCGGCGTCGGCGGTCGCCGATGCCTGGCGGGAGGCCGCACCCCCCGCGTTTCGCGACACCTCCCGGGCCGGCACGATCCGCCGCGGCGTCCTCGACGTGTTCGTCAGCCATTCCGCCCACGTCCAGGAGTTCGGATTCCACAAGCAGGCGATCCTGGCCCGGCTGCGGGAGCTCGTGCCTGCAGCCGGAATCTCCGATATCCGCTGCCGGCTCCTCGCCGACGTCGATCGCACCACCTGAGCCCACCCCCGCCCTCGCCGTCAGGAGAAACCCATGGCATCAGACCAGCCGCAGCAGGACTACACGTCGGCGGACCTCAAGCATCTCTCCGACCGTGAGCACGTCCGCGAGCGGTTCGGCATGTACATCGGCGACAACACCTCCCGAGGCCTGCATCACCTGGTCTACGAGGTGGTCGATAACTCGATCGACGAGTGCATGGCAGGCCATGCCAAGCACGTGAGCGCGACGGTCAACGTCGATGGCAGCGTCACGGTCGAGGACGACGGCCGCGGCATTCCCACCGACCGCCACCCGCAGCTCTCCGAGGAGATGGAGCGGGACGTCTCGACCCTCGAGGGGGTGATGACGGTCCTCAAGTTCGGCGGCAAGTTCGAGAAGGGGGCCTACCAGACCTCCGGCGGCCTCCACGGCGTCGGTGTGACGGTGGTGAACTTCCTCTCGGAATGGTGCGAGGTGGAGGTCTCCCGCGAGGGCCACGTCTGGCAGCAGGAGTATCAGCGGGGCGAGCCGACCGGCCCGGTGCGGAAGATGGGCACGACCGGGCGGATGGGCACCAAGACCACGTTCAAGCCCGACCCGCAGATCTTTCCGCAGACGAAGTTCTCCTGGGACATCCTCTCCCGGCGGCTCCGCGAGCTGGCGTTCCTCAACTCGGGCGTGAGGATCAGCTTCACCGACGCCGCCACCGGCAACGCCGAGGAATACTTCTACGAGCGGGGGGTCGAGGAGTTCGTCGAGCATCTCAACAAGGCGAGCGATCCGGTCCACGCCGACGTGATCACGATCAAGGGAGCGGGCGACGGCATCACCTGGGATATCGCCCTGCAGTACACCGGCGAATACACCGAGAGCCTCCACAGCTACGTCAACAACATCTCCACGACCGAAGGGGGAACCCACGTCTCTGGCTTCCGCGCGGCGCTCACCCGGGCGCTCAACGCCTACGGCAAGAAGAGCGGCATCTACAAGGATCTCGTGCCGACCGGCGAGGACGTCCGCGAGGGCCTCACGACGGTGATCAGCGTGCGGGTGCCCCATCCGCAGTTCGAGGGCCAGACGAAGACGAAGCTCGGCAACGGCGAGGTCGAGGGGATCATCAACTCGGCGGTCGGCGATTTCCTCGCCAAGTACCTCGAGGAGAATCCCAAGAGTGCCAAGGCGATCGTCCAGAAGGGCGTGCTCGCCGCCGAGGCCCGCGAAGCCGCGAAGAAGGCGAAGCAGCTGCTCCGCGAGCGGAAGGGGGCCCTGTCGGGCGGCGGCCTGCCGGGCAAGCTCCGCGACTGCACCAGTCGCGATGTCGAGCGGTGCGAGCTGTATCTCGTGGAGGGTGACAGCGCCGGCGGCTCCGCCGAGGGGGGCCGGCACCGCGAGTACCAGGCGATCCTGCCGCTCCGCGGCAAGATCATCAACGCCTACAAGAGCCGCGAAGACAAGGTGCTCGCCAACGAGGAGGTGCGGAGCGTGATCTCGGCGATCGGCGCCGGCATCGGCGTCGAGGCCGACCTCACCAAGCGGCGCTACGACAAGATCGTGATCATGACCGACGCCGACGTGGACGGCTCGCACATCCGCACGCTCCTGCTCACGTTCTTCTACCGGCAGATGTATCGGCTCGTGGCGGAGGGCCATGTCTACGTCGCCCAGCCGCCGCTGTTCCGCGTCCGCTCCAAGAAGACCGTGTACTACGTGCAGACCGAGGAGGAGATGAAGACGCAGCTCCTCGACCAGGGACTGGGCGAAGGCGTGTTTCTGCCCGGCGACGGCCGCGAGATCGCCGGCGATGAGATGCAGAAGCTCTGCCGCACGCTCTCCGGGCTGGAAGACGCGCTGGTGGCCTTGGAGAAGCGGGGCATCAGCCTCCGTGATCACACGGCCCGCCGCGACCCGCAGACGGGCAAGCTGCCGATGTACCACGTCTACTACGGGCTCGAGGAGCGGTGGTTTACCAGCCGTGACGACTTCGAGGCTTTCGTGAAGAGCAAGGAGAAGGCCGCGGGGGGCGAGTTGGCCGTGGGCCGCGTGGAGGAGGCGCAGGCGGCCGGCGACACCACACCCGGCACGGCGCCGGGCACGGGCGACGACCAGCTCGTGGTGGTGGACCTGCACGAGGTGCGGAGCATCAACGCGGGGCTCAAGGAGCTCGACGCGATGGGCTTTGGCGTCGATTCGCTGCTGCCGCAGGATCGCACGGGCAGCGAGGATTCCCGCTACACGCTCCGCCGCGGCGACAACGAGATCGGCCTCGAGGATCTGCGGGGCCTGCTCACGGCCGTGCGCCGGGCCGGCGAAAAGGGCCTCTCGATCACCCGCTTCAAGGGTCTCGGCGAGATGAACGCGGAGGAGCTCCGCGACACCACGCTCGATCCGGCCAACCGCACGCTGCTGCGGGTCACGATGACGGACGCGGCGGCGGCCGACGACCTGTTCCGCGTGCTGATGGGGGAGAAGGTGGAGCCGCGCCGCGACTTCATCGAGAAACACGCGCTCGACGTCAAGAATCTCGACGTCTGAGCGTGGTGCGCTGGGGACGTGTGTGCGGTTCGTCTCAGCGATCGCCGCAGCGGCTCGGAGGCATGCTCGGCGCCGGCGGCACTTGTGAGTTCAGTTCACAAACGGAATGTCGATGTCCGGCTTCCACAAGTGACACCGGCTTCTGCGCGTGCCTCCGAACCCCTGCTCGCCTGACTCGGAATCAACGTTGTTTTCGCTTTACGGCGAGCTCGGGGCTGCCCGTGCCCGAGAGCCGGCGTTGCTGACAAGCGCAGCCATGGATGGCGGAGCGCAGTCAGCATCGAGCGAGCGGAGCCCAGGATGGGCGCAGCGAGCGTCCGGCGATGGGCATGGGCAGCCCCGAGCGGGGCGGCATCAAACGGCTGCGATCCGCAGGTTGAAAACCTGCGGCCACTTGGCGATGGGCACGGGCAGCCCCGAGCGGGAACGCTGACACGATCCCCATCGCTTACGCGATTGGGCTTCCTGGTGGCGAGATGCCGCAGGTTGAAAACCTGCGGCCACTTGGCGATGGGCATGGGCAGCCCCGAGCGGGGCGGCGACACGATCCCCATCGCTTATGCGATTGGGCTTCCTGATGGAGAGATTCCGCAGGTTGAAAACCTGCGGCCACGTTCAGCCGCACTCAGGCGCCGGGGCGGCGGAAGTGGCGGTAGGCCTGGAGCACGTCATGCAGATCCGACGAGATCGTGACCTCGTCGTCGGCGAAGTCGGTGAGCCAGGTGCGATGGCTCGCGACGGCGTCGGCGAGCAGCGGCAGGATTTCGCCGAGCGTCACGCGGACGCCCTGATCGCTGCACTCCTCGACCGCCGCGAAATCCCGCACCGTGAGGTCGGGCTCGGTGTAGACCCGCAACTTTCGCATCGCCATGGGCATTCTCCCTTGCCGTGGGCATCGCGAAGGCGGCTTCCGGGCTTTCACCCGACCGTCATCCTGACGGTCAACCGCTCTTCCTTCTTCACCATCGGCAGGAAGGGCCGTCAGGGTTTGGCCGATTTTCCCACCTCCACGGATTGAGCCGGCCGGAGCCGGCCGTGGGTGGAAAGATGGAGGGGTTGGAAGGACCGGGAGTCCCCACGGCTTACGCCGTTGGGCTTCCTGGTTGCGGCTTAGGCCGTCGGGTTTCCTGGCCCGGCGTTGGACATCCGGCCGGCCCGGAAGGCCTCGCCGATGCTCTTGGGCACGAGCGCCTCGGCCTGGATCACGCGGGCCCGGTTCTCGGCCGTGGCCGCCTTCATCTCCTGCTCGCGGGCGATCGCCACGCTCCGCCGCTCCTCGGCCCGTGCCCGGGCCACGCGAGTGTCGGCCTCGGCCTGGTCGGCCTGGAGCCGGGCGCCGATGTTCTCGCCCACCTCGATGTCGGCGATGTCGATGGAGACGATCTGAAACGCCGTCTGGGCGTCGAGGCCCCGCTGGAGCACCGCCTTGGAGATCGTGTCGGGATGCTCCATGACCTCGAAGTGGCTGGCGGACGAGCCGATCGAAGTGATGATCCCCTCGCCGACCCGGGCAATGATCGTCTCTTCGGTCGCGCCGCCGATCAGCTGCTGGAGGTTCGTCCGCACGGTCACGCGGGCCTTGATCTTGAGCTCCACGCCGTTCTTGGCGACGGCCGAGAGCGTCGACTTCCCGCTGGCGAGGTCGGGGCAGTCGATCACCTTGGGGTTCACGCTCGTCTGCACGGCGTCGAGCACGTCGCGGCCGGCGATGTCGATCGCGCAGGCCCGGTCGAAGTCGAGGTCGAGGTCGGCCCGTTGGGCCGCGATCAGCGCCCGGATCACGCGGGGCACGTCGCCCCCGGCGAGGTAATGGGCCTCGAGCCGCCGCGGCGTGATGTCAGGACCGAGTCCGGCCTGGGTCGCCATGATCTGCGCCTGGACGATCGTCCGGGCGTTGACCTTGCGGAGGCTCATGCCGAGCAGCTCCATGAACGTGACCCGCGCCTTCGACCAGTAGGCCTGAAACCAGAGCTGGCCGTAGTTGAACACGAGCAGCAGCATCGTCAGCACGGCGAGGCCGATGATGATCGTGAGCCCGACGAGCAGTTCGGGGGGCAGGCCGGCAGGGGGAGGGTTCACGCGAGCGACTCCGGACGGGGGCGACGGGCTGGATCGGGCAGTTCAAGCCTAGTTCGCGAATCGGCCCCCGCAAAACCGGCGGTTTCGCGGTGCTCAGCCCTCGATCCAGCCGCCGCCGAGCAGACGGTCGCCGGCGTAGCAGACCGCCGGCTGGCCGGGTGAGATCGGGCCCGGCGACTGGTCCGGGCCGCCGGTGAACTCGGCCGCGAAGCCGGTGGCCGACAGCGGCGTGACGACGGCCGGTGCGGCGGTCCGCTGGGCCCGGCACTGCACGAGGCACTCGAAAGGGGCCGTCGGCGGAGCAGCGAGCCAGGTCGCCTCGCCCGCCACGAGCCGGGTGTCGGGCACGGCCGTCCGCGGGCCCACGACCACGCGGCAGGTGTCGGGTTCGATGCGGATCACGTGGAGCGGCGTGCCCACGGCGATGCCCAGGCCCTGCCGCTGGCCGACCGTGAAGTGTTCGATTCCCGGATGCCGGCCGAGGACGCGGCCGCTGGAGTCGACGATCTCACCCGCCCGGGAGCCGCCGAGCCGATGGGCCACGAGCCGGGCGTGTTCCCCCGGGGCGACGAAGCAGATCTCCTGGCTGTCAGGCTTGTCGGCCGTGACGAGGCCGAGCGCGGCGGCGCGAGCCCGCACGTCGGCCTTGGCGAGACCGCCGACGGGAAGGATCATCCGCCGCAGCCGGTCGGGCCGGATGTCGAACAGCACGTAGGACTGGTCGCGGGCGGCCTCGAGGCCGCGGCGGAGCACGGGGCCGTGCGGGTCCTGCTCGAGGCGCGCGTAATGGCCGGTGGCGACGTGCGCGGCGCCGATCGCGTCGGCGTGGTCGAAGAGCCGCCCGAACTTGATCCAGGAGTTGCAGCGGACGCAGGGATTCGGAGTCCGTCCCCGGCCATACTCGGCGGCGAAGCTGTCGATGATCCGCTCGAACTCGGCGGAGAGGTCGAGGGCGTAGAGCGGAATGCCCAGCCGGTCGGCCACGCGGCGGGCGTCGAGGGCGTCGGTCGGCGAGCAGCAGCCCTGGTGTCCGGGCCGCGGCGACACGATCGCCAGCGGATCGGCCGCCGGCTCCGGCGGTAGCACCGGCGCTGCGTGCCGCATGAACACACCCACGCAGTCGAACCCCTGCTCGACGAGCAGCGCGGCGGCGACGCTCGAATCGACGCCCCCCGACATCGCCACCACGACGCGGCGGCGCATCTCAGTAGACGATCACGCTCTCGACGCGGTGCGGCGCGAGCCGCTCGCGGCCGCCGAGCGGGGCGATCTCGACGAGGAACGACGCTCCCACCACGTGGCCGCGCCCCGCCTCGATGAGCTTCACGCAGGCGGCCGCTGTCCCGCCGGTGGCCAGCACGTCGTCCACCACCAGCACGCGGGCGCCGGCAGGCAGCACGCCCTTGTGCATCTCCAGCCGGTCGCGGCCGTACTCCAGGTCGTATTCGTGGCTGATCGTGTCGGCCGGGAGCTTGCCCGGCTTCCGCACCGGGATCACCCCCACGCCAAGCTCCAGGGCCAGGGGGCCGGCGAACAGGAAGCCGCGGGCCTCGACCGCGGCGATCGCCATCACCCCGGCGTTCCGCCATGGCTCGGCGAGGGCCTGGATCGCTGCCGCGAAGGCCGCCGCATCGGCGAGCAGCGGCGTGATGTCGCGGAACAGGATGCCCGGCTTGGGGAAGTCGGGGATCGGGCGGATGTGGCTGGCGAGGTCCATGGGGAAGAGTGTCGGCGATCAGGCCCCCTGCCGCAACCGGATCCGGGCTCGCGGCACCCCCTCGATTTCGGCCGCGAGGGCCGCGAGCGTCTCCGACTCGATCTGCCGGACCCGCTCCCGCGTGAGGCCGAGGCCGGCCCCGATCTCCTTGAGCGTCATGGGCTCGCCGCCGGTGAGCCCGAAGCGGAGCTTGATGATCGTGCCGGCCCGCTGGTCGAGCTCGTCGATCCGCTTGAGCACGTGCTTGAGCGTGTCGTCGTCGAGCAGCACATCCGCCGGACAGCGGGCGTTGGTGTCCTGGATCAGCTCGCCGAGCGACCAGCCCCCCTCGGCCTGCTCCACGTGCGGGGTCGACTGGTGCACGTGGATCGCCTTCTTGATGATCGGGAGCTTCTTGCGGGCCAGCCCCAGGCTCCGGGCCACCTCCTCCGGCGTCGGCGGCCGACCGAGCGTGTCGAGCAGCCGGGCGGTCGCCCGCCGCCACTTGGAGAGGATCTCCACCATGTAGGCCGGGATGCGGATCGTCTTCCCGGAGTTGATCAGCGCCCGCTTGATCGACTGCTTGATCCAGTAGCTCGCATACGTGCTGAACCGAGTGCCGATCGTCGGGTCGAAGCCCTCCACCGCCCGAAGGAGCCCGAGGTTGCCCTCCTCGATCAGGTCGGGCAGCAGCAGGCCGCGGTTGGCGTAGCCGCGGGCGATGTTGACCACCAGCCGCAGGTTCGCCCGCACCATGTGGTCCCGGGCGAGCGCGTCGCCCTTGGCGATCGCCACCGCCAGCCGCTTCTCGTCGTCGGCGGTGAGCAGCGGCGTCTCGTTGATGTCACGCAGATACGTCTCCAGCGGATTCTGGACGGCGGTGGGGCGAGACGTGCGGCGTGGAGACGGCATGGGGCTGCTTTGGGGGCGAAAGGGATGGACAACACGGCGCCGGCGACGAGGCGGGCTTGCGACCGCGGCGGCGATGCCGATGACGATCGGCACAGCGAAAGGTATCGGCGGTGGTCGGCGTCAACTGCACAAGCCTGACGGACGAGGCACACCGCACGGCTCGTGCCGATCGCAGCGGACGCGCCGGTGGCGACGACCGCGGCCGTCAGTCCTCGCGGCGGACGGCGGCGCTGCCGACGGCCCGGTCGAGAAACTCCACGAGCGCCCCGGCGGCGGGGCTGCCCCGGCGGGGGGCGAGCTGGCTGGCCGCCGCATCAAGAACCACGCGGTCGCTCGCCACGCCCGCCGTGTGCAACGCCGCATCGAGCCGATCACCCTGGTCGAGCGCGACGCCGTCCCCGCGGCTGCCCTGCACGATCAGCGTGGGCGGGGCCTGCGGCGTCACGTGCACGAGCGGGCTCGCCCGCTGGGCCGCCTCGCGGAACTCCGGCAGTGGGCCTCCCACCAGGCGGCTTGCGGCCGAGCCCGCACGATCGTGGCCGCCGCCGAGCGAGGGCAGGTGGGTGGGCGCGTCGAAGATCGCGACCGCCGCCACGTCGGTCGGGGCCTCTTCGTCGTCGCTGTCCGCGGAGGCTTCGCGGATCGGTCCCGGCTCCGGTGGCGCGAAGGCAACGAGCGCCGCGAGATGGCCCCCCGCGCCGGAGCCGGCCACGCAGATCCGCGACTCGTCGATGCCCCAGGTGCGGGCCTCGGCGCGGATGGCGGCGAGCGCGGCGCGGCAGTCGTCGAGCTGAGCGGGAAACACGGCCACGTCGCTCGGGCGATAGTCGATGCTGGCGACGGCGAAGCCCTGCTCGACCAGCCAGGCGACCGGGCAGTCGGCCTTGGTGCCCATCCGCCAGTCGGGCCCGTGGATCCAGACCACGAGCGGGAGGCTGCCACCGCTGCAGCCATCCGGGAGATGGAGGTCGTATCGCTGTCGCGGATGCTCGCCGTAGATCTGATCGGCGTGCACGATGGCCTTCGGCCGGTCGGCCGTCACGATCGTCACGGGGGCCAGCGGCACGACGGCCGCGACGAACGCCGGCTCGGCGATCATCTCGATCGCGGCCGGGGGCGGCGCCGGCACGAGCCGCTGCTCGACGATCACCTGCTCGATCTCCACGCGGCGGATGCTCCGCCGCTGGGCGCGGCGGCTCGGACGGCGCGTTGGTGGCGCCTCGACCGGCAGTGGCGCGTCGGCCACGGGCCGCGGGTCGTTCCGCCAGGCGAGTTCCACGCCCGACCAATCGACGGCCGAAGCGGGGCTGCCGGCCACGAGCAGGCCGCAGGCGAGGACGGCGGCGACGATGGTGACCACGGGCGGTTTCATCGGCGGGCCATACCTCCTCGGTTGCCGCCAGTATACCTTCGCCCGAGGGAGGCCCCGCGCCGCCCCGTGGGGGGCGGCGCGGGCCACCGGAATCTCAGCGGCGGGGCGGCAGCTGGCCGCTCGGCGTCAGCTCGTCGATGATCCGCGGGATGTACTTCGCAAGGACTTCTGCGAGTTGATCGCGGTCGATGCCCTTGGAGCTGGCATAACGGTCGAGCTCGTGCTGGCCGAAGGTCTCCTCGATCTGCCGCCGGTCCACCGGCTTGTTGGGACCCGTGCGAACCCACGAGTCGACCTGGTCCCGCATGCCCTTCTCCTCGAACTGCTTGACGACCTCGGGCAGCTTCTGGGCCGACCCGCCGCCAAAGATCTGCGAGAGGATGTCGCCGAGGTCGTTGGGCGACGGCATGCCCTGGGGCGGCTGCTGGGGCTGCTGGCGGGGCTGGGGTTGGGGCTGCCGCTGCGGCTGGGCCTGCTGCTGCGCCGCGCCCTCGATGACCTGCTTCAAGATCTCGCCGAGAATGTCCATGATGAGCCTTTTCGTCGCTGGAGAATCGAACCGTCGTCGGCGTCGCCGACCCTGAGCAGGCAGTCTACGGCCGTGCTCCGCCCGAGAAAAGCAGCCGGACGTTCCCCAACGTGGCCGCAGGTTTTCATGTGGCCGCAGGTTCTGAAGTGGCCGCAGGTTTTCAACCTGCGGATCCCCCGCCCGTCGCGTGCCGCCCCACGCCGCCTTTCAACCCGGTCAGTCGAGCGCAACCGCCTCGCCGCCGGCCCGCGTGGCGAGTTGGCCGAGAACCTGCAGCGACGTGTCTTCGGCCACCAGCCGCACCGATCCATCGGCCATGGCGATGTTCGCGCCGGCGGTGTGAAAGCCGTAGAGCAGCCAGCCATTCTCGTTGGAGCCGTTGACCCGCATGAGCGGCGTGGGGATCGGTCCCGCGGTAGGGCCGGACGTGCACCATGCGTTGGCCTTCTCGCCGAAGCCGTAGGGGTTGTCGTTGGTCGCCCAGGCGCCGCCCTGCCCCCGCGCGCAGCCGTCGCCCGCGGCCTGATCGGCGTTGGCCGGATAGCGGGTGCGCTCCCGCCACACGTCCTCGCGGCCGGCGCACTCGCCGAGCAGGATCGTCTTCGAGAGGCCGTCGGTGATCTTGGCGATGGTGCATCGCGGCCGGGCGGCGGCGGCACCACAGTTAGTCCACGCCTCCGTCGGCCCCGGTCCCGCCGTCACGGTGCCGGCGGCAAGTCCAGCGACCATGTTGAAGTTGGTGCCCGAGCCGCCCACGAGAAAGTAGTCGCCACACGCGCCGGTCTTGCGCGGATTCTCGATCTTGTCCTGGATCCGGTTGGGAAACGGGGACGAGGGGCATTGCAGCACCGGGAGGAAGTTCCGGGCCAGCACGCGATTGCCGGTGGCGGTGTCGTCGAGCACGCCCGCGGTGCCGCCACTCGGTGCGGAGCCGTCTTGGTTCTCCCACCAGTTTCGCGACAGGTCGTAGCTCGCCATCAGCGCCGCCTCTTCCAGGTAGGGCAGCACGTCCGGAGCCCAGCTGCGGTGGGCCATCTTCGGCTCGCAGGCGGTGATCGCGCCGGAGAAGAGTCGCTTGAGCGGGGGCAGCATCCGGCGGGCGGTCTCGTAGTTGTGAAAGGCGATCGGGAGCTGGCGGAGCTTGTTGCCGCACGCCGTCCGCTGGGCCGACTCCCGGGCCGACTGCACCGCGGGCAGGAGGAGCCCGATCAGCGTGGCGATGATGGCGATCACCACCAGCAGCTCCACAAGGGTGAAGCCACGGCGGCCGAGGCGGACCGGACGGTGCATGACAGCGGCTCCTGACGGCGGCAACGTCAGCGAATGCTATCGGCGGGGGAGCCCCTGACGCGCGGTGAATCGCGCCTCGCAGCCGGGGAAGTTTTCACCGGTGCGGTCACGGCGAGCGTCCGGCGACGGGCATGGGCAGCCCCGCGCGACGGGCACCGCAGGTTGAAAACCTGCGGCCACTTTCGGGCGGGATCAGTCGTCGAGGCCAAGCTGGCGGAGTTTGGTCCGCAGGGTCGCCCGGTCGAGGCCGAGGAGCTTGGCGGCCGCGGTGCGATTGCCGCCGGTGTGGGCGAGTGCCTCGCGGAGCAGCGTGGCCTCGACGAGGCGCAGGGCACGGGTGTGGAGGTCGGGCTCGGGCAGCCGGCCAAAGGCGGCGCGGGCCGCCGCAGCCCAGTCCTTGATCGCCTCGTCCACGTGGCGGCTGGTGGTGTCGAGCGGACCGCCAGGGCCGGCGGCCGCGACGGGCGGGAGGTGCTCGGGTCGGAGCGTGGCCCCGCGAGCGACCACGGCGGCGTGCTCGACGGCGGCCCGGAGATCGCGGACGTTCTCGGCCCAGTCGCGGCGGGCCAGCGCCGCCAGCACCTCGGCCGTCACCGCGGGCACCGTCGCCGCCTGCGTGGCGGCGGCATGCCGTGCGAGGAACGATCGGGCCAGGGCCTCGATGTCGTCGCGGCGATCGGTGAGGGGCGGAAGCGTGATCGGGTTCGGTCGGAGGAGCGCGGCGAGATTGGCGGCGAGGGAGAGCGTGTCGGGGGGAAGCCGGCTGGCCACGATCAGTCTCACATCGAGCGGTCGGGGCGTGCCGCCGCGGGAGAGTTCCCGCTTCTCGATCGCGTGGGCGAGCCGCTCCTGCACCTCCGCTGGAGCCGCGTCGATCGCCTCGATCACGAGCGTGCCGCCGGTGGCGAGTTCGAGGAGCCCTGCCGCGTCGGGTGTCCCGAAGAGTTCGCTGCCGAGCGACGTGGAGGCGAGGGCGGCGAGATTCGTGGTGACGAAGGGCCCGGTCTGCCGAACGCCGTGGGCATGCACGGCGCGGGCGGCGAGATCCTTGCCGCTGCCCGCCGGGCCCGTGATCAACAGCGGCCGCTCGTCGGCGGCCGCGGCCGCGATCCGCTTGTACACCTCCTGCATCGCGGCCGATGCTCCCACGAGCGGCTGCGGTACCGCCTCGGGCTCACCGGCAGGCTCGTGCGGCAGGCGCTTCGCCAGCGCCCGGGCAACCACCATCGACACGTGCTCGAGGTCGAACGGCTTCACGAGGTAATCGAAGGCGCCGGCACGGACGGCGCGGACCGCTGTGTCGAGGTCACCGAACGCGGTCATCACCACGATCGGCGCCGCCGCCATCTCCCGCAGGTCGGGGATCGCGTCGATGCCGTCGCGGCCAGGGAGGCGCACGTCGAGCAGGATCGCGTCGGGCCGATCGCGGGCGGCGGCGGCGAGGGCCTCGGCCACGGTCGCCGCCACGTCCACCGCATGCCCCTCGTCGGCAAGGAGCTCCCGCAGGCTCCAGCCGATGGCCGGCTCGTCGTCCACCACCAACACGCGGCTCATGCGACCGGCTCCGGGTGCGCACGGGCTGCGGCGGGGATCGCGCCGGCAAGGGCGATCGTAAACCGCGTGCGGCCGTCGGCCCTCCGCCAGGCGAGCGTGCCGCCGTGCTGCTCGGCCACGGCGCGGGCGACCGCGAGGCCGAGCCCCACGCCCTCCTGCTTGCCGGTCACGAAGGGCTCGGCGAGGGCCGTGCCGAGCTCGGGGGGCGGCCCGGGGCCGTCGTCCTCGACCGCGAGCGTGATCCGACCGTCGGCCATCTCGGCCGCGAGGGTCACGTGGCCGCCACTGCCGGTCGCATCGATCGCGTTGAGGGCCAGGTTCACCAGCGCCGCCCGCAGTGCCTCGCGGCGGCCGGTGATCACGGCGGCAGAGGCGGGGCCGGTGGTGAGTGTCACTCCTGCATGGGCGCACCGCGGCGTCACGAGGTCGTGCACTTCGGCAACGAGCGCGTCGACGTCCACGGCCGCCGGCTCCGTCGTCGGCGGCTTGCCGAGGGCGAGCAGGCCGCGGACCTCCTCTTCGACGATGTCGAGCTGCCGGCAGGCCACGGCAAGGCTGTCGTCGGGGCGGCGGCTCGTGTCGCCGCCGGGGCAACGGCGGCGGTGGAGGTCGATCGCAAGCCGGGCGCCGGTGATCGCGTTGCGGAGCTCGTGGGCGAAGCCCGCCGCGAGCTGGCCGAGCAGCCGCTGCCGCTCGCCGGCGACGAGCCGGGCGCGGAGCGACTCGAGTTCGCCGCTCATTCGTTCCACGCCCGCGGCGAGCCGGCCCACCTCGTCGTCGCCGGCTTCGGCGGCGGTGGCCCCGAACTCGCCCAGCGAGATCCGCTCCACGCGGCGCTCGATCGCGGCGATCCGCCGCGTGATCCGCCCGGTGGTCGCCAGCCCCAGCGGCACGAGCACCGCGAGCGTGGCGGCGGCGACGGCGAGCACCGGCCAGGCCGCCGACCAGGTGGTGGCCGCGAGGCTGCTCACCGGGGTGAGCACGAACGCCTGTTCTGGCCTCACGCCCGCGGCCCGCACGATGGCGACGGCGTGTCGCCTGCCGGCGAGTTCGATCACGTCGCCATCGCGGGCGGTCTTGAGCGCGGCGGTCGCCTCCGCGAGCCGCTCTGGGGGCAGCGTGGCCGCCCCGGCCGCGTCGGCCGCGTCGTCCCAGACCACGAGCTCGCTGCCGGTCAGGTCGCCGAGGGCGTCGAGCACCGCGGGCACGAGTGCAATCCGCGAGCGGTCGAGGGCCACCACGATCCGCTCGCGGGCGGCGCGGGCGGCGACGACGGCGCTCCGCGTGGCCAGCCAGGCGGCGAAGGCCACGTTGGCGAGCACGGCCACGAGCACGAGCCCGACGACGGGCCAGACGAGCTGGGCGGTGAGCGTGCGACCCGGAAGCGGCATGGAAGGCTCGGTGCAACGAGGAGCGGCCGGCCTTCATCGTACTGGCCGCAGCGGCGGTCGGCCCGGTGGCGCGGGGGGCGTATCATGGCGGCATGCATCTCCGCTCCGCCGTTGTCTGCCTGCTCCTGTTCGTCGCCCCGGCGGCCCGCCCCGCCGCCGCGGACGTGCCCCGAGAACTCGTGGCCTTCGGCCCACCGTCGGCCGACCCGCTGTTCGCGGGCGGCGGCGCGGAGGCCTGGGATCGCGACTTACGGGAGCGGGGCTGGATTCTGCGGCACGGCGGCCGCTGGCACCTCTGGTACACCGGCTCCAATCCTGACCGCGATCGGGTGCGGCGGCTCGGCCATGCGACGAGCCCCGACGGGCTTACCTGGCAGCGCACCGCGGGCCCGCTCCTGCCCGACCGCTGGATCGAGGACGTGTGCGTGGCCGCGGCGCGAAGCCGCACCGGGGAAACTTTCCTCATGGTCGCCGAGGGGGAGCACGACATCGCCCACCTGCTCGTCTCGCGGGATCTCGCGTCGTGGCGGCCCTGCGGCCCGCTCGACATCCGCCTCACCTCCGGCGCGGCGATTCCCGATGGGCCGCGAGGCACGCCCACGCTCTGGATCGACCGCGGGCTCGTGCATCTCTACTACGAGCGGTTCGACGACGGCGTCTGGCTGGCCACCTCGCGCGACGGCCGCACGTTCACCAACGTCAGCGACGAACCGGTGCTCGCCTGCGGCCCCGAGGCGTACGATCGCCACGGCATCGCGATCGACCAGATCGTGCGGTTCGACGGCCGCTTTTTCGCCTACTACCACGCCAGCCCCGATCCCGACCGGAAAACGTGGCAGACGTGCCTGGCCTCGAGCGCCGACCTCGTCCACTGGGAGAAGTGGGAGGGCAACCCCGTCCTACCGGTGGACCCCGCGCATCCCAAGCGGTCGAGCGCCACGCTCGTCCACGACGGCCGCCGGCTGCGGCTCTACACCACGCACCCGGACGTCCGCGTGCGGTTCTCCGTCGATCCCGTCGCGGCCGAGCGGCTCAGGCGGTGACCGGGTCGATGAACATCGCCCGGGCGTTGCCGTGGCAGACGCCGGCGACCACGGCGTCGAGCCAGTCGCGGCGGTCGGGGAGCCGGCCGCCGGCGACGTCGCTGCCGAGCAGGTCGCAGAGAATCCGCCGGAAGTATTCGTGCCGCGGATACGAGAGGAACGACCGCGAGTCGGTGACCATCCCCACGAACCGCGCGAGCAGGCCTAGGTCGGAGAGCATGTTCATCTGGTCGCGCATGCCCCGCTCCTGATCCATGAACCACCAGCCGCTGCCCCACTGCATCTTGCCGGGGATGATGCCGTCTTGGAACGAGCCCGGCATCGCGCCGAACACGGCGTTATCGGCGGGGTTGATGTTGTAGAGGATCGTGCGGCCGAGGGTGTTTTCCCCCGAGAGCCGGCCGAGGAAGCGGACGAGCCCTGGCCCCTGCGGCAGGTCGCCGATCGTGTCGCAGCCGGCGTCGGCGCCGAGCCGCTTGGCGAGCAAGAGGTTGGGGTCGCGAAAGGCGCCGAGGTGGAGCTGGGTGACGAAGCCGCGGGCGTGGTTGAGCCGGGCGACGTGGAGCGCCACGTGCGTGGCGAAGCGGTCGGCCTCCTCGGGCGTGGCGGCGGTGCCGGCCAGCGCCCGCTGCCAGATCGCGGTGGCCTCGGCGTCGGTGAGGTGCGTGGCGGCGAGCACGTCGAGCCCGTGGTCGCTGGCCCGGCAGCCGGCGGCGGCAAAGTCGGCGTGCCGCTTGGCGAGGGCCGCGAGCAGCCCGGCGTGGGTGTCGGTGGCGACGCCGGAGATGTCGGCGAGCTTCTGCGCCCAGGCCCTCACCTTCTCGGGCTGATGCACCTTGCCCGCCACGTCGGGGCGGAAGGTGGGCACGACCTTCACGGGGAAGCCCGAGGCGGCGATGCGGGCGTGCCAGTCGAGTGGGTCGGCGGGATCGTCGGTGGTGCCGACGAGCGCCACGTTCATCTTCGTGAGGATGCCGCGGGCGGTGAGCGGGCCGGTGGCGAGCTGGCGGTTGGCCTCCGTCCAGACCTGCTCGGCGGTGGTGCCGTCGAGCAGGTCGTCGATGCCGAAGTGCCGGCGGAGCTCGAGGTGGGTCCAGTGAAAGAGCGGATTTCGCAGCGTGTGCGGCATCGTCTCCGCCCACGCCTGAAACTTCTCCCGCGGCGTGGCGGAGCCGGTGATCCGCTCCTCGTTCACGCCGTCGGCCCGCATCGCCCGCCACTTGTAGTGGTCTCCCTCCAGCCAGGCGGCGTGGAGGGAGTCGAACCGCCGATCCTCGGCGATGTCCTGCGGGCTCAGGTGGCAGTGGTAGTCGACGATCGGCTGCGACGCCGCCACCCGGTGGTAGAGGTCGGCCGCCACCGGGGTGGAGAGCAGGAAGGCGCCGTCGCAGAATCCCATGATCTGCCTACCGCTTCGCGAGGGCGTCGCGGATCTCGCGGAGCAGTACCACGTCTTCCGGCGGCGGCGGCGGCTCCGCGGTCGTGACCGTGTCGAACTTCGCCTTGGCGGAGTTGAGCGCCTTGATGACGAGGAAGATCGCCCCGGCCACGAGCAGGAAGTCGACCACCGACTGGATGAAGGGGCCGTAGTTCAGGACGGGGTAGTTCTGAAACGCCATCACCGGCTTGCCGTCCTCCATCACCATCGTGCCGTCGGCGTTGAGCTTCGGGGCCTCGGTCTGGATCTTGTAGGCGAGGTCGGTGAAGTTCACGCCGAACTTGCTCGTCAGCAGGTTCAGGGGGGGCATGATGATGTTGGCGACGAGCGAGCTGATGATCTTGCCGAACGCGCTGCCGATCACCACGCCGACGGCGAGGTCGATCACGTTGCCGCGCATCGCGAAGTCACGAAATTCTTTGAGCAGGCCCATGGTGCGATGTTTCCGGGGTGATGGGGACGGGGGCGACAGTATGCCGTGGCGCGGGCCGCCGCTTCAACAGTCGCCGGTGGGGGAAGGGGCGGGTAGATTGGCCCGAGTCCCCGTCCCACCCGGTGCCGCCCTGCATGTCGACGATCGGCCTCGCCCTCTCCGGCGGCGGATTCCGCGCCACGCTCTACCACCTCGGCGTGATCCGCTACCTGCGGGACAGCGGCTCGCTGCCCCTGATCGGCGACATCGCGGCGGTGTCTGGGGGCAGCATCCTGGCCGCCCACCTCGTCCTCAACTGGGACCGCTACACCGGCACCGACGCCGAGTTCGCGGAGGCGGCCGGCGAGATCATCCGCTTCGTGCAGCACGATGTCCGCAACCGGATCGTCCGCCGCCTGCCGCTGCTGTTTCCGGTCAGGCTGTTCGGCAAGCTCACCGGCTGGTCGGCGGCTGGATTCACCCCCAACGCGCTGCTCGAGAAGTATTACCGCACGTTCCTCTACGGCGACCGGCGGCTGTTCGAGCTCCCCGAGCAGCCGGCCCTGCACATGCTCGCCACCAACGTCAGCGACGGGGTGATGGCGGTGTTCAACCGCGACGGCCTCCACATCCAGAAGCGGGAGCAGGGAGAGACCGATCCGTTCCGGCACATCACGGGGCAGACGGCGACCATCGCCAAGGTGGTGAGCGCCTCGTCGGCGTTTCCGGGGTTCTTTCCGCCGGTGGCGATCACGGCCCACGATCTCGGCGTGCACGAGGGGCAGTTTCCCACCGAGTCGTTCACCGACGGCGGCGTGTATGACAACCTCGGCATCCGCGGCTTCGCCTGGCTCACCGAGCAATGCGGCCGGTCGTATCACCGTGTGATCGTCAGCGACGCCGGGAAGCCCTTTCGGATCCTCGGCAACGCGCCGCTGGGGTTCATCGCGCAGTCGATCCGCGCCACCGACATCCTCTGGGACCGCGTCTGGCAGCTGGAGCGGGAGAACTTCGGCGATCAGAACGGATTCCACTTCCTGCCGGTGACGCACATCGTCGATGTGCACGAGGATCCGCACGGCATGCATCCGGTGGTGCAGGCGGAGGTGTCGGGCATCCGCACCGACCTCGACCGGTTCAGCGATCTGGAGGTCAACGCCCTGGTGGCCCATGGCTACGAGGTGGCCCGCAGCTTCCACCGCCGGATCGGCGCGAAGGCCCTGAAGCCGGTCCACGACGGCCCCCCGTGGGAGCCGCTGCCGGGCCGGCATTCGGTGGTCGCTCCCGCGGCGGCGCCGGCCGCGCATGGCACCGCCCGCACCCAGGGCACGAGCTCGTCGGCCCGCCTCGAGGAGCAGCTGCGTCGCTCCAGCCACCGCAAGGTGTGGGCCACGCTCCTCGACTGGAAGGACTGGCCGAGCTACCTCTACGTGGCCCTCGGCCTGTTGGCCTTCATCTATCTGCCGATGCGGTTTTACGCGGTGCACCAGCGGGCCGCGATGCTCACCAGCGTGATCGACTCGATCGCCAAGGGCGACCCCGACATCCGGCTCGTGCTCGATCTCGTGGAGAGCGATCCGGTGGCCGGCTGGCAGAAGCTCGAGATCGTCGATGCCGCCGAGCCGACCACCGACGACTATGCCGGCGTGGAGATCCTCTCCTTCAGCCGGATCAACGATCTGCGGATGGCCTGGAGCGGCGGCCTGCGGCCCGACCTCGGCGGCCAGGTGCACTTCCGCGACCGCGTGGTGCTCCGTGTGACCGAGGAGGCCCGGCGGCAGAAGGGGATGGTGTTTCGCACCGCGCTGCCGCTGGAAGATGTCGACTACCGGCAGCCGAAGGGGAGCTTACCGGCGCGGGTGCGGCGGGCGCGAGACCGGTTGGCCGACGGCACCGAGGAAATCCACTACGAGTTTCACGTCGACCTCTCGACCGCGCCGCTCGGGGAGCCGGTGTCGCTCGAGCTGGCGGCGATGGTGCGGTTCAAGTCGCTGCCCGCGGGCCGGCTGCCGCTGCTGATGCAGTTCAACGCCGATCTGCTCACGGTCTGGATGCTGTTTCCCGATGACCATCCCTACGAGCGCTACCAGCTCGTCAGCTATCCCCGCGGCCGCGACGCGGAGGCTTTACCGCTCCCGTCGCGCTACACGATCGATCATCCCTACGGCCGGTTGATCGGCTGGTCGTTGATCATGCCCCGTCAGGGCAGCGTGTACGAGTGCCGCTGGTCGGGCCGATGAGCCGGGGAGGGCGTCAGCGGCAGAGCCGCAGGCCGGCCCACACGGCCACGAGGCCGGCGACGTTCGTGAGCGCCATGTAGGCGAGCGCTGCGGCGGCGCGGCCCGATTCGAGCAGCGCCACCGACTGGAAGGCGAAGCTCGAATAGCTGGTGAAGCCGCCCAGGAGTCCGACGAGGAGCACCGTCTCCTGCTCCGGCGTGATGCCGCGGCCGCGGGTGAGCGCGGAGATCGCGCCAAACGCAAACGAGCCGATCACGTTGGCGGCGAGAGTTCCCCATGGAAACGAGGGCCCCAAGAGCTTGACAGCGGCCGTCGTGCAGCCGGCACGGAGCAGCGTGCCGACCGCACCGGCCGCTGCGAGAGCGACGAAGTGCACGAGGTGGTTCATAGGGCGCTCACCCGGGATGACGGTGATCTCATCGACCGCCAGGCGGTGTCGGATTGCGTGGCCGCGGGTCTTGTCGGCAGCGTCCGGGAGATCGTGGGGGCTTGGGCAGGATCGGCGAACTGGGGCGTCGCGAACTGTCGCGATTGGCGTGCGTACTATTCCTTGTTCGCGGATGGTCAACCAAGGAGGGTTTCATCATGGACGCGCATTTTCACGAGTATCTGGCGGCGGTGGCGGGCATGCAGGATCTCTACGGCCATCCGGCCGAGGATCACCCCACCGAGTTTCACGACGACGTCACGCCGCCGGCCGACGTAGCTGAGCCGGTGGTGGTCGCGGCGGTCGCCTCGTCGATCTGAGGCGGCGGGCACGGGCGCGTGATGCATGCTGGTCGCCGTCAGTGGGCGCCTCACCGCGAGTGGATGTGGGGTGTCATACTGCCGCCACCATCAACCCTCCCGGGGCCACGGCTCTCATGAGTAGCTCGTCGCGTCGCGTGTTCCTCGCCTCGTCGGCCGTCGGGATCGTCGCCGGCGCGGCGGGGCGACGGCTGCCTGCGGCCGAGGCTGCCGAAGGCCGGCGGTTTCCGGTGGTCGGCTTCACGAAGCCGTTCAGCGACCTCTCCTGCGACGCCACTGCGGACCTCGTGGCGGAGGTTGGCTGGGACGGCGTCGAGGTCGCCGTGCGGGACGGCAGCTCCACGCACATCGCCCCGGACCGCGTCGAGGAGGATCTCCCGCGGATGGTTGAGGCCCTGAGGAAGCGAGGCAAGCAGCTCGCGATCGTCACCACGAGCGTGGTCGCCCTCGACCCGGCCGGCGAGCGGGTGCTCAAGGCCACCGCCGCCGCCGGCATCCCGCGGGTGCGGCTCGGGTTCCTCAAGTATCAAAGCGCTGGCGATCCGTCGCGGCGGGTCGCCGAGCTGCACGCGGCGCTCGCCGACGTGGCCGCCGCCTGCCGCGATCTCGGCCTCCAGGCCGGCTACCAGAACCACTCGGGCGCCGAGTATGTGGGCGCCGCCGTCTGGGACCTGCACGAGGCGCTTGCGGATCTCGACCCGAAGCACGTGGGGGGCTGCTTCGACATCGCCCACGCGACCGTCGAGGGCGGGCTCGCTTGGCCGCTCCACGCCCGCCTCATGGCCGATCACCTCGTCGCCGTGTTCTGCAAGGACTTCTTCTGGGAGCGGACGGACGCGGGCCAGAAGCTCCGCTGGTGCCCGCTGGGCGAGGGCGTGGTGCAGAAGTCGTTCTTCGACTGGCTGAAGACCACCCGCTTCTCCGGTCCGATCAGCCAGCACCACGAGTATGGCGGCCTGGGAAAGGGGCCGGCGCTCGTCGCTCAGCTGAAGCGCGACCTCGCGCGGCTCCGCGAATGGATCGGGGCGTGATGGCCGCAGTGCGGCCGGGATGCGGTATCGTGACTGCGATCGATCCGTGAAGGCACGATCGTACCGCTGACGTGATGACGCTTCCTGGAACCGGCGGCCGACTGGAGTGTGCCTGATGCATGACGACGTGATCGGGATCGTGCTCGCCGGCGGACGAGCGGAGCGGCTCGCCGCGCTCAACCTCGGCGCCGGCGGCAAGGCCGCGGTCGTCGTCGGCGGGGAGTCGTGCCTCGGTCGGGTCTGTCGTGCGCTGGCGACCGTGGTGCCGCGGGTGATCGTGGTGGCGGCGGCCGGACAGCCGTTGCCGCCGCTCGCCGCCGGCGTCGAGATCATCCACGACACCACGCCGCACGCGGGGCCGCTGGCGGGGATTCGTGACGGCCTGGCGCACGGCCTGAGCCGCATGCCGGCGCCGCGGTTTGCGTTCGTGACGTCGTGCGACGTGCCGCTGCTCGCTCCCGCGGTGGTGCGGCTCTTGGTCGAGACGGCCCGGTCGTCGGCCGCGAGGATCGTCGTGCCGCTCGTGGCCGGCCACCCGCAGGTGCTCGCCGCGGTGTTCGCCTGCGACCTCTCGGTGTCGATCGCCAGGCTCGCCGCCGCCGGCCGTGGGCCACGGGCCGTCCTCGACGACCTCGCGGCGCGGGAGCCGGAGGCCGTGCGGGTCGTGGCGCCGGAGGAGCTCCGGCCGCTCGATCCCGATCTCGACTCGTTTCTCGACCTCGACACGCCCGCGGATCTGGTGCGGCTGGAATCCCGGGGAATCCCGCCTTCTTGGCCCTGAGGGCCACTCCTATACTCCGCCGCATGGCGAGGCGACACTCCGGTCACGGTGTGGGATCGAGGCCCCGGCGCCGCTGGGTGCGGGGACTCGTCGTCATCACCGCCGTGGCCGTGGCCATCGTTTCCGCCGCGCCAACCGTGCTCGTGCACACGCCCCTCCGCGATCAGCCGCTCGCGCTGGCGTTCGCCGGCATCGACGGCAGCATCACGAGCAGCGCCGCCTCGTGGCGCTGGATGGGCGGCGTCGAGTATCGCGACGTCGTGCTCCGAGACCGGTCGGGCCGCGCGGCCGTGTTCGTGCCGCGGCTTGCCCTCGACCGCGGGCTGCTCCGCCTGGCCTGCGAACCACGGTCGCTGGGCACGATGCGGTTCGTCGATCCGGAGGTACTCGTCGAGGTGCGCGGCGACGGCAGTTCGCTCGAAGACATCATCGCGCCGTGGCTGGCATCGACCGTCCGGCCGCAGGCGATCGAACTGGAGGTCGTCAACGGCACCGTCGAGCTCGTCGATACGGTGCATCGGGTCGCATGGCGGCTCTCCGACGTGATCGCGGCGGGCTCGCTGCAGGCCGACGGATCGCTCGCCGGCTGGACCGCCGCCGGCCGCCTGCGGCACTCCGACGGGGCGGCGGCCGTCGGCAACCCCAGGGCGGCGGTGCCGCCGCCGGGAGCGCCGGTGCGGCTCGACCGCGCCACGATTCCCGCGGCGGCTGCCGCGGTGCTCGTCCGTGACGGCGGCTGGTCGCTCTCCTCGCCTCCCGCGGCGGCCGACGGCGGGCGGACGATCACGCTCGCCACGCACCGGCTGCCGCTCGGGGCCTCGACCGTCGTCGCCTCGCGATTCGGCCTGCCGTATCTCGTCGACGGAATCGCCGACCTCCGTCTCGACGTGTCGCTCGACGCGACCGGACGCCATCTGGCGGGAGAAGCCGCGCTCGAGCGTTTCGCGGTCTGCGATGCCGAGACGCTCGCCGAGCAGCTGGCCATCGACCGCTGCCACGTGCCCTTCGATCTCTCGCTCGACACCGAGCGGATCGTGGTGCGAAGGCTCGAGGCCACGTCCGACGTGCTGCGGGCCCAGGCGACCGGAAGCGTGAGGATGCCGACGGCCCACGATCCCGCCTGGGCCGAGCGGCTGATCGCGGACGATTTCACGGCGTCGATCGACATCGAACTGGCAGCGGCGGCGACCGCGCTGCCCGGGGGCCTGAGGGTGCGGCCCGACGTGCGTGTGACCGGAGGCAGCCTGCGGCTGGCGGCAGCGGCGCGCGGGGACGGTGGCGACCGGGTGGTGGAGCTGCGGGCGACGGTGCGGGATCTGACCGCGGTCCGGTCGCCGGCGGCAGATGCGGCCGCCGGTGAACCGGCGCCGCGACCGCTGGCGTGGCCGGAGCCCTTCAGCGCCTGGGTCCGGGGCCGCCGCGGTCCCGGCCGTGGCGAGCGGCTGCGGATCGAAGAGGCGAAGCTCGTTTCGCAGGCCGTGGAGGCGACGGCGTCGGGCTCGCCGGCCGCGTTCGCGGTGCAGTGGCAGGCAGACCTCGCGGCCGTCGTGGGCGAACTGGCTCAGGTGCTCGACCTCGGCGCGGCCACCGCGGCGGGCACCTGCCGGGGTCGGCTCGACGTGGCGGCCGCCGGCTCCGGCGGCGGTCCCGGCTCGCTCACGCTCGCCGCGAGCCTCGTGGATGTCGAGGTGAACGTGCCGGGCCGGCCGACCTGGCGTGACGCGCAGCTCTCCCTCGAGGCGGAGGCCGAGGGGAGCGTGGTCTCCGGTGGCGCCGCGATCGATCGGGGCCGCGCGGTGATCGCGTCTGGCGACGATCGGCTGGAGGCGTCGCTCGATGGTGGCGCCGTCGTCGATCTGGCGGCGGTCGTGGGGTTTCCGGCCGACGCCAGCGTGGCATGGATCCGGCCTGCGGCCAGTTCGACGGCGACCAAGGCCGCCTGGTCGCTGGTCGGCGATCTGGCCCGGTGGCAGCCGCGGCTGGCGACGATCCTGCCGACGTTCGCCACGCCGGGGCTCGAGCTCGCCGGCACGCTCAAGGCCGGCGCGGAGGTCGCACCGCAGGGGGATGTCTGGCAGTGGACGCGGGCGGGATGCGAGATCGAGAAGCTCGTCGTGCGGCACGACGGCCGCGAGATCGTCGAGCCGCGGGTCGTGATCACCTCTGCCGGCCGCATCGACGCGGTGTCGGGCCGCGTGGACATCACGTCGGGCGAGCTGCTCTCGACCAGCCTCTCGCTCCGCACTGGCGGCCTAGCGTGGCTACCGGCAACGGTCGCGGCCTCGGCCATCGAGCGGCTCCGCGGCCGCATGCAGTGGCAGGCCGACGTCGGTCGCGTGGAGCCGTGGCTCGTGCCGGCTGCCGTCGCGAAGTCGTGGCCCGCGGCCGGTCGCGGCTGGGGCACGATCGAGATCATCGACACGCAGGCGGGCGTGAACCTGCTCGTAGAGGCGACGGGCAGCCAGCTCATGCTCGCCTCCGGCGGTCGCGAAGGGCAGGCGGCGCGGCCGGTGTGGAGCGAACCGCGGGTGGCCGGGGCGCTGGAGGTGACGCGTCCACGCGTCGCGTCGGGCACGCTCGCCGACCAGCTGCGCATCGATCGGCTCTCGGTCGAGTCGTCCACGCTCGCCGTGGCCGCGACGGGGCGGCTCGACGACTGGTCAACGCGGCGGGTCATGATGCTCGAGGGCACGGCCGCCTACGACTGGCAGCAGGTCTCCCGGCTGATCTCCCCGTGGACGGGCGGAAGGATCCGGCTCGTGGGCTCGGAGGGCCGCCCCTTCGCGCTGCGGGTGCCGTTGGCGGCCGCCGACAGCCTGGCCGAGATGGCGGCGTCGGGAGGCGGTCCTGCGTCGGCGACGGTGCCGCTTCCCGCCGACTGGCTGGCCGCGACTCGCGGCACCGATGCGGAGCCCGATCTCGCGGTGCGGGTCACGCGGCCGGCGAGCACGACGACCCGCCCTGCCGATGACCGGCTCAAGTCGCTGGCGATCGACACGACAGCCGCCTGGAGTGGCGGCGACGTCGAGGGGTTTTCGCTCGCGGCCGGGGAGGTGCCCGTGCGGCTGCTCGAAGGGCAGCTCGCCTTCGGGCCGTTCGACATTCCGGTTGCCGGCGGCCGGGTCCGCGGCGCCCCGTGGGTGCGGCTCGTGCCCGCCCCGGGCGAGCTCGTGATTCCGCCGGGCCGTCTTGCCGAGCGGGTCGCGCTGTCGGAGCAGGCCTGCCGGCGGATCGCGCTGTGGCTCTCTCCGGTGCTCGGCCATGCCGCTCATGCCGCGGGCGTCGTGAGCGTGGACCTCGCGGGTGCGCGGCTGCCGTTCGCCGATGCCTTCGGTGGCGAACTCGCCGGCCAGCTGATCTTCGAGAACCTGGAACTCAGCCCCTCGCCGGCGGTGCAGCCGCTGGTGAACCTGCTCGTGAAGCTGCAGAGCGTGGTCGATCCGCGGTTCGCGTTCGGCGACAAGGCGGTGGTCCTGCGGGTGCGGCCCGATCCCGTCCGCGTGCGGCTCGCCGGCCGGCGGATCGCGCACGACGGGCTCGTGATGGACTCGGGTCAGCTGGTGGTGAAGTCGCAAGGGAGCGTCGGCCAAGATGGCTCGCTCGACATGCGGCTGGAGGTGGCCCTGCGGGGCGACCTCGTGGGCCAGACACCGGTGCTCGGCACGCTCTTCCGCACGCCACTCATCGTGCCGCTGAAGGGGACGGTGGAGAAACCGCAGTTCGACGCGGCGGCGCTCGACTCGATCCTCGGCCGGATCGTCGAGAACACCGCGGAGGCGGTGCTCAAGGACGGCATCGGCCGCGGCCTGGAGGCCGTGTTCGGCCCGCCGGAGCCCCCGCCGGCGGCCCCCGCCCCCGCGAGACCCCAGCCATGAACGGCGTGCAGCTGCCGATGATCGCCCTGCCGGTGCTGCTCTTCATCGCCATGATCGGGGCCGCGGAGGCCGGCCGCCGCCTGAGCCGGCTCCGCCGCCTGCGGTCCGACGATGCGGATGCGGTAAGAACCAGCGCCGTCGATGCCGAACCGCGAGCTGCCTGCATTGGCTCGCTCTGAGTGTCAGTTCGTTCTCACCATCAGAAAGCCCCAAGGGTGAGCGAGGGGATGGGGTACGCTGGTGACTCCCCTCAGGAGCATCGCGGCTTCATGGCTACGGACCCCATCTGCGGCATGACCGTCGACGAGAAGACCGCCCGGAGCGCGGTTCGCGACGGGGTCACCGCCTACTTCTGCTCCGAGGGGTGCCTCCGGAAGTTCCTCGGCGACGGGCTGCTTTCGATCTCGCCCTCCGCCGCCGCGGCCGTGCCGCCATGCTGCGGGTCGCACCGCCCGGCCGCCGCTGCGGCCCCGGCCCGCGCCGATGCCATCTACACCTGCCCCATGCATCCGGAGATCGAGCAGGTCGGCCCCGGCGCCTGCCCGAAGTGCGGGATGGACCTGGAACCGAAGACCCTGCAGCTCGACGCAGGGGAGGACGATCCCGAACTTCGCGGCATGACCCGGCGGTTTTGGATCGCCGCCGCGCTCACGCTGCCGGTCTTCCTGATGTCGATGCTGCCGATGCTGGGTGTGCCGGTCGGTCGCTGGCTGGGGCCGACGATCGAGCCCTGGCTGCAGCTGGCCCTCGCCACGCCGGTCGTGCTCTGGGCCGGCTGGCCGTTCTTCGAGCGGGGCTTCCGCTCGCTCGTGACCGGCCACCTCAACATGTTCACGCTGATCGCCATCGGCACCGGGGCCGCCTATCTCTACAGCCTCGTTGCCGTGCTGTTTCCCGCGGCGATCCCGCACCAGTTCCGGCACGACGGCGGTGTGCCGATGTACTTCGAGGCGGCGGCGGTGATCATCACGCTGGTGCTGCTCGGGCAGCTGCTCGAGCTGCGGGCCCGCCACCGTACGGGGGCCGCCATCCGCGAGCTGCTCTCGCTCGCGCCCCCCGTGGCCCGCGTGGTTCGGGACGGCGAGGAACGCGAGGTGCCGCTCGACGAGGTGCATCAGGGCGACGTGCTGCGGGTGCGGCCCGGCGAGAAGATCCCCGTGGACGGTCGGCTCACGGACGGCGGAAGCTCGGTCGAGGAGTCGATGATCACCGGCGAGCCGATGCCGGTGGAGAAGCAGGTGGGCGATGCGGTGATCGGCGGCACCCTCAACCAGACCGGCTCATTTCTCATGGTCGCCGACAAGGTCGGCAAAGACACCGTGCTCTCGCGGATCATCGGCATGGTGGCCGACGCGCAGCGAAGCCGGGCGCCGATCCAAAAGGTCGCCGACGCCGTGTCGGGCTATTTCGTGCCTGCCGTGCTGGCGATCGCGGTCATCACGTTCCTGGTCTGGGCGATCGCGGCGCCGGAGCAGCCGCCGCTGGCGTGGGCCTTCGTCAACGCCGTCGCCGTGCTGATCATCGCCTGCCCCTGTGCGCTCGGGCTCGCGACACCGATGTCGATCATGGTCGGCATCGGCCGCGGGGCGCGGGAAGGCGTGCTCGTAAAAAACGCCGAGGTGCTCGAACGGCTCGAGAAGGTCGACACCGTGGTCGTCGACAAGACGGGCACGCTCACCGCCGGACGTCCGACGCTCACCGAGTGCCTGCCGGTGGGGTCGATCAGCGAGACGGAACTCCTGCGACTGGCGGCGGGCGTGGAGCAGCAGAGCGAGCACCCGCTGGCCCGGGCGATCGTGGCGGGGGCCGCGGCGCGAAACATTCCGGTGCCTGCGGTGGGCAACTTCCACTCCGTGACGGGCGGCGGGGCCCGCGGGACCGTCGAGGGCCGCACGGTGCTCGTCGGCAAGCGGGCATGGCTCGCCGAGGAGGGCGTGGCTGATCTGGCGGCGCTCGACGAACGGTCCGCGGCGCTTCAGCAGCAGGGCCGGACGGTGATGCACGTGGCCATGGACGGGCAGTTCGCCGGGCTAATTGCGGTGTCGGACCCGATCAAAGACTCGACGCCCGAGGCGGTCCGCAGCCTTCACGACCTCGGGCTGCGGATCATCATGCTCACCGGCGACAGCGAACAGACGGCCCGCACCGTCGCCGCCGGACTCGGGATCGACGAGTTTCGCGCCGGAGTGAAGCCCGAGGGGAAGCACGACCTCGTGCGGGCCCTGCAGGCGCAGGGCCGCACGGTGGCGATGGCCGGCGACGGCATCAACGACGCGCCGGCGCTGGCCGCGGCCGACGTGGGCATCGCCATGGGCACCGGCTCCGATGCCGCGATCGAGTCGGCCGGGGTGACGCTCGTGAAGGGTGACCTGAGGGGCATCGTGAAGGCGATCGACCTCAGCCATCACACGATGCGGAACATCCGCCAGAACCTCTTTTTCGCGCTGATCTACAACGCGCTGGGGGTGCCGATCGCGGCCGGGGTGCTCTATCCGCTCTCGAGCCACCTGCTGCTCAACCCGATGATCGCCGCGGCCGCCATGAGCCTGAGTTCGGTGTCGGTGGTGGCCAACGCCCTGCGGCTGCGGACGATGAAGATGGGCTCGTAGCGGGGCGGCCATCAGGGGTCGAGGACGATCGCCACCGGCAGCGAGTTGCCGAACGTGGTGAAGTCGCGAAACGACCAGACGACCCGCTTGTCGGGAGTGATCTCCAGGATCTGCGGCTGCTCGGGGCCGTGGCCGGGCTTCTTCTCGTTTCCAACGAGCGGCACGTCGAACTCCCAGACCACCCGCCCCGTGGCGTCGTACTCGCGGACCACGCCGTCTTTCTCGTGGGCCACGAGATAGGTGCCGGCGGCCGTCTTGCGGGCGTTTCGCGTGTCGGAGTGGGCCGATGGCGACTGCACCGTCAGCGGAATCTCACGGGTGATCGCGCCGGCTCGATCGACTTCGAGGATCCGCGCGGGGCCCGACTCGACGATCATCGTGATGCCGTCGGCGAGCCCGTCTGCACGGCTGATGGCGGAGCTTCGCCCCGGGCAGGGGCGCCGACCGCGGCGAGGGCGAGGGCGACCAGCGCGGACCGCGGGGCATTCCAGGAGCGCATCAGGCGATGATCTCCCGGATCGGCTCGACGTGCTCGACGCCGACGAGCTTCTGGTCGAGGCCGCCGAAGAAGTAGGAGAGCCGGTTGGGGTCGAGGCCCAGCTGATTCAGCACGGTGGCGTGCAGGCTCTTCACGTGGAAGCCGGTCTTGCCGTCGTGCACCGGTGAGATCGCCGCGGCGCCGAGCTCGTCGGTCTCGCCCACGCTCACGCCCCCCTTGATGCCGCCGCCGGCCATCCACATCGTGAAGCCATACGAGTTGTGGTCGCGGCCCGTGCCCTCGGCGTATTCCGCCGTCGGCTGCCGGCCGAACTCGCCCCCCCAGATCACGAGCGTCGAATCGAGGAGCCCCGACCGCTTGAGGTCGGTGAGCAACGCCGCCACCGGCTGGTCGGTGTTGCCGGCGTGGAAGGTGTGGTTCTTCTCCAGGTCGCCGTGGGCGTCCCAGTTGTCGTCGTTGTGGGCGCCGCCCGAGTAGAGCTGCACGAATCGGACACCCCGCTCCACGAGCCGCCGGGCCAGCAGGCAGCGCCGGCCGAAGTCGGCCGTCCGGGGGTTGTCGAGGCCGTAGAGTGCCTGCGTCTCCTCCGTCTCGCCGGCCAGATCGACCGCCCCCGGCGCGTGCTCCTGCATGTTCCAGGCGAGCTCGTAGGAGGCGATCCGCGCCGCCAGTTCGCTGTTGTCGCCACGGGGCAGCAGGTGGGCGGTGTTGGCCTCGCGGAGGGCGTCGAGCATCGCCCGCTGGGCCTCCAGCGGCATGTCGTCGGGGGGCGCGAGGTCGAGGATCGGCGGCCCCTTGCTCCGCAGGAGCGTGCCCTGGTACGTGGCGGGCATGAAGCCGCTCGACCAGTTCTTGGCGCCCGAGATCGGCCCGCCGGTGGGATCGAGCATCACCACGAACCCGGGAAGATTCTCGTTCACGCTGCCGAGGCCGTAGTTGACCCATGAGCCCAGGCAGGGTGCCCCCGACTGGATCTTGCCGGAGTTCATCTGCAGCATCGCCGAGCCGTGGATCGGCGAGTCGGCCGTCATCGAGTGGAGGAAGGCCATGTCGTCGACGTGGCGGGCCATGTGCGGAAACAGGTCGCTTACCCACTTGCCGCACTGGCCGTATTGCTTGAACTTCCACTTCGGCCCCACCACGCGGCCCTCGCTCCGCTCGCCGCCGCGGCCCTTGGTCTTCACGGGCACCGTCTGGCCGTCGAGCGGATAGAGCGCGGGCTTGTAGTCGAAGGTGTCGACGTGGCTCGGGCCGCCGTACATGAACAGGAAGATCACGCTCTTCGCCTTCGGGGCGAACATCGGCGGCTTGGCCGCGAGCGGATTCCGAAAGGGGGTGCCGTCGGCGGCGCGGGTCTGGCGGGCGAAGAACCCCTGGTCGAGCAGGCCGGCCAGGGCGAGCCCCGTGAAAGACGCACCGGCCTCCCAGAAAAACTCCCGGCGGGTGCGACGGCAGAACGGGCCCGAGGCGGGTTGCGGCTGGCGGGACATGGGGCGGCTTCCGGAGGCGTCAGTCGAGGTAGCAGAACTCGTTGAGGTTCAGAACCATCAGGCAGTAGAGCTCGAAGGCCCGGCTGGGGGGCACTCCGTCGGTCGCCTCCAGGCGATCGACGAGGGCCACGCCCCTGGCCACCTCGGCGTCGGTCGCGGGCCGCACGAGCGCGAGCTCGAGAGCTCGCCGGACGAGGGCCGCGGTGTCGTCGTCGGCAACGGGAGCCGGCCGCTGCGGAGCGACCTCGCGACGGACGCGGTCGGCGAACACCTTCGCCTGCCGCTGCAGGAACTCCCCGTTCATCATCCCGAGGGCCTGCGTGGGCTGCGTGGTCACGAACCGCACCGGGCAGGTGGTGTCGGTGTCGGCCACGTCGAAGTCGGCGAGGATCGGCGTGACCAGCGACCGCTTCAGGTGGGCGTAGATGCTGCGGCGGGCCTGCTCGCGCAGGGGCGAGTCGCCCCAGCCGTCGCCGGGCCGCGATTGCCCTGCCATCACTCCCTTGGGGATCGCCGGATAGACGCCGGGGCCGAACATGGCCGGGTTGAACTCGCCGCTCGTCATGTGGATCGAATCGCGGAGTTCCTCGGCCGCGAGCCGCCGCATGTCGAATCGCCAGAGCGCGTCGTTGAGCGGGTCCTGGGCGAGGCCCTCAGGCATGCCGGTGCTGGCCGCCCGGTAAGCCTCCGACATCAGGATCAGCTTGTGCAGCCGCTTCAGCCGCCAGCCGCTGGCGACGAGTTCGCTCGCCAGCCAGTCGAGAAGCTCCGGATGGGTCGGCGGGTCGCCCATCAGGCCGAAGTTGCTCGCACTCCTGACGAGCCCGCGGCCGAAGTGGTGCTGCCAGACGCGGTTCGCGATCACCCGGGCCGTGAGCGGGTTGGACGGTGCGGTAATCCAGCGGGCGAGGGCGGTGCGGCGGCCGCTGGAGCGGCCTCCGGCGGCCGGCGCGATCTCCGGAGCGGCGGTCTTGAACACCGCAGGAAACGCCGGCTCGACGCGCTGCTCCGGCTTGGTGTCGGCCCGGGGATTGCCGCGGAAGAAGACGAAGGTCTCGGGCGCCTCGGGGCCGTGCTCGCTGACGACGAGCGCCTTGTCGACCGGCACCTGCTCCTTGGCGAGCTTCTGGAGGGCCTGCTTCTTGGCGGCGTAGTCCCGCATGGCGTCGGCGCCGAGGATCCGTTCGCCATCCGCGCGCAGCGCCGCGGCGAGGTCGAAGCCCGCGTCCGCCCGTGATCCCTTCCCCTTGCTCTTCGGCAGGGCCGAGAGCCGCCGCGACGCGAAGCCCGGCCCCGTCCACGACACGGTGAGGCCGCGGCCGAACACGCCCTGGAAATAGTCGAGCCGGATCGGCAGGCGGCCCGCGGGCAGGTGGACGGTGGCCGACTTCGGGCTCCCTTCGCCGTGGATGCCGTCGTAGAGGAGCACCTCGCGGCCGTCCACCGCGAGCCGCGAGCCGTCGTCGGAATCGAGCGTGAACGTGTAGTCGCCCTCCGCCGGCACCTTGAGAAACCCGCTGAACACGTAGCCGAAGTTGTCGGGCCGCAGCGACGGGGCCACGGTGATGTCGAAGAGGTTGCCGGTGACGAAGCCCGTGTCCTCCGCCTTGAGCTCGTCGAAGGTCGGTAGCCGCTGCCAGGCGTCGCGGTAGAAGCGGAACTCGAGGTCGTCGAGATCGCCGCCGACGACGGTCGTCTCCGTCTCCGCCTCCCAGGCCGCTCGGAACCGCTCCTCGATCGCGGTCACGGCGAGCTGGGCGTCGCGGCGGCGGGCGTCGAGGTCGGCGACGGCCGCCTCGTACCGCCGGCGGGCCTCGGCGTCGGCGAACAGCGGCCGTTCGATGTTTTCGGTGGCCATCGTCCGGCCGCCCATCGGCGTGATGTTGTGGACGAACGAGAGCAGGGCGTAGTAGTCGCGCTGCGTGATCGGGTCGATCTTGTGGTCGTGGCAGCGACCGCAGCCGATGGTAAGGCCCAGGAACGTCTGGCCCGTGGTCGAGACGATGTCGTCGAGCCAGTCGTACCGCGCCTGCAGGGCGTCGGCCGGCTCGTCGTCCCAGATGCCGAGCCGGTAGTAGCCGGTGGCGATCAGGTTGTCGGCCGCGGGGGCTGCGGCTTCGTCGCCGGCAAGCTGCTCGAACACGAAGCGGTCGTACGGCTTGTCGTCGTTGAAGGCGCGGATCACGTAGTCGCGATACCGCCAGGCGTGCGGCTTGTCGCCGTCGCGCTCGAAGGAGTTGGTGTCGGCGTAGCGGACGAGATCGAGCCAGTGACGGGCCCAGTGCTCGCCGTGGTGCGGCGAGGCGAGCAGTCGGTCCACGGCCTGCTCCCAGGCGTCGGGTGATTCGTCGGCGAGAAACTCCCGCATCTCCTGCTCGGTGGGCGGCAGGCCGGTGACGCCGTAGGTGGCCCGCCGGAGCAGGGTTCGGCGGTCGGCGGCGGCGGGCAGCGGGAGGCCCTTGCCATGGAGGCCGGCCCGCACGAAGGCGTCGAGCGGATTCGTGCCGGCCGGCGCCTCCGGCGGCTCCGTCCGCTGGACCGGACGGAAGGCCCAGTGCTCGCGATACTCCGCCCCTGCCGCGATCCAGGTGCGGACCGCCTCGACCTGCGCCGCCGACAGCCTGGCACCCTCGGGGGGCATGCGGAGGTCGGGATCCTCGGTCGTGATTCTGGCGAGGATCTCGCTCGCGGCCACGTCGCCGGGGGCGATCGCCCGTGCCCCGCTGTCGAGTTCGCGCGTCGCCGCCTCAACGAGGTCGAGCCGCAGGCCGGCTTCCTGCGTGTCGGGGCCGTGGCAGGCGAAGCACCGCTTGGCCAGGACCGGCTGGATGTCGCGCGAGAAATCGACCGGCGCGGCCGCGCCGCCCGCGCTGGCCGTTGCCGCGACGAGGCCAGTCCACGCCGCGGTCCACCAGAGGCGGACGCAGAGCGACAGTCTGGCGACGCGAACGCGGCTCTGCGGCATGGGCTGGTCCGACCCCCGATTCTGGCGACGGGACTGCGACGTCCCGATGACCTCCTTCTATGGTATCGTCCAGCGAACGTCGGCGACACACGCCACCGCCGGCCGCTCTCATCGCGGAGAATCGCCATGGCCGTCGGATCCAGTTCGCCCTTCTCGCTCGCCGGCCGCGTGGCTCTCGTGACCGGCTCCTCCACCGGGCTCGGCAAGGCCACGGCGCGGTGCCTCGGCCGCGCCGGGGCGAAGGTGGCGGTGAACTACGCCAACGCCGCCGGCCGCGCCGAGGAGGCGGTCGCCGACCTGCGGGCGGAGGGCGTGGAGGCCGGCCTGTTCCAGGCCGACGTCACGAGCGCGGCGGAGATCGATCGCATGGTCGCGGCGATCGAAGGATCGCTTGGGCCGGTTGACATCGTGGTGGTGAACGCCACGCCCGCCCAGCCGCTGAAGCCGATCGAGGACTACGATTGGGACTTCTACCAGCAGATGCTCGATTTCTTCGTGAAGAGCCCCTACCTGCTCGCTCGCCGCGTGCTGCCCGGGATGAAGGCGCGGCGGCACGGCCGGCTGATCAACATCACCAGTGAGGTCTTCCACCTCGGCGTGGCGCCGTTCTCGGCCTACGTGGCGGCCAAGGGGGGGCAGACGGGCTGGTCGCGGAGCATGTGCCACGAGCTCGCGCCCTTCGGGATCACCGTCAACATGATCGCCCCCGGCTGGATCCCCGTGGAACGGCACGAGAACGACCCTCAGGCCGACAAGGACGCCTACCTCGCCAGCGTCCCGCTGGGCCGCTGGGGCAAGCCCGAGGAGGTGGGCTGGGCGGCGGTCTACCTCGCCAGCATCGAGGCGGCCTTCGTGACCGGGCAGACGATCGCAGTCAACGGCGGCAAGACCTGCTGGTAGCCTGCCGGTCATGCTCTCGCCGGAGGCGACGGTCGAGGGCGGTGATCAGCCGCACGAGACGGCGGCGGTAGGAGAAGTGCTCGACCTCGAGGGTATGCCGCGGGGAATCGACGTAGCGGATACGCGGCTGCGGCTCAGGGCGTTGTCGAGCGCGATACAGCCAGGCGGCGGCACGGGGTGATGACCGCGCGGCCGCCGCCATCCGGGCCACGACCGCGGCCTGCAGATCGGTGATCCCCCACTGGCCGCTGTCGGGCTGAATCAGGCCGACAACGGCGATGTCGTCGCGATCCCGCAGCAGGAGATTCATGAACAGCCGCGGGGTGGCATCGGCCGCGTCGCCGCCGAGCAGCCGGGCGTCGATGAAGGGGTGGCTGATCTGGTAGCCGGTCGCGCAGATCACCGCGTCGAAGGTCTCGCGGGTGCCGTCGATAAACACCACCTCGTGGCCGGAGAAGGCGGCGACGTCGCCGGCCGGCGTGACCCGTCCGGCATCGATCAGGCCGAGCAGGTCGGAGTTGATCACCGGGTGCGTTTCGTAGAGCCGATGGTCCGGCCGCGGCAGGCCGTGCCGCCACGGGAGGCCGATCGAGCGGTCGATCATGCCCAGGCCGACGAGCCGCCGCAGCCAGAGCGGCGCCGCCATCTTGAGCAGCCGCTCGCCGCGGAGGTCGGCCGGCCGACCCTCGATCATTCGAGGCACCACGTAGTAGCCGCGGCGGGTCGAGTGGACCGTGTGTGCGGCGTGCCGCGCGCAGTCCACGGCGATGTCGCAGCCGGAGTTGCCCCCGCCGATCACCAGCACGCGGCGACCGGCCAGCGGCACCGGGTGCAGGGGCGACTTGTACTCGGCGGCATGGAGGAGGTCGCCCGCGAAGGTGCCCGGAATCTCGGGCCAGCGGGGCACGTGGTTGTGGCCGCTGGCGATCACAACGCCGGCGTAGGGCCGCGATGGACCGGCGGCGAGCGACACGCTCCAGCCCCCGCCCGCCGCGCCGCGGGGCTCGATCCGCTCCACCGTCGCACCGAGCCGGATGTGCGGAGCGAGGGCGTACCGTTCGGCGTAGGCCCGCAGGTAGTCGAGGCACTGCCGGTGGTCGGGATACGCCGGGTAGTGCCGCGGCATCGGGAAGTCGGCGAACTCGGTGAGCGACTTGGAGCTGATCAGCCGTGTCGAGGCGAACACCCGCGAGGTCGCCGCCCCGAACAGCCAGTTGCCCCCGATGCCTCCCTCCCGCTCGAGGCACTCGGCGTCGATGCCCAGTTCGCGGAGCCGCTTGAGCGCGGCGAGCCCCGACGGTCCGGCGCCGATCACGCACCAGGGCAGGCGGTCAGTGGTGGCAGGCGATGATGGCATCGGCGAGAGCGGCGAGGTCGGAATCGGCATGCAGCCAGGAGAGGCTCGCCCGCACGAGGCTGCGGCCAGGGGGCACGCTCGGCGGCCGGATCGCTGGCACGAAGAAGCCGCCCTCGGCGAGCGCCGCCGAGAGGGCGACGGCCGCGGCGGGCGGGCCGACGACGATCGGGACGATCTGCGCCGCCGCCCCGCCGAGATCGAGGCCCGCGGCGGCGAGTCGGTCGCGGAAGGCGGCGGCTCGCGTGCGGAGTTCGCCGCGGCGCCGCGGCTCCTCGGCGAGAAGTTCGATCGCCTGGGTGGCGGCGGCGGCGACGGCCGGCGGATGGGCCGTGGAGAACACCCAGCCCCGCGCCGCGTGCCGCAGCCAGCGGATGAGATCGGCATGGCCCGCCACGAAGCCGCCGGCGGCGCCCAGCGCCTTGGAGAGCGTGCCGGTGCGGATGTGCACGCCGTCGGCGCAGCCCGCCTCCTCGACCAGGCCGCTGCCGCGGACGCCAAACACCCCCGTGGCGTGCGCCTCGTCCACCATCAGCATCGCGGCATGACGTTCGGCCACGTCGCAGAGATCCGCGAGCGGCGCGAGCGTGCCGTCCATCGAGAACAGCGTGTCGGTCACGATCAGCCGGCGCCGGTGCCCCGCGGCGTCGGTCGCCAGCAGGGCGTCGAGCGCGGCGACGTCGCGATGCGGATAGACGCGGACGCTCGCCCGCGCCAACCGGCAGCCGTCGATGATGCTCGCGTGGTTGCGGTCGTCGCTGGCGATCAGATCGCCGGGGCCGACGAGGGCAGCGATCGTGGCGGCATTGGCGGCGAAGCCGCTCGAGAACGTGACGGCCGCCGGCACGTCGAGCAACTCCGCGAGCGCCTGCTCCAGCCGCTCGTGGGCCCGCGAGTGGCCGCTGACCAGCGGACTCGCCCCGGCCCCGAACCCCTCGGCGCAGGCGGCCCTCGAGGCGGCCTTCGTGAGTCGGACGTCGCCGGCGTAGCCGAGGTAGTCGTTGGAGCCCACGTTGACGAGCGTGCGGCCGTCGAGGACGACCGTGCCCCCCTGCCGGCCGTCGCGGATCCGCTGCGGCCGCTCGAGCCCGTCCGCCGCAAGCCGCTCGAGGCCGGCGGCCAGCCAGCCGAGTGCCGCGGGCAGCGGCGCTGGTGGAAGCGGCGGTCGAGAAGCGGCGGGCGCGAGGCGGCAGGGCATGCCGGCATTATGGCCGCTTCGACGAGCCCTTGGAGGCGAGCGCCCGAATCGTGCGGAACTGGGCCGGCGTCACGGGCTGAACCGACAGCCGGCTGCCGCGGCGGAGCAGTTCCATGCCGGCGAGGGCCTTCACGCCCCGCAGTTCATCGAGCGGGATCTCCCGCGGAAAGATCTCGACGAGTTTCACGTCCACCAGCGACCAGACCGGGTTGTCGGGCGAGGCCTTCGGGTCGTGGTAGTCGCTCGCGGCGTCCCAGGCGGTCGCGTCGGGATAGGCCTCGCGGGCCACCTCGACCACGCCGGCCACTGCCGAGGGCGTGGCATTGGAGTGGTAGAAGAGGGCCAGGTCGCCCTGCTGCATGGCCCGGAGGAAGTTGCGGGCCTGGTAGTTGCGGACGCCTTCCCAGCGGGTCGTCTGCTTCCTGGCCTTCGCCAGGTCGTGGATCGAGAACACCTCGGGCTCGCTCTTGATCAGCCAGTGGTTCATGGGGGCCTTTCTACCACTGGCACGGGCGGGCGAGTGACTACCACATTCGCCGGCGGCGGAGCGCGAGGCCCACCACGCCGACGGCCATCAGCGCGGCCGGCACGACCGCCGGCTCCGGCACCGCGGCGATGCCGCCGGCACTTCCCGGCGGCGGGTTATAGGCGCCCGCGTCGAACAGGCCAGTCGAGAGGAAGTCGGCCGCGTCGAGGATATCGACGAGTCCGTCGTAGCCGAAGTCGCCCTCGTTCCACGAAGCCGGAAGTCCGCTGTCGAACTTGCCCCCCGCGAGGAAGTTGGCCGCGTCGAGGATGTCGACGCTCCAGTCGAGGTTCGTATCGCCGGCGGCGGCGAAGGCGAAGGTCACGCTGCCGTCGCCGTTGTCGAGCCAGCCGACCGTGCGGGGAATGCTCACTGCGATGTCCGCGGCCGCCTGGCTCGACGTGATCCCGCTCGTGCCGTTCCACGAACCGTCTCCGCGGCCGGTGAGCAGGGCCGTCACCAGGTCGGCGGCGGAGAGCCCGGCGGCCACCGTCATCAGGCCGCTGCCCACGTCAGTCAGTCCGCCGGCATTCGGGGCGAGGCCGCCCACGGTGGCCAGCAGGTAGGGGGTGATCGCCAGCGTGCCACCGGCGAGCGGCGTGATCGCGCTGGTGCCGAGCGCCGACCCGTTCGCCAGGCCGAGCACGCCGCCCTGGATGGTCGTGCTGCCCGTGAGCGAGCCGGCACCGGCGAGCACGAGCGTGCCCGTGCCGGTCTTGACGAGTTGGCCGGAGCCGTTCACGGCCCCCGCCAGCGAGCCGCTCGCCATCGCCAGCACGCCCGCGTCGATCTGGGTCGAGCCGCCGTAGGAGGCGTTCCCGACGAGCGTCACCGTGCCCGGGCCCGCCTTGACGAGCGACCCTGCCCCGCTGATCGGTGAGCCGGCGGTCACCGTGATCGTGTTCGTGCCCGAGGCGTTGAACGTGCCTGTGCCCGAGGCGAGCGCGATCGGCACCGTGTCGATCGTCAGGTCGGAGCCAGCGAGGTTGCCGATCGTGCCGCCGGTCCAGTTGATGGCGGCCGAGACGGAGTCGGCGTTGCCGGTCTGGGCCCCAAGGGCGATCGACCCGGCCAGCAGCGTGCCGGCCGAGAGGTTCACGGTGCCCGACACCGCCTTGTAAGAACCGGTGGTGCCGGTACCCAGGATCGTGTTCTCAGCCAGCGTGAGGCTCGTGGCCCGGACGAGGGCGCTCGGGTTGGCGATCGTGAGCGTGCCGTTGGCGGCATAGGTGCCGGTGGCGACGGAGCCGGCCAGAGCGCCCGTGATCCTCCCCACGACGATGCTCGCGGCATCGAGCGTTCCCGAGCCCATTGTGAAGACCGAGGTCTGCACACCGGTCCGACTGGTCTGCGTCGCCGTGTTGGCCTGGGCGATCGTGAGCGTGGTCACCTGGGCGTCGAGCGTGCCGGCGGAGAAGTCGGCCGTGCTGGTAAACGAGGTCTTCCCGGCGCCGCCGAACTGAGCCACCGAGCCGATCGTCCACGAGCCTATCGGGCTCGACCCGTCGGTGCCCCGCAGCACGAGCGATGGATTCGTCAGCCCGGTGTTGAACCGGACCGCGCTGTCCGACCGGCCAGCCGACGACTGGGCGAAGGTGCCGACGTTGAAGGCGTTGGACTGTCCGAGGATCAGCTGAGCGCTGCCACCGTCGTTGCTGGCCGACACGTCGGCGACGCCCAGGAAGGCAGCCGTGATCGTGGTGGAGTTCGCGAGCGTGAGGCTCGAGATGCCGGGGGCCGCCGAGTTGGTCGCACCCCCCTTCAGGCCGACGCGCACGGTGCCCGACGTGTTCACGTAGTTGAAGCTGGAGATGGCGGCCAGGCTGAGGTTGTCACGGGCACCGGCGACGCTCACGGCCCCACCCGGCCCGACCTCCATGTTGCCCGGGCCAAGGATTGCCAGCGCACCGCCCGATCCCGTCACGGCCATCCCGTCGGCGATGACGTTGTTGGCCGAGCTGAGCGCCCCGAACGTCTGGCTGGTCGAGCCGATGTCGAACGTCGCATTGCTGCCCGTGAAGGCGAGCGTGCTCGACGTCACGAACTGGTTGTTGGAGGAGATCCGCAGCGTGCCGCCGCCGATGCTGGTCGTGCCGGCGTAGGTCTGGGTCGCGGTGACGAGCATCGTGCCGGTGCCGGACTTGGTCAGCCCGCCGGCCCCGGTGATCACGCCGTCGTAGGTCGTGCTCTGCCCGTTGCCGCCGACGGCGATCGTGTTGGCGCCCACGTCGATGCCGCGGGAGCCGGTCAGGGCCCCGACGTTGTAGGTGGTGACGGTGCCCGTGAACACGAGCGCACCGACATCGGCGGCGTTCATGTCGAGCGTGGAGCCGGCGAGGGCATTGGTGGCTCCGAGGCCGAGGGTGCCATCGACGATCCGCGTGAAGCCCGTGAAGGAGGTGCTGCCGGTGAGCGAGAGTGTGGCCCCGGCGCCGATCCGGAGGTTGACCTTCCGCGTGCCGCCGAACACCGAATCGGCGATGTTGCCCTGGAAGGCGCCCGTGCCGCCGACGAGCGTCAGCGTGGAGTCGCTGGTGGTCGAACTGTTCGCGACGACGGTGGCGGACGTGGCGCTCCTGAGCGCCGTGAGCGTCTGATCGTAGCCCGCGAGATTGTAGGTGGCCGCGCCGGAGGGGCCGAGCAGGAGGGTCGCCGAGGTGCTCAGGGCGTCGGTGACGCCATTGCTGAGCGTGCCGGTGACCCCGAAGATGCCCCAGCCGGTGCTGCCGGTGCCGCTCATGATCACGTTGCCGCTCCGCTGCGAGAAATCAGTGCTGGCGCCGGTCACGGTGATCGGGGCGGTGATCACGAGCGTGGCACCTGCCGAGGTGCTGAGCATGCCACCGGTGGCCGTGGGGGCGTTGTCGAGCGTGATCGGCCCGGTGATGGTGGCCGTGCCCGACGTGACCGAGATCACGCCGTTGCCCACGCCGGGGTTCTGCACGCCGGAGACGACCACCGGGTTGGCCAGCGTGGTGTCGGTACCGCCGAGGAGGAGCCGCGTGTTGCCGCCGGCGTTGGTGATCGTGACCGTGCCGCTGCCGAGCGCGCCCGCGGCATTGACCTGGAGGTTGCCCTGTTCGAGGAACGTGCCCCCCAAGAAGGAGTTGGACGCCGTGAGGGTCACGGTGTTGGCGGCCAGCTTGCGGACGAGACCCGAACCGGAAATGGCGTTGCCGAGTGTGGTGGCATCGGAGCGGTTGAGAATCAGCGTGCCGCTGTTGACGATCGCCCCGGCGACGGAACCGCCCGCCGCCCCAGAGCCGAGCTGCAACGCGCCGGCCTCGATCGTGGTCGGGCCTGAGAACGTGCTCGAGCCCGTGAGCACGAGCGTGCCGTCGCCGAGCTTCGTGAGGCTGCCGTCGGGGCTCGCGAGGCCGGAGCCGAGCGTCACGGTCTGGCCGTTGGTGTCGAGCCTGTAGGCCTGGCCGGCCGCCGAGCTGAATCGGGAGGAATAGTCGGCGGTATTGGCGGCCGAGAACTGCAGCCCGCCGCCGGTGAATGCGATCGTGCCCGCGGAGCCGAGCGCGTCCGCCGAACCGAGGCCGACCGTGCCGGCGGCCAGTGTGATGCCGCCGGTCGGCATGCCGGTTCCGGAGAGCGTCAAGAGGCCGCTGCCTTCCTTTCGGACCGAGCCGTCGCCGGAGAGGCCGCCGGCGTAGCTCACGGCGTCGGAGCGGTTGAAGACGAGCACGGCTCCGCCCGACACGCTCGCGTCGCCCGCGAGCGAGCCGGCCGTGCCGCCGTTGCCGATCGCCAGCGTGCCGGTCGTCACGCTCACGCCGCCGGTCGCGGTGACGTCGCCGACGACGAGCATCCGGCCGCCGCCGGTCTTCGAGAAGCCGTTGTCGGCGGTGAGGGCGTTGGCGAACGTCACCGTGGCTTCCCCGGCCACGTTGATGGCGTTGGTGGCCCGGTTCGCCGCGGTGAGCGCGAGGCCGTCACCGCTGATCGTGTAGCCATCGACCGCGAAGTTGAGGCCGTTCGCGGCAGTCTGGGCGCCGCTGATCGTGACGGTGCCGCCGCTGGTGTCGAAGCGGGCGTTCCGCGACGGATCCCAGGCAACGGTCGCACTGCCGTCGTTCCAGTTCAACCCGGCGGCCGTCCACGTGCCGCTCCCGCCCGGGGTGGTGCCGTTGCCATACCAGGTGTACGGCGTCGCCGGTGTGAACAGGAGGTCGATGCCCAGCGAGTCGTTTGACAGGGCCAGCGAGAACGTGCCGCCAAGCAGCGGGTTGGTGAATCCGTTGGCACCCGCCGTGGGGAGCGTGTTGATCTTGAACAGGGTCGGGTCGAATCCCGAGATCGCGCCGCCGCTCGTCAGGATCCGCCATGAGCCGGCGCTCGAGGGATCGAAGGATGCGGCGTTGCCGTTGACGTCGGGATTGGTCGAGGCGAGCGACCAGAGGTTGACATTGAAGGGATTCGAGGAAGACAGGGCCGAGAGGGTGAGCGACGCCGAACTGATCAGGTCCCAGCCGCTGCCGGCCGTGCCGGCGGCGTTGAGAATCTGCCAGTTGTAGTTGCCATCCGCTCCGAGCGCGAGATCCTGGGACACAGTGAGGGTGCCGACGCTCGACCCGGGCGAGAGCACGCTGGCAGCGCCGGCCGTCACGCTGCCGGAGACGAGCCCGCCCCCGCCGAGGGTCTGGCCGGACGAGAGCACGAATCCGCCCGCCTGGGAGGTGACGTCGAGCGTGGCGCCGGGCGCGACGGTCACGGTGCCGGAGGACGCCAGCGACGAACTGGGCGCGATCACGAGCGTGCCGGCCGAGACCCGCGTGGGGCCGGTGGAGGTGTTCGCGCCGGCGAGCGTCCACGTGCCGGGGCCCTCCTTGGTGATTCCCAGACGACCGCCGCTGGCGGCGTTGGCCAGCGACGAGTTGATCGTGTTGGAGCCCGTGTTGGTGCCGACGAGCCGCAGGGTGCGGTCGGTGGCGCCGATGAACGTGGCCGTGCTGCCGCCGCTGAGGATCGCCGGGCTGCTGAGCGTGTAGGCGTTGCCGTTGATGGCGGTGATCGTCACGGTGCCGGAGACCGCCGGGGAGGTGAACCGCTGGCCCACCACCGTGCCAGGGGTGGCCGCCGCGAGGTTCGTGGCGACGTTCGAGCCGCTGACGAAGGTCAGCGCCAACGCCGTTGGCTCCGTGGCCGTCACGCCGCCGTTGAACGTCAGCGCCCCCGCTCCTGACGAGTCGATCGCGCCGCCCGTGGCGTCGATCTGCAGCGTGCGGTTGGTGGCCTGATCCGTCCCCCCGGTGTAGCGGAGCGTGCCGCTCGTGCCCTGGCCGCTGAACTGGATCGTGGTGCCGGCGCCGAGGGGGCTAGGTGTGCCCGAGTCGGCCAGGTTCGCCACGTCGAGGACGCCGTCGAGGATCGCGGGGGTGCCGGTGAAGGAGTTTGCGGCGTTCGTGAGCGACCAGGTGCCCACGCCGGACTTGATCAGGTTGGTGACCGCGCCGGCGGCTGTGCCGTTGACGATCGGCCCCGACACGACGCCCTGGCCGGAGCCGCCCAAACTCATCAGCCGCGTACTGGAGGCGACCGAGTTCGAGAGCGTGCCGGCAAGCGTGAGCAGGCCGCCGTCGGACGTGAAGTTGATGCCGTTGCCACCGCCGGCGGCGATGGTCATGTCCGCCGTGATCGTGTTGCTACCCTGCAGGTTCTGGATGTTCGGCGTGCCGCCGTTGGCGAGGCCGTTCGAGGAGTTGAAGGGAGCGAACGTGTTGCTGATCGTGGTGGTGCCGGCGATGTTGAGGATCAGACTCCCGGTCGCCACACCTCCCTTCGGCAGCGCGACCGTGCTGCCGGCGGGCAGGGCCGCGGCCGAGTCGATCCGCAACCCGCCGCCGGATACGGTGGTGGTGCCGGTGTAGGTGTTGACCCCGGCGAGCGCCGTGATGCCGGTGCCGGTCTTCGTCACGCCACCGGTGCCGCCGACACCGACGATGTTGTTGGCGATAACGCCATCGACGTTCGCGAAGGTGAGATTGCCCGAGCCGCCGGTGGCGAACGTGATGTCGCCGGTTCCCTGTGAGCCCAAGGCGCCGATCGTGATTCCGCCGGTGCCCGCCTGGCTGATGCCGCCGGAGAACGTGTTGGCGGAGGTCGTGTTGGTGAGGGCGAGTGTGCCGCCGCCCGAGTGGACGAAGCCGGACGATCCGCTGACGGGCCCGGTGAACGTGGTCGTCGAGCCGGCGTCGTTGTTGATGGAGGCGGTGGCGGCGAGCGTCATGCTGCCGGAAAGCGTGAAGGCGACGGCGTTGCCCGAACGGAGGGTCGCGGTGCCGGAGGCGAACGTGATCGGTTCGGGAATGGGGGCCGCGTTCGCCGAGGCGAGGAGGTAGATCTGCGATCCGTCGGCGAGTGTCGTGCCCACCGCCGCGTCGCCGAGTCCGTAGGGGTTCTGGAGGAAGACCTGGGCGCCGGACGTGAGCGAAATCGGACCGCCGTAGCCGTTGCTTGAGGTGAGCGTGAGCACGGACGTGCCGGTGTAGGTCAGGCCGCCGGTGCCGGTCACCGTGCCGGCGATCGTGTTCCCCGCGTTGGCCCCGAAGGTCACGGCATTACCTCCAAGGGCGAGCGTGCCGCCGGCGGCGACGCCGAGGGAACCGAGCGTGTAGGACGGACCGACGAGATTCGAGACGTCGAGCGTCGCGCCCGAGCCGGTCACGAACCATCCGGGCGACGCCACGGGCAGCGAGCCGGCGCCGGAGAACACGAGGCTGCCGCCTGCGACCGTGGTCGCTCCCGTGTAGGTGTTGGCCGCGGTGAGCGCGAGCGTGCCCGAGCCGAGCTTGACGAGCCCGAGCGAGTTGGCCCCGCCGTTGCCGTCGGTGACCGCGGAGGCGTAGGTGAACGCGCCGCCCGCATTCGTCGTGTCGAGACCGATCGCCGCCCCGGGGAGGAAGCCGCTCGTGCTTGTGGCGAGCGCCAGGAGCGTGGCCACGTCGCCGCTCGTGAACTCACCGGCACCCCCCACGTTGACCGCCAAGGCTCCGCCGCTGCCCGTGGTCAGGTTGGCAGCGGTCCACTTCGTGTTGTCAGCCGCATACAGGGCCGAAGGCTTGGCGAACTGGAGCACGCCGCCGGTGATCGTGGTCGGACCCGTGTAGAGGCTCGTGCCCGAGAGGATCTGCACGCCCGGCGCGGAGGCGGAGGCGACGGTCGAGCCCGACTTCGTCAGCGACATTCCCGCGGCACCGTTGGCGAGGTTGCCTGAGTACGTGAAGGTGCTGCCGGGCTGGGTGTTGAGCGTCAGGGCCGAGATCGTGCCGTAGTTGACCGGATTGAAGGTGCCGCTCCCCACGAGGCCGCCGAGAGTCACGGCGGTGCCCGACGCGAGCTGGAACACGCCGGTGCTGGCCGTGTTGAAGCCGCTGTTCTGCAGGGCCACGGCGTTGCCGAGGGCCAGCGTGCCGGTGCTCACGAGGGTCACGCCCGTGAAGGTGCTCGTGCCGGTGAGGGCGAGCCGGTTCGAGCCGCTCTTCGTCAGGCCGCCCGTTCCGGTAAGCGTGGACGAGACGGTGCCGGACGACGTGCCCACCAGCCGGGAGGCGATGACGGAGCCGCCGAGGAGCGAGCCGCCGTTGACGGTGAACGTGTTGGAGACTGTCACCCCCACGAGATCGACCGTGGTCGAGCCCCCGACCGTAACGGCACCGGTTCCGAGCCCGGTGTTGCTCGTGACGCGGACGACCCCGCCGCTCACCGTCGTGCCCAGGGCGTAGGTGTTGTTGCCGGCGAGGGTGAGGGTGCCCGCCCCATTCTTGGTGACCGACATGCCAGCCGTACCGCCGTTGAGCACCGGCCCGGTGATGTTGATCGACCCGGAGCCGGAGTAGATGAAGCCGCGGGCCGACGTGAGCGTGGAGTTCTGCGTGCCGGAGAGCGTGAGCGTGCCGGAGTCGCTCAGCACCATGTATGAACCGCCTGTGTTGACGATGCTGATGTTGCCGGCCCAGGTGTTGTTGCCCGAGAGATTCTTGAGCTGGTACGCCGTGGCGTTGTTGGTGCGGCCGTTCAACCGCAGGGCGTAGTTCGCGGTGATGCCGCCGGTGAGGTTGATGCCGGCGATCGAGGTGTTGTCGCCCAAGAGATTGATCGTCGAATAGTTGCCGAGGGCCCTGTCGTTGGCCAGCGTGAGGTAGCCGAGGTTGGCCGAGGAACCGGCGCCGAACGAGAACGTGCCGCTGCCGAAGGTGTTGCTCCCCGAGAGCACGAGCGTGCCGGTGCCCTGCTTCGAGAAGCCACTCCCGGTGACGGTCGAAGCCAGGGTGCTCGTGCCGGTGGACACCGTGAGGTTGATGCCGGTGCCGCTGAGCGCGACGGTGCCCCCGGTCACGAGGGCGTTGGCCGCGGAGAACGTGAGGCCGTTGGTGGTGACCTGATCGATGACGGTGGCGGTGCCCGAGGCGGAGTTGAAGACCGCCACGTTCGTGGGACCAGTGAACTCATCCCAGGGCGTACCGGTCGCGTCGGTCCAGTTCGTGGCGTCGATCGTCCACGATGCGGTCGATGACGCGGCACCGGACCAGGTGAAGGGGGCTGCGTGCGCCGCACCGGTGAGAGCGAGCAGGCAACCGCATGCCCACGCGACGCTGGACCTCAGCAGCCCGCCATCGGAAACACGAATACGGCATGCCGACATGATTCTTCCCCCACGGCGTCACCCGTCCCCAAAACCGAAACCGAAAAAAAAGTCTAGTGGGGGGCGTGGGGGTGTCGCAAGGGCCGTCGGCGCACAGAGAACCCGCTTCCGGAAAAGCGAGGCGGCGGGCCGGGCGACCCTGTTCGCCCGACCCGCCGCACTGTGCTCTCGGTCACCGGCAGCCCGTGGCCGCCGGGGAAGGACTAGCAGCCCTTCTTGCAGCCGAGGAGGCCGCCCTTGCGGGCACCGCCGTTGCCGCCGTTGCCGCTGCCGTTCGAGCAGCCGCAGGCGTCACCAGCCGGAACCTCTTCCTCGACGCACTTCTTCACCTTCACGCAGACCTGCTTCGTGACCTTCTTGGGCACGCGCACCACGTACGACTCGGTCTTCGTCTCGCAGACCGTGTCGCTGGCGCACACGCTGTAGGTCTGGGTCTTCTGCACGGGCACGTTCACCGTGTAGTTGACCTCGCGGGTCCGGGTCTCGGGGACGCACTTGTTCACCGTGATCTCGCGGGTGCGAGTCTCACAGCGGCTCCGGTTCACGCACACCGTCTTGGTGCGGGTCTCCGGAACCATCTTGGTGACGCAGTAGGTGCCCGAACGCTCCTCGCAGCGGCTCTTGTTCACGCAGACGGTCTTGGTCCGGGTCTCCGGGACCATCTTCGTGACACAGTAGGTCCGCGTCCGCTCCTCGCAGCGGGAGAGCTTGACGCAGTACGACCGCGTCCGCTCTTCGCAACGAGACTTGTGAACGCACACCGTCCGCGACCGCTGCTCGCAGCGGGACTTCTTCACGCAGTACGTGAAGGGCACCTGCTCGCACTCGGTCTTCCACGTGGTGACCTCGATCTCCTTGGTCTCGCACGTCGGCACCCACTTACGGCAGCAGACGACCTTCGGGCAGCAGGGATTGCCGGCGGCGTCATACTGGCCGTTCGCCGAAATCTCCTTCGCCTCGGTCACCCAGTGGCCGCCCCGGCAGGTCACCGTCTTGGTGCCCTTGACCGGCACGCGACGCGAAACCGTCCGGTAGCCCGTCAGCTCCTCGGTGTAGGGCACGTTCACCGTGTAGGTCTGCTCGACCTGCTCGGTGTAGGGCACGTTCACCTTGTAGGTGGCGGTCCGCTCTTCCGTGTAGGGGACGTTCACCTTGTAGGTCGCGGTCTTCTCTTCCTTGACCGGCACCATCACCGTGTAGGACTGCTCGACCTGCTCGGTGTAAGGCACGTTGACCTTCCACGTCCGGGTCCGCTCTTCCTTGACGGGCACCATCACCGTGTAGCTCTTCTCGATCTGCTCGGTGTAGGGCACGTTCACCTTGTACTCGACCGTCCGGGTCTCCGGAACGTTGACGTTGACGGTGTAGTTCACCGACTTCGTCCGCTGCTCCGGCACCATCACCGTGTAGTTCCGGGTCTTCTCCTCGATCCGCGGAACCTTCTTCGTCACCTGGAACGACCGCTCGCGGACCTCGGTGGTCCACTCGGTCGCCTCGACGTCCCGGATCTCCGGAACGACGACCCACTTCTTCACCGTCTTCATGCCCGCACCGGCGTCAGCGGCCGGGGCCTCGACCACGGCGGCCTCGGCGGCCGGAGCGGCGTCGGCGGCCGACAGCACGGACGCATCGGCCGGCGTGGGAGCGGCCGGAACCGCATCGGCGCCGCGGGCGAAGCCGCCCACGCACACGCCGGCGGCAGCCGCCCACGGCAGGAAACTGAATGTCAGACGCTTCTTCACAAGAACCTCCAGAGGGATAGGGGAATACACCCGACGTTTCGCGAAACCGAAGTTCCGGGATGCGAGGCCGACGCCTGCCACCCCCAGTGGTGGCGCCGCCGGCAACGACATCACAGAACCAGCTGCCGGCATTCCGAACCATCACGCCGCCCCGATACGCAGGGACACCGTGACCGGCCCGGTTTGCGCTGCCGGCAAACTTCCCTCACCAGATCGATCTTTCCGGACCCGAAAACTCACTCGTCGCGTGAGATTTCCGGTCGCTCCGATCGTGAGGGTGGCGCGGCCGTGTCGTCGGCCGGGGACCCCATCGGTCCGCCCTCGCAGCAGGTCTCGAGGATCGCGCCGCACTGTCGGCAGACGAGCTTGGCGCGGATCTCGTGGGTCTCGCCCGAGCAGATCGGGCAGCGGCAGGTGCTCATGGGGAGAGCATACGGCGTCTCGACATGACATGCATCGCTCGGGGCTGCCCATGCCCATCGCCGGACGCTCGCTCGTCAGGAAGCCCAATCGCGTAAGCGATGGGGATCTGTGGTGGCCCCGCCGCTCGGGGCTGCCCGTGCCCGTCGCCGGACGTTCGCGGATGCCATCGTGGCATCCGCTCTCTGCCTGTCCGCTGCGCTTCGGCATCCTGCCTTCGCTTGCTTCCAGAGCCCGGCTCTCGGGCACGGGCAGCCCCGAGCCTCCGTTCCCAGCTGAACGCTTCCGAGTGGCCGCAGGTTTGCAACCTGCGGAATCCCTGCTTGTGCGTCGTCAGCCGACCAGGATCACCAGGAGCTCCTTCGGCCCGTGGGCCCCGAGCACGAGGATCCGCTCGATGTCACCGGTGCGGCTGGGGCCCGTGATGAACGAGAGCATGCTCGGCAGCCGGCCGGCGTAGCGGCTTCGCACCAGGTCGAGGGCGTCGCCGAGCGTGGCCACGATCTGGTCGAGCGACACGACCACCACGTGCACGGGCGGCAGGATCGAGAGCGCCCGGCCGCCGCAGGTGGCGCTCGACACCAGGATCGAACCGGTCTGGGCGACCGCCGCCTCGCAAGCGGTGATGCCCGCGTCGCAGGCCTCCAGGGCATTCTTGTCGAACGGCCCGGCATCCACCCGCAGGGTCTCGCAGCCAACGGCCGTCGCCAGCGGCTCGATGGCGGGGTGACCGTGCCACGCGACCTTGTGCCAGCCGCGGTCGCGGGCGATCCCGGCCACGAGAACCTTCGCCGCCTCGGCATCGGCCACGAGGTGCACCTCGGCCCGCAGCTTGCCGAGGTTGTCCGTGAGGATCGCGAGCCGCTCCTCCGGCGTGTCGCCGCCATCGGGAAGCCAGGGGCGGGCGACGTCGGCCGGCAGGATCGTGAGCCCTCCCGGGCCGGCCGTGGCCGACTCCTCCGCCGCGTGCGACTTCATGTGCGGCAGCGGGGCGGCCACGCGGAGCGCCTCGCGGATCCTGCCGAGGATCGTGTCGCGGGCCGACGATGGAGTGCTCGTGCTCACGATCGGGCCCTCCACTGGCTGCGGAAGCTCGCCGGCGGGGCGGCGGGCAGGTCGCGGGTGGCGAGCCAGTCGCGAAGCAGCGGCGGCCGGAGTTTCTTCATCAGCCACAGCGTGTGACGGAAGGCCGCGCCGCCGGCCGCGAAGAGCCACGGCCGGCTCGCCACCATCGCGAACAGCCGATGGCCGAGCTTCTCCCAGCGGTTGGGGGCCGTCTGCGCCGCGTTGCGGCGGTTGTGGAGCAGGTGGTGGTGAATGTCGATCCGCACCGGGCAGGCGTCGGTGCAGGCCCCGCAGAGCGAACTCGCCCCGGAGAGGTGATTCCAGTCGGCCAGGCCCCGAAGGTGCGGCGTGATCACCGAGCCGATCGGGCCCTGATACGTCGTCCCGTAGGTGAAGCCGCCGACGTTCTTGAAGATCGGGCAGACGTTGAGGCAGGCGCCGCAGCGGATGCAGTGGAGGCTGTCCCGCTGCTCGGGGTCGGCGA
>JBBAVS010000007.1:0-34992 GCA_040397585.1 Pirellulales bacterium
GGGGCTGCCCATGCCCCGTCGCCGGACGCTCGCTCCGCCCATCCTGGGCTCCGCTCGCTCGGTGTTTCCTCCGCTTCGCCATCCTGGCTGCGCGGAGGAAACAAACGCCGGCTCCCGGGGCACGGGCAGCCCCGAGCTCCGCTTCCCGAAAGTGGCCGCAGGTTTTCAACCTGCGGATGCCCACCGGGTGGGCTTCCACGCGCCGCGATCACTCCCCGCCTGGCTCTTCCAGCCGCGGCTGGCGGCGGAGGACCGCGTCGCGAATCGATGGCGGGAGCGCGCGAGCCAGGCGGGCCGCGACCGCCGTCCGCCATGGAAACCAGACTTCCGCGCGGCCCTGCTCGATGGCGCGGAGAATGCGTGCCGCGGCGTCGGCGGCCGGCATGACGCCGCCAGCGGCCCGTTCGGCGGCGGTGATCATCGGCGTGTCGATCACCCCCGGCAGGACGGTCGTCACCCGCACGCCCTCCCCGGCGGCGTCGAGCCGCAGGCTTTCGAGGAATGCCGCCACCGCAGCCTTGCTCGCACAGTAAACGGCGTTGCCCGGCAGCCCGACGACGCCCGCGATGCTGGCGATTCCGCAGAACCAGCCGCGGCGCCGGCCGAGCATGCCCGGGAGCGTGGCGGCCGCGAGGTGCACGCAGCCCTTCACGTTGATGTCGATCACGTCCGCCGCCACCGCGGCGTCGAGCGGCCACGATGTGCGGTGGATCCCGGCGGACGCCACGGCCACCTCGCAGGCCCCGAGCCGCCGCTCGAGCGCGGCGACCGTCGCGGCGAGCGCGGCGGCGTCTGCCACGTTGCAGGTCGCCTCTTCTGCCGTGCCCCCGAGTCGGCGGATCGCTGCCGCGGCCGCCCGCAGCGGCTCCTCGCGGCGGGCGATCAGACCGACGCGGCCCCCCACGGCCCCCAGGGCCTCCCCGAGGGCGCGGCCGATGCCGCTGGAGCCACCCGTCACGATCACCGATTTGCCGCGCCAGAAGGTTTGCGAAATCATGCGGGCGGGCTCGCGGAGGTGCCGAGCCATCTGACGGAGTCTGCGCGGGAAATGCAACCGGGTGCCGAGCGGATGCTGGTGACGACCCAGGGCCACGTGGTCGCGGCCGACGTGCACCTCCGCGACGATCCGCGTCCCCCCGTCGTCTTCCTGCACGGCATCCTGACGACGGTCGCCGTCGCGGCCGATCTCTTCGCCGCCCCCGAGCGCGAATCCTGGATCGCCCTCAGCCTGCCGGGGCACTATCCCGGACGCCTCGCCCCGGGCACCCGGCCCGAGGCGCTCGACGCCGATCGATTCGCCGATCTCGCCGAGGCAGCCCTCACGGCGGTGGTGGGGGGCAGGCCGGTGATCGCGGTCGGCTGGTCCACGGGCGCGTTCGCGGCCCTCGCCCTTGCCGCGCGGCATCCGCAGCGCGTCGCGGCCGTGGCGAGCCTGGCAGGTTTCGCACGCGGATCGCGGCTCACCGGGTCGATCGCCTGGCTGGGTTGGCTTGCCCGGGGAACGATCGGTGCGGCAGGGCTACGGAGCGGCCTCTGGGCGGCTGGCCGGCTACCGGGGCTGCACCACGCGATCATTCGCACGTGTGTCGCCGATCACCGCGCGGCCGTCTCGATCCCGCCAGACCTCCTCGACCGCCTCCAGCGGGAGTTCGCCCGCCACTCCGCCGCGGATCTCGCCGTGGTGCTCGCCGCCCTCGCCACGCTCGACATCGACGAGCGGCTGCGGCACATCCAAGCGCCCGCCTGGATCGCCGCCGGTGGCCGTGATCCGCTCGTGCCGCTCGACGAGGCCCGGAGGCTCGCCGCCGGCATCCCGGGCGCCACGCTCACCGTGTACGAGCCCGGTGGCCACCTCGTGTTCCACGAGTGGCCGAATCTCCGCGACGATTTTGCCGCTTGGCGGGCGGGCCTCGCCGAGGCCCGAGACTGAGGCCGGCGGCGTGCCCACGTCCCAGGACCGCTACATTGACGATGCCCGAGCCCAGTCACCCACCCGCCGCCAGCGCGTCATGACCAGGCCATCCTCTCCCGACCTCCTCGACGCCTGCGTGATCGGCGCTGGCGGCAGCGGTCTCGCCGCGGCCAAGGCGCTCCACGACCGCGGCCTCGCCTTCGACTGCTTCGAACGGGGCTCGGCGGTCGGCGGGCTCTGGTGGTACGGCAACGACAACGGCCTGTCGGCGATCTACAAGTCGCTGCAGATCAACACGTCGCGCGACATGACGTCGTTCGCCGATTTCCCGATGCCGGCCGACTATCCCGACTTCCCCCGCCACGAGCAGATCCGCGACTATCTCGAGCACTACGTCGATCGCTTCGGCTTCCGCGACCGGATTCGCTTTCGGACAACGGTCGAGCGGGTCGCCCCCGAGCCCGACGGCACGTTCGCCGTCACGGTGCAAAGCCGAGACGGCGACGCCGAGACACGCCACTATCGCCACGTGCTCGTGGCCAGCGGCCACCACTGGCTCCCCCGCCGGCCCGAGTTCCGTGGCTGCTTTACCGGCCCGATGCTCCACTCGCACGACTACCGCACGCCCGAAGCCTTCGCGGGCAAGCGGGTGCTCGTCGTGGGGATGGGCAACTCCGGCTGCGACATCGCCTGCGACCTCGCGCGGGTGGCCGACCGCACGTTCCTCTCGACCCGCCGTGGCGCCCACGTGATTCCCAAGTATCTCTTCGGCGTGCCGCTCGACACGGTCTGCCCCGAGTTCATCTGGCGGTTCGCGCCGCCGTGGCTGTTTCGGCGGGCCTTTCAGACGGTGGTCTGGATGAACCGCGGCACGCTCGCCCTCTATGGCCTGCCGCGGCCCGGCCACACGCTGCTCCAGGAACATCCCACGATTTCCAGCGACCTTCCCAGCCTCGTTCGCGAGCAGCGGGTGATCATCAAGCCCGACATCGACCACCTCGACGGAGACGCGGTGGTGTTCGCCGACACGAGCCGCGAGCCGCTCGACGCGATCGTGCTCGCCACCGGCTATCAGGTCTCCTTTCCGTTCCTCGATCGGGCGTTGTTCGCGGCCGACGACAACCGCGTGCGGCTCTACCGCCACATCGTGTCGCCGGAGGTGCCGGGCCTGTTCTTCATCGGGCTCATCCAGCCCTGGGGTGCGATCTTTCCGCTCGCCGAGGCCCAGGCGGCGTGGGTGGCCGACCTGGTCGAAGGCCGCTGCACGCTCCCGGCCCGCGCGGCGATGCTCCAGGCGATCGACGACGACCTCGCCGCGATCCGCCGCCGCTACGTGTCGTCGCCACGGCATACGATCCAGGTCGATTTCCATGCCTACCGCGCCCTCCTCCGCCGGGAGCGGCGCCGGGGCGCACGCCCCCGCAGCCGCGCATGACGACCGCCACGGCCGACGTGCCGGCACGGATCGCGATCACGGGCAGCAGCGGGCTCTACGGCCGCGCCCTGGTGGCCGAGATCCGCCGCCGGCTGCCGGGAGCGCAGATCCTCGGCATCGACCTTCGCCCGGCTGCCGGTGATCCTCTCGACGACTTTCTCGAAGGCCACGTCGCCGACCCAGCGCACCTTGCCGCGATCGCTCGCTTCGCGCCCGACACGATCGTGCACCTCGCCTACGCGGTGCAGCCCGGCCGGAATGCCGCCGCCCTGCGGGCGACGAACGTGGACGGCACCCGCACGCTGCTCGAGATGGCCGGGCGGCTCCGGCCGCGCCGGCTGCTCGTGGCCAGCAGCGGCACCGTCTACGGCGCCTGGCCCGACAATCCGCCCGCCTGCACCGAGACCACGCCGTTGCGGCCGCTGCCAGGGTACTACTACTCGGCGCACAAGGGCCTCGTGGAGCGGATGGTGCGGGAGTTCGCCGAGGCCCAGCCCGGGATCGCGGTGAGCTGGACGCGGCCCGCGATCGTGGTCGGCCGGGGCGTGCGCAACTTTCTGACCGACTACTTCCTCGCCGTTCCCTTCGTCTGCGTGCCCGACGGCCGCGACACGCCGCTCCAGTTCGTGCACCGCGACGACCTCGCCCGGGCCACGCTCGCGATCCTGGCCGCGTCGGCCCGCGGCCCCTTCAACGTGGCCCCCGACGAAGCCCTGACGCAGCGACAGATCGCCCGGGCGCTCGGCGTGCCGGCCGTGCCCGTGCCCGCCGCGATCATGGCCGCGATCGGCCGCCTCTGGTGGACGCTGCGGCTGCCCTGGCTCGCCACGCCGCCAGGGCTCGTGGGCTACGTCCGCCATCCGTGGGTGATGTCGTCGGCCCGGCTCCGCGACGAGCTGGGGTTCGTCTTCGACTACACGTCAGCCGCCGCCTTCGCGGAGCTCGTGGCCGGCGACGAAGAGCGCGCCCGGTAGCCGGTCTCGGCGAGCAGCCCGCCGAGTTCGGTGGCGATCCGGCGGCCGAGCCGGTCATCGAGCGGCAGGTCGTTGCGGCGGTAGCCCCGCTCGGCCGCGAGGTGGGCCCGCCAGCGGGGCTCGGCAGCGTCGCGGCCCGGCCAGCCGAAGTGGTCGTAGATGCGGTGCAGCACCGCGAGCGGATCGGCCACGAGCTCCTCGTAGCGCGTCTGGTAGCGATGTGCCGGCGGAATCGCCTCCCACGTGGCGGCCAGCCGCCGCTGCATCCGCAGAATGGAGGCGAACACACGGTCCTCGAGATCGGCGGCCCGCGGCCGCTGCACGCCGTGGTCTTCCGCGATCCGCCGCCAGAAGTGGAGGCACGAGGGCACCAGCTCGTGCGGGTCGCGGACGATGTGGATGAAGTCGGCCGCCGGAAACTGCTCGCGAATCAGCGGAACGCGATACGTGTGCAGCGGGTTCTTGAGGACGAGCCGGCCGGGATGCTCGAACTGGATGGCCCGCAGGAACCCGGTCCACGCGGCGACCCAGCGGCGGCGGGCCGCGGCTGGAAGCGTCTCTAGCGTTTCGTAGTCGGGGTCGGGGCGCGGATCGTTGGGAAACGCCACCGCCCACCAGGGGCTGGGCAGGCCGAGGTTGCAGAGCGCGAGTTCGTCTTCCTGGGGCCGGGCGAATCCCAGCCGCATCGCATCCATCGGCCGGCGGTCGGGGAGCAGGAAACCGAGCCGCTCGATCGCGAACTGCTCGGAGAGCACGAAGTGGCTCGGCGCCGCGCACTGGATCGTGCTCGGAGCCACGAGCCGCGGATCGCAGGCCAGCAGCTCGTGGAGGAGCGTGGTGCCGCTCCGCCAGTGACCGACGATCACGATCGGATCGTGCAGGATCCGCGCGGCCCGCACGCCGCGGCCCCAGCCGACGCCCTGCACGGCCGCGAGCAGCTCGCTCGCCAGGCTGGCCGCGGTGATCCCCAGCGCGCGGGGAATCCGCGACGGCGACACCCGGAAGCCGTGGCGGGCGAGCACGCGCACCCACGACCGGAAGCGGATGCCGCTCCACATCGAGAGCGTGAAGCCGGTCCCGGGCCTCATGACCCCCGCACCTCGATCGCGATCCGGCCGCTGCCCGGCAGCGACTCCACGCACCGCGGCCCCAGGAGCTGCGCCGGCGTGAAAAACCCGCCGCCGCCCTCACGGCCGAGGAGGTGCGTGACGGCGAGCAGCACGCCGGCGGCGGTGACGTCGTAGACGTTGGCCGTCCGCAGTCGGGCGACGGCGACGCGACCGGATGCGTCGCGGGCCTCGCCCCAGACCCAGGTGGCCGCCGTCGCCCGGGCCTCCCGCGCTGGCCCCGCGATCCGCCCGACGAGCGCCTGCAGCCCGCGCCGCACGGCCGGGATCGCGACGAGCCGCCGTGTGACATGGAAGCCGCGGAGCGCCACGGTCGCCGCCCACGGCATCGGCACGTAGACCTCGATGGAAGGGATGCCGGTCGACGCGAAGGCCGTGGCGACGTCGCCCCAGGGGATCGCGACCGCATGCTTCGCTCCGCGGCCGAAGTCGATCGTCCGCGTAAGCGACCCGAGTGGGATCGTCTCCAGCCGTCCTCCGCGCCGCACCCGCCCGCCGCGGGGCAGCGCCTCGATCGTGGTCTTCGCCGTGCCGGCCGAGAGCCCACCCGCCGTGTCGAAGCCGAGCGCGAGGTGCGTCGCGCCCGGCAGCGCCTCGAAGAGCGAGACCGCGACACAGTCGGTGGGGATGACGTCGAAGCCGCAGCCGGGACAGAGCACCACGCCGGCCGCGCGGGCCTCCGCGTCGCGGCGACGGACGGCCTCGAAGACGTCGATCTCGCCGGTGATGTCCACGTAATCGGCGCCGGCGGCGAGGCAGGCATCGACCATCGGGCCGCTCGTGGTGGAGAACGGTCCGGCACAGTGGGCGACGACGTCGCAGTCGGCGAGCGCCGCGGCGAGCAGCTCCGGGTCGCCCAGGCCGACGACGCGGCTGGAGAGTCCGTGGCGGGCGGCGAGCGATTCGACGGCGGCGCTCCGACCCGCGAGGATCGGCCGCAGCCCGCGGGCGACCGCGAGTTCCGTCACGAGCCGGCCGGTGTAGCCGGTCGCGCCGTAGATCATCCAGCTGCGGGGGGCGTGGGGCATCGGGCTCGTGACTCCCCCGCCGCGGCTAGCGAGGCTCCTCGCTGACCACGCGGCCATCGATGACCACGGCGGTGCAGTGCGAGGTGTATTCGAAGGGATCGCCGTCGAACACCGCCACGTCGCCGTCCATACCCGGGCGGAGCGCTCCCACGCGATCGGCCAGGCCGAGGATCGCCGCCGCATCGCTCGTGATCGTCGCCAGCGCCTGCTCCGTCGTGAGCCCGTTGGCGGCGGCGACCGCCGCCTCGAAGAGGGCCACCCGCGTCTTGGGCACGTAGCCCTCGAAGCCGCTCTGCAGGGCCACCGGGATGCCCTTGGCCCGGAGCGTGGCGGGCGTCTCGAAGCTGATGTTTTCCGTCTCGCCGTTGCCGCCCCGCCGCATCGAGGGATGCACGATCACCGGCACCCCCGCCTCCTTGATGCGGTCGGCCGCGAGATAGGCCTCGGCGGCCGAGTCGAGCACGATCCGGATGCCGAACTCCTGCGCGATCCGCAGGGCGGCGTCGATGTCGGTGGCCCGGTTCACGGTGACGAGCAGCGGCAGCCGGCCGCGGAGCACGTCGGCGAAGATCTCGCGGCGGAGGTCGCGATCGGGCCGCTTCTCCGGATCGGCGAGGTCGAGCTTGCGGAGGTAGTCCTGCGTTTTCACGAACTCGCCGCGGAGCATGGCGACCGCCTTGCTGCGGGTGCCGGGGGATTTCTTCTCGTCGCCGGGGCGGGCGTCGTCGCCGAGCGTCACCGCGACCATCGCCGCGGGCACGACCACCGCATCGCCCACGGTCTCGCCGACCGTCTTGACCACCATCGTCTGCCCCGAGACGAGCGCTCCCGGCGCGTGGCCGGTGTGCAGCGTGGTGATCCCGAAGCCCCGCACCCACTCGACGAGCCGCTCCCGCGGGTTGTAGGAGTCGAGCGCCCGCAGCTCCGGCTGGATCGGCTCCCCCTTGTCGAGCTGGTCCTGATCCTGGTCCTGATTGAGATAGCCCGTCAGGCCGACGGCGGTGTGGGCGTCGATCAGGCCGGGCGTGACGACCCGCCCGCGGACGACGCGGGCGGCCGGCGGGACGGGGATGTCGAGCGCCGAGCCCACGAGTTTGATCTTCCCCGCCTCGATCAGCACCACGCCCTTCTCGAGCGGCGGTCCGGCCATGGTGTGCACCACGTCGCCGTAGATCGCCAGCAGCGGCGGCGGCTCGGCGGCGGTCATCGGGGCCGCCGCGACCGCGCCGGCCAGCAGGGCGAACCAGCGGAAGGCTCGTCGTGGCCTCATCACTTCGTCTCCGAGAGCCGGTTGTCGGTGCAGCAGCCGTGGGCCTTCTGATCGCGGCCCGCACCGTAGCCCCCCACGGCGAACAACCGGTCGTCGGGATCGTCGCGGTCGAAGACCTTCGCGCCCTCGACCCACGTCTGGAGCACCTTCGTCCGCACGGCGAGCGGGTCGCCCGACAGCACCACGAGGTCGGCGTCCTTGCCGACGTCGAGCGAGCCGATCCGGGCGTCGAGCTCCAGCATCTTCGCGCCGGCCAGCGTCAGGGCCTCGAGGGCCTTCTCCCGGCTCATCCCCGCGCGAACCGCAAGCCCCGCCGCCCGGAGAAAGAGCCGCGAGTCGGTCACGGGGTCGTCGGTGTGGATCGCGACCGGGGCGCCGGCCTTCTCCAGCACCGCGCCCGTGGCCAGCGACAGATCCATCGCCTCGATCTTGCCCCCCGGGGCATCCACCACGATCACCGAGCACGGGGCCTTGGCCCGAGCGAGCTGCTCGGCCACCTTCCACGCCTCGCTCACGTGGTGGAGCACCACCTTGAAGCCGAACTCTTCCCGCAGCCGGAGGACCGTCATGATGTCGTCCGCCCGGTGGCAGTGGTGATGCACCACGATGCGGCCGTCGAGCACGTCGAGCAGCCCCTCCATCTCCAGGTCGCGGTCGGGCAGCTTGGCGGCATCACCCTTCGCCTCAGTGAGCTTCCGGCGATAGTCCTGGGCCTTGAGGAACTTCTGCCGCACCAGCGCCGCCGACTTCGACCGCGTTCCGGGAAAGGGCGGATCCTTCTGCGAGTTGGTGCCGTTGGCCATCTTCATGCCGCCGAGGGGCTTGCCGGCCGCATCGCGGATGGCGAAGTCGTCGATCGTCGAGGCCTTTCGCAGCTTCGCGTAGATCGTCTGGCCCGAGAGCAGGTGGCCCGAGCCAGGCATGATGTTGAGCGTGGTGAGCCCTCCGGCCCGCGCCTTGCGGAAGCCGGAATCGCGGACGTTGATCGAGTCGAGGATTCGCACGTCGGGCTGGATTGGCCCGCTGGCGTCGCCCCCCCAGCCGCCGCCCACGTGGCTGTGCGTGTCGACGAGTCCGGGCATGATCACCCGGCCGGTGCAGTCGATCGTCTCGGCGCCCGGCGGAATCGGGGTGGTGGCTGCCGGGCCGACCGCGGCGATCGTGCCGCCGGCGACGACGAGTGTGCCGCCCGCGATCGGCGGCCCCGAGATCGGCACGAGGTCGGCCTTGGTGAAGGCGATCGGCCGATCCTGGGCGGGGGCCGTGCCCGCGGCGACCACGGCGGCCAGGAGCCCCGACACGAGCCGCTTCACCGCACCGGCACTCGGCGGCGCACAATGACGATCCCGACGCGCCGGCTGCATGGCGTGACCTCTTGGACGGCGGATCCCGAGGACCCGGAAGAAACCCCGATGTTGTACGCCTCACGCTGCGGTGCCCGCAAGAACGCCGACCGTCTGCTCGCTCTGGCAGCCGGTATGATCCTCGCCATGACCACCATGACCACCATGACGACACCCCTTGCCGCCGCCAATCCCCTGCTCCCCCCCTGGCCCGGCCCCTTCGGCGGCACGCCGCCGTTCGACCGCGTGCAGGTTGCCGACTTCGAGCCGGCCCTCGAAACGGCGATGGCGGAGCAGCTCGCGGCCCTCGAGCGAATCGCGGCCGACCCCGCGCCGCCCACGTTCGAGAACACGATCGCGGCATTCGAGCGGTCGTCACGATCGCTCGACCAGGTGCTCGCGGTGTACGGCGTCTACGGCAGCAACCTCAGCGACGATGCCTTCCAGGCGATCGAGCGGCGGATGGCGCCGCGGCTCGCCGCCTTCCAGGATCGCATCGTGCAGAACAGGGCCTTGTTCGCCCGCGTGGCGGCGGTGCACGAGGGGGCAGAAGCCGCGGGCCTCAGGCCCGAGCAGCGCCGGGCGGCGTGGCTCCTGTTCACCACGCTCGTGCGGGCGGGTGCGCGGCTCGACCCCGGCGAACAGGCCGAACTCGCCGCGATCAACCAGCAGCTCGCGGAGCTGCACACCGCCTTCGCGCAGAACGTGCTCAAGGAAGAGGATGGCTCCGCGATCTTCCTCGATGCGGAGACCGACCTGGCGGGCCTCCCGGAAGCGGCCCGCCGGGCCGCCGCCGAGGCGGCGCAGCAGCGCGGCCAGCCGGGCCGCTGGGCGATCCCCAACACGCGGTCGAGCGTCGAGCCCTTCCTCACCTTCGCCGACCGCCGCGATCTCCGCGAGCGGGTCTGGCGGATGTTCGTGGGCCGCGGTGACGGCGGCGGCGCGACCGACAACAAGCCGCTCGTCACGAAGATCCTGGCCCTCCGGGCGCGGCGGGCGCGGCTGCTCGGGTTTCCGACCCATGCGCATTGGCGGCTCGAAGACTCGATGGCCAAGACGCCCGCGCGGGCCGTGGAGCTGATGGAGGCGGTCTGGCGGCCGGCCGTGCAGAGGGTCCGCGAGGAGGTCGCCGACATGCAGGCCCTCGCCGACGCCGAGCAACCCGGAATCACGATCGCCCCCTGGGACTACCGCTTTTACGCCGAGCAGGTCCGCAAGGCGAAGTACGACCTCGACGAGACCGAGATCACCCCCTATCTCCAGCTTGACCGCCTCCGCGACGGCATGTTCTTCGTGGCCGAGCAGCTCCTCGGCCTCACGTTCGTACCGCTCGCCGAGGGGATGGTGCCGGTGTTCCATCCCGACGTGCGGGTCTGGGAGGTCCGCGACCGGAGCGGTGTGACCGTCGGCCTTTGGTATTTCGACCCCTACGCCCGCGTGGGCAAGCGGTCGGGCGCGTGGATGAGCGACTACCGCGGCCAGGAGCGGCTCGACGGTCCCGTGATCCCGATCGTCTCCAACAACTGCAACTTCGTGAAGCCGCCGCCGGGCGAGCCGGCGCTCGTCAGCTGGGACGACGCCACGACGCTGTTCCACGAGTTCGGTCACGCTCTGCACGGTCTCTGCTCCGACGTCACCTACCCGTCGCTGACCGGCACCCGCGTGGCGCGTGACTATGTCGAGCTCCCGTCCCAGCTCCTGGAGCACTGGCTCTCCACGCCCGAGGTGCTCGGCCGGTTCGCGACCCACTGCCGCACCGGGGCACCGATTCCGCCCGAACTCGTGGCGAAGATTCGCCGGGCGGAGACGTTCAACTCCGGCTTTCGCACGGTGGAGTTTCTCGCCAGCGCCATCGTCGACATGAAGCTCCACCTCGCGGGTGACGAGCCGATCGATCCCGAACGCTTCGAGCGGCAGACGCTCGAGACGCTGGGCATGCCGGCGGAGATCGTGATGCGGCACCGCATCCCGCACTTCCTCCACATCTTCGCCGACGACGGCTACTCCGCGGGCTACTACAGCTACCTCTGGGCCGACACGCTCACGGCCGATGCCTGGGAGGCCTTCACGGAGGCGGGCGGGCCGTGGGATGCCGCGGTCGCGGAGCGGCTCCGCCGACACGTGCTCTCCGCGGGGAACACCGTCGATCCGGAGGATGGCTACCGGGCGTATCGCGGTCGCGACGCCACGATCGACGCACTGATGCGGAAGCGGGGCTTCGCGCCGCCGCGGTAACGGGGGCCAGCCACGGCAACTGGGCAGACGCAGCAGTCGGGGCAAGCCGCCACGCGGCAGCGGACGACGCCCCAGGTTCCCTGGTTCGCCACGGCGGCGGAGCGCCGAAGATTCGGGTGCGCTAATCTCCATGAACGGCCCGGCGCATGCCGATGCACCTTCTGTTTTTCCTCGCCATCGAACCCGGTCCACCATGCCCGCTGCACGAGCACTCCCGCTGCCGGTTGTCCGCGCCGCCTGGTGTGGTGCGGCCACGCTGGCGTGCATCGCGACCGTCCCGGCCAGGGCCACGGATCTCGCGCCGCCGCTGGCCGCACCCGGGATCATGATCGAGTCGAATCAGCCGCTGCCGGTGGCGGATGCGCTCCCGACCGGGCTGCCCGCGCCGCGGACGCTCGAGGAGTTCGTGCTGCTCGCGGAACGCAGTCATCCGCGACTCGTGGCAGCCCGGGCCGCGGTCGAGGCGGCCCGGGGCCAGGCCGTGCAGGCGCGGCTCTATCCGAATCCCACCATGGCTGGCTCGTCGCCGCAGATCGCGGGGCCGGAGAGCCAGTGGAACGGCTTCGTGCAGCAGGACCTCGTGACGGCCGGCAAGCTCCGGCTCTCGCAGCAGGCCGCCCTCCGCAAGGTGCAGCAGGCGGAGTACGACCTCATCCGGGCCCGCTTCGACGTGCTCCGCGATGTGCGCGGGGCCTACTACGCGCTGCTCGTGTCGCAGCGCCGGATCGAGATCTACCGCCTGCTCCTCGACATCGCGAAGCGGTCCTACGACATCGGCATGGCGCTGGCGGAGGCCGGCGAGGGCACGAAGGCCGACGTGCTCTTCTGGAGCATCGAGCGGGATCGGGCGGATGTCCGGCTCATCAACGCCTCGGTCTACGTGGAGACGGGCCGGCGGGAGCTCGCCGCCGCGATCGGCCTGCCACGCGCCGACGTGGGCGAGATCGAGGCCGATCTGTTCCAGAAGATTCCCTGGTTCGATCTCAAGACGCTCCAGGAGGAGATCGTCCGGGCCAACGCCAAGCCGCGGGCCGCCGAAGCGCGGATCGCCCAATCCCAGTGGGCCCTGGAGCGGGCCGTGGTCCAGCCGATCCCCAACATCAACGTGATGGGCGGCTACCAGCGGCAGGTCGGCCCCGCCCAGCAGCAGGGCCTCGTGCAGGTGATGATGCAGGTGCCGCTGTTCGACCGCAACCAGGGCAACATCCGTACCGCCCGGGCCGACATCGCCAGCTCCCGCGCCGAGCTGCGGACGATCGAGATCGATCTCGCGACGCAGGCGGCCCAGGCGATCGCCACCTATCGGGTGGCGCAGCGGCAGGCCGACTGGTACGAGCAGGCCATCCTGCCCAAGGCGCGGCAGACGCTCGAACTGACGCAGCAGCTCTACGCCCGCGGCGAGGTGACCTTCCTCAGCCTGCTCCAGGCGCAGAAGATTCTCACCGAGACCGAACTCGCGTTCGTGGAGGCGCAGGCCGAACGCTGGGCCGGGGCCGTCGCGATCGCCGACCTCCTCCAGCTGGAGCAGTTCCCGCCCGCGGCCGACGCGCCCGCCGTGGTGCCTCCGCCCCCCGGCGGCCCGGAGGCGCTCCCACCGCGGGATCCGAACGCCGCGCCACTCCCGCGGCCCGAGCCCGTGGCACGGCCGGTGCCGGTGCCGCTGCCCGCCCCTTGAGTGCCGCGGCGCTCCGAGTTCGGCGCGGAGCCGGTTCGCTGAGTCGGCGGCCGGCCGGTAGCATGGGCGGCAGGTTTCGCCATCATGAGCACCGACACCCACTCCCACGCCACAGCTTCGCCTTCCAAGCCCTCGCGCGGGGCAGGACTCGCGGGCCTCGGGGCCTCGATCCGCCGCGGCCTGCCGGGCGTGCTGATGCTCGGCCTCGGCGGGCTTGCGTGGTGGTGGCTCGCCACTCATCACTTCACGGGCGGCGATCACGGAGACGCTCCGTCCGGCACGTCGTCCTCCCCGGCCACTCAGTCGGCGATCGTCCGGCTGCCCTCGGCGGCCGCGGCGGGTGAGATCAGCCTGATGTCCGTCGAGCGGCGGCCCATGCGGGCCCGCGTCACCGTGCCTGGGCGGCTCGATTACGATGCCCGCGGCCACATCGACTATGACTCCCCGGTGGATGGCATCGTGTCGCGGGTGTGCGTGACGGTGCGGCAGAACGTCGCCCGGGGCGACTCGCTCGCGGAGGTGTCGAGCGAGGAAGTGGGGGTGGCACGCGACGAGGTGCAGAAGCGGGAAGACGATCGCGAGATCGCCCACAAAGCGGCCGACTGGGCCGCCACCATCGGCGACAACGTGCAGTCGCTGCTCGGCATGCTGGAGGGGCATCCGCCGTTGGAGACCATCGAGCGGGAGTTCGCCGCCCGCACCCTCGGTACCTACCGGGAGACGATCCTCGGGGCCTACTCGCGGCTGGTGTACGTCGAGAAGGTCGATGCCGGCACGAAGAAACTCGGTGACGGCGGCGTGCTGTCGGGCCGGATCGTCGAGGAGCGGATCAGCAACCTGGAGGTCGCGCGGGCGAGTTTCGCGGCCGCCTGCGAGAGCGCGAAGTTCGAGACCGTTCAGGAGCGGGCCAGGGCCAGGGCGGCGCTGGAGCAGTCGGAGCGGCTGCTCCGGGTGTCTCAGGAGAACCTCCGCAACCTCGTGGGTGGCCGGCTCGACGCGGCCCCGGGCGATGCGGCGACGGGCGACGACGCCTTGGCCAACGCAGCCGGTGGGATCAGCGCGATCACGCTGCGGACCCCGTTCGACGGGATTGTCGAGGAGGTCTTCGTGAGTCGCGGTGAGCGGGTGAAGGGAGGCGACCGGATGTTCGTCGTCGCCGACACCCGCCGGCTCTGGGTGCGGGCCCAGGTCCACGAGAAGCAGTGGACCATGGTCGACGTGGCGAAGGGCCAGATCATCGGCGTGGTCGTGCCGGGGTCGGAGGAGCACCGCACCTCGGCGACGATCAACCACATCGGAGCCACCGTAGACGCCACCAGCCGCAGCGTGCCGATCGTCGCCGACCTGGAGAACGACGACGCCCACTACAAGCCGGGCATGTTCGTCTGGGTCGAGCTTCCCCAGGGCGATGTCCGCGATGTCCCGGCGGTGCCGGCGGCGGCCGTGATGCGGCACGAGGGGCGGGCGTTCGTGTTCGTGCCCGCCGATGGGGGCTTCCGGCGGATCGACATCGAGACCGGCATCGAGAGCGACGATTTCGTCGAGGTGGTGCGCGGCGTCGAACCCGGCCAGCAGATCGTGGCCCGCGGCTCGTTTCTCCTCAAGAGCGAACTGCTGCTCGAGGACGAGGGCTGACGGCGGCGGGTCGGGCGAGTCCCACGCGGAGGATCTGGCGTGCTCACGGGCGTGATCGAATGGTCGCTGGCGAACCGGGCGCTCGTGATCGCGCTGTTCGTGCTGATGGCGCTGGGCGGGATCTACGCGGCCACGCAGATCCCCGTCGATGCGGTGCCCGATCTCGTCAACGTGCAGGTGCAGGTGGTGACGGAGGCGGGCACCCTGCCGCCGGTCGAGGTGGAGCGGCTGATCACCTACCCGGTGGAACTCGCCATGAGCGGCCTGCCGGGCGTGGAAGAGGTGCGGAGCATCTCGCGGCTCGGCATCTCGCTGGTGACGATCGTGTTTCGCGAGCACACCGACATCATGCTGGCCCGGCAGCTCGTCGCCGAGCGGCTGCCGGCGGCCCGCGGCGGCATCTCGCTCGCCGAGGCCGACCCGCAGCTCGGCACCCTCTCGACCGCGCTCGGCGAGATCCTGCAGTTCGAGATCCGGGGTCCAGGGCGCTCCCTGATGGATCTTCGCAGCATCCTCGAATGGGATGTGGCGCCCGTGATGCGAACCGTGCCGGGCGTCACCGCCATCAACAGCCACGGCGGCTACGCCAAGAGCTACCAGGTGCAGGTCGATCCCGACCGGATGTCGTCGCACGGCATCTCGCTCGGCGAGGTGCTCGCGGCCCTCGACCGCAACAACACCAGCACCGGTGGCGGCTACGTGGTGAAGAACGGCGAGCAGCGGTTCATCCGTGGCGAGTCGCTGCTCGGCACCGTTGACGACATCGAGCGGGTGATCGTCCGCAGCCCGGCGGGAGGCGTGCCGATCCTGATCCGCGACATCGGCGCGGTGCAGATCGGCCCGCTCCCCCGGCAGGGGGCCGCCACCCGCGACGGCCGCGGCGAGGCGGTGACCGGGATGGTGATGATGGTGCGCGGCGAGAACAGCCGCCGGGTGGTCACCGCGGCGAAGGAGAAGCTCGAGGCGGTCCGCCGCTCGCTGCCCCCCGACATCGAGCTGGAGATCCTCTACGACCGCTCGGACCTCATCGCCCGCACGCTCGATACGGTGCTCCACAACCTCGCCGAGGGCGGCCTGCTCGTGATCGCGGTGCTGCTGGTGCTGCTCGGCAACGTCCGCGCCGGGCTGATCGTCTCGCTGGCGATCCCGCTCTCGATGCTGTTCGCGGCCAACCTGATGTGGGCCGTGGGCATCCCCGCGAGCCTGATGAGCCTCGGGGCGATCGACTTCGGCCTGGTCGTGGACAGCTCCGTGATCATGGTGGAGAACTGCGTCCGCCGCCTCGGCCTGGCGCCGCCCTCGACCTCCAAGCTGGAGGTGGTCCGCGACGCCGCGGTCGAGGTCCGCGGGCCCACGATGTTCGGCGAGCTGATCATCGCCGTCGTCTACCTGCCGATCCTGTTCCTGGAGGGGACGGAGGGCAAGCTCTTCCGGCCGATGGCCCTGACGGTGCTGTTCGCACTCCTCGGGTCGCTGATCATCTCGCTGACGCTGATGCCGGTGCTCGCGGCGACGGTGCTCCCCCGCCAGGAGGAGCACGAACCGCTGATCATGCGGATCTTCCACCGGCTCTACCACCCGCTGGTGAAGTTCGCCGTCGGGCACCCGGTGGTGATCTCGATGGCGGCAGCCATGCTCGTGGCGGCGAGCGTGCCGGTGGCGCTGCGGCTCGGCGCCGAGTTCATGCCCCGGCTCGACGAGGGCGACCTGCTCGTCGAGGTCACCCGCCTGCCGAGCGCCACGCTCGAAGACTCGATCCCGCTCACCACGCGGATCGAGGAGGTGCTCGGCGACTTTCCCGAGGTGCGCACCGTGTTCTGCAAGACCGGCCGGCCCGAGATCGCCAACGACATCATGGGCGTGCAGCAGACCGACGTCTGGGTGATGCTGAAGCCCCGGGCGAAGTGGCCGACGGGTGTGACCCGCGACCAGCTCATCGAACGGATGTCGGAGGCGCTCACGGCCGCCGTGCCGGGGGCCAACTTCGGCTTCAGCCAGCCGATCGAGATGCGGGTCGATGAACTGGTGGCGGGGGTGAAGGCCGACGTCGCCGTGCTGATCTACGGCGACGACCTCGACACGCTCGGCACCCTCGGCAAGCGGATCGAGGGCGTGCTCCGCGACATTCCCGGCGCCGCCGACGTGCGGGCCGACTGGCAGGCCAACGTGCCCACCCTGCGGATCGACTCCCGGCAGGACCAGCTGGCCCGCCACGGGATCGACGGGATCGACGTCATGCAGACGGTGTCGGCGATGGGGGGCATCCAGACCGGCGTGATCTACGAGGGCCGCCCCCGCTACCCGCTGATGGTCAAGTTTCCGCAGGCCTGGCGGGAGAACGAGGACCTCGTGCCCCAGATCCCGGTGGCGACCGCCGGCGGCCGGCCGGTGCCGCTCGGGGAACTGGCCGACATCCGCATCGAGGAGAGCCCGCCGTCGATCGAGCACGAGAACTCCCGCCGCCGCACGTTCGTGTCGGCCAACGTCCGCGGCCGCGACGTGGCGAGCTTCGTCGCCGAGGCGCAGCGGCGGATCGCCGCGGAGGTGAAGCTGCCGAGCGGCTACGCCATCGAGTGGGGCGGCGACTTCGAGAATCTGCTCAGCGCGAGCCGCCGGCTCCTGCTGATCACGCCCGTGGTGCTCGGGCTGATCGCGCTGCTCCTCTACACGAGCTTCAAGTCGCTGCGGCTCGCGGCCCTGATCTTCTGCGCCGTGCCGGTGGCCGCGTCGGGCGGGATCGCGGCACTCGCCCTGCGGGAGATGCCCTTCTCGATCGCCGCTGGCGTCGGCTTCGTGGCCCTGTTCGGCGTGGCAGTGCTCAACGGGCTGGTCTGGGTGGCGGGCGCCGAGCACGCCCGCGAAGGAGGGCTCGGGCCGCGAGAGGCGGCGTTGGTGACCGCCGAAGTCCGCATCCGGCCGGTGCTGATGACGGCCCTCGTGGCCAGCCTCGGCTTCCTGCCGATGGCGATGGCCACGTCGTCGGGGGCCGAGATTCAGCGGCCGCTCGCCACCGTCGTGATCGGCGGCCTGATCACCAGCACCCTGCTCACCGCGTTCGTCGTGCCGGCGATCTATCCCTGGTTCGCGCCCCGATCGCGGCCCGCCGCCACCCCCTGAGGGCTGCCGCGGCGGCGGCGACGAGCAACAGGGGCGACACGCACGGCTCGGGCACCGGTGTGATCGCGACGCTCGCAGCCACCACCGGACCGGCGTCGAAGAGCCCCGTCGAGACGAAATCGGCGATGTCGAGGATGTCCACGATGCGGTCGTAGTTGAAGTCGCCCTGCTGCCACGTGGCAGCGCTCGGACGATCGAATCGGCCGGACGACACGATGGCCGCCGCATCGAGGATGTCCACGATTCCGTCGAGCGTGGAGTCGCCGGGGGCGGTGGCGCCGAACGTGATCGAGCCGTCGCCCCGGTCCACCCAGCCGACCGCGCGGGGCAGGCCCGCCGCCACGGCCGCCGCCACGGCCGTCGAGCCGATGCCAAGCGGCCTGGTCCAGGAGCCGTCGCCCCGCGCGGCGGCGACGGTAGCGTAGGCCGCGGCCGCGGACCAGCCGGCCGCGACGGTCAACGTGCCGGAGCCCAGATCGACCCGGCCGCCCGGGTCGATCGCGAGACCGGCGATGGTCGCGTCGAGCGTGCCGGCCACTGCGAGCACCCCGCTGCCCGACACCTGCACCTGGCTGCGGTTCGCCGCCGCCGCGTTCGCCAGATCGAGCCGCCCACCCTGCACGCGGGTCGGCCCCGTGTGGGTGTTGGCGGCCGTCAGCCGCAGGGTGCCCGCCCCCGTCTTCGTCACCGACGCCGCCGCCGCGATCAGCGGATTGCCGACGGCCGCCTGGGTCAGCGTGCCGCTCGCGGCCGCGAGCGTGAGCGCAGGGGGAGCGGCGGTCGAGACGCGGACGTAATCCACCTGCATGGTGGCCGGAAAGGTCGTGCCGGCGTTCGGGCTGCCGACGTAGTTGCCGCCCACGGCGAGGTTGAGGAGCATGTAGAAGGGTTTGTCGAACGGGGCGGGATAGGCGCCGCCGGCACTCCACCACGAGGTCCTCGTGGCGTAGAGCACGTCGTCCACGTACCAGCGGAGTGCTGGCGACACGGTCGTGTCCCACTCCACGGCGTAGGTGTGGAACGAGGCGATCGTCTGGCCGGCCGGCAGGATGCGGGTGGCACCGCTCTGCGTGTTTCCCGGCCAAGCACCCCCGTAGTGGATCGTGCCGGCGACACGGTCGGGCTGCTGGCCCCGCGCCTCCATGATGTCGATTTCGCCCGATGCGGCCCAGCCGCCGTAGGTGTCGCTGTCCGGCAGCATCCAGATCGCCGGCCAGAGTCCCTGCCCGGTGGGCAGGGCCGCGCGGATCTCGAATCGGCCGCCGGCCTGGCTGAAGAGCCCCTGCGTCTTGAGTCGGGCGGATGTGTAGGCCTGACCGCCGAAGTTCTCCTTGAGTGCGGTGATCCTCAGTGTTCCGCCCGAGACGGAGGCGTTCTGCGGGCGATCGGTGTAGGACTGCAGTTCGTTGTTCCCCCAGCCCGTCAGCCCGTACTGGGAGCCCGTGCCGAGGTCGTAGGTCCAGCGGGCGGGCTCCACCGCGGAGCCGTCGAACTCCTCCTGCCACGAGACGTAGGGGTAGTCGGCCGCGGCTCCGCTGCCGATCCGCGGCCACGACACGGCCACGGCCGCCGCCAGCACCAGCAGCCCGGCCACTCCGCTCCGGCACGTGGCAAAAAGAGAATGCGGCATGCGTCACGATCCGATCGGGTTCAAGGCACTTCAGTCTACTTCCGACTTCCCCCGTGGCACGCCTCGGGTCGGCGGTGGGCTCACCGGGCCAGCCGCCGCGTCGCCAGATCGTCGCGCATGGTGCGGCAGACGTTTTCGGTGAGCCCGTAGCGGGTAAACACCGCCGCCAGCAGCAGGAGACCCACGGCTGGGATCAGGCTCATCATCAGGAGAATGCCCTGGCGGGCTGAGGCGGAGAGTTCCACGTTCGGCTGGTAGCCGTAGCGATCGAGCAGAAAACCGGCGACCGCGGCCCCGATGCCCATGCCGGCCTTCTGGGCACAGGTGGTGGCGGAGAAGATGATCCCCGTCGTGCGGGCTCCGAACTTCCACTCCGCGAAGTCGGCCGTGTCGGCGACGAGCGTCCAGTAGAGCGTGGCGTTGATCCCGGCGGCGATCATGCCGAGCAGGTGAAAGGCGAACACGAGCCCCACCTGATCGGGCAGGAGCCGGTAGAAGGGGATCGCCGTCAGGGCCACCGTCACCATGCTGGCGATGAAGGCGGCCTTCTTGCCGATTGCCGCGACGACGAACCGGGTCAGCATGGCGCCCACGATCATCGCCAGCCCGCCCAGCAGGAAGTAGAGCGGGATCGCCGGAAACAGACCCCAGACCTTCATCTCGTCCCAGCCCAGGTAGTTCTTCAGGTAGTAGATGCCCGCCGAGCCGCGGATCACGGCGAACGTGATGTTCACGATGCCGTTGAGAAACATCATCATCCAGTGCGGGTTGGCGAACAGCGTGCGGACGTCATCGACGAGGCTCGTCCGCTGGGCCGCGGGGGGCTGGATCCGCTCCCGCGTGGTGAGGAAACAGATCAGGAAGAGCACCACCGCGGCGACACTGAACATCACGACCGTGAGCTGCGCCCCCCGGCCGGCGTCGCCGCGGCCCAGCACGGCCACCAGCCAGAGGAAGCTCGTGTTGGCGATGATGCCGCCCACCTGGGCCAGCGACATGCGGTAGGAATTGAGGCTCGTCCGCTCCAACGGATCGTCGGTCATCACCCCCGAGAGGGCCCCGTAGGGAATGTTGATCGCCGAGTAGGTGAGCATCAGGAGGTTGTAGGTGATCCAGGCGTAGGCCAGCTTGGCCGCGGGTCCGAGGCTGGGCGTGGTGAAGGCCAGCACGAACACGATCGCCAGCGGGACGCAGAGCCAGAGGAGCCATGGACGAAAGCGGCCCCAGCGGGTCTGGGTGCGGTCGGCGACGGCCCCCACGAAGAAGTCGAAGAAGCCGTCGGTGGAGCGGGCGACGAGCAGCATCGTGCCGGCGGCCGCCGCGGTGATCCCGAAGATGTCGGTGTAGTAATACATGATGAAGTTCATCATCAGCGCCCAGACGAAGTTGCTCGCCGTGTCGCCGAGGCCGTAGCCGAACTTCTCGAGAAACGAGAGCTTCATGCCCTCGCGGGGAGTGGTCATCAGGTCTGCTCCGGGGTGGCGGTCGTGCGGACGAGGCCGACGCGGATCCCCGCGATCCGGCCGCTGCGGCCGAGGATCTCCCGGCTGGCCTCCGGCGTCAGGCTGTCGCCGGGGAACACCTCGACGCGGCCGTCGGCGTGCTCCAGCGTGATGCTCGGCTCGACGGCAGGAGCATAGACGACGGGGACCTGGCAGACCGTGAACGCCAGCCCGCCGTCGGGCACCGTCACCGAGCGCCGCGTCCCATCGTGCGTCACGACCTCGAAGTCGCACGCGGCGCCGAACTCGGCGTCAGCGAGCAGCTGCGGGGCGAAGCGGAGGCGGCCCGCGTCGATCACGACGCCGAGCTCACCGAACCGCGTGAGGATTTCCTCCTTCACCTGGCCCGTCATGCCCGGCTGCTGGGCTCCCAGGTGCCGCGGCGTATGCGAATAGGCGTCGGTGGGAAACGCCCCGTATTCCTCGGGCGTCTTCCGGAAGCCGAGTCCGTCACGAATCGCCTCATAGGCCGCCCGCAGGCGGGGCCTGGCCTGCGGCCCTGCCCGGTCGTGGCACTCCTGGGCCGCGAGCAGCAGCTTGGCGACCATGTGCCAGTAGATGCTGCCGAGCCCCTCGAAGGCGAAGAACGTGCCACTCCGCCCCGTGAACGAGGCGTGGTCGAAGACCTGCTCCCAGAGTTCCCGGACGGCGGGCCACTCCGTCTCGGGCAGCCGCTCCGCGGCGAGGGTCGCAAGCAGATCCCGCTCGTTCGTCAGGTCGGCGCCGAAGTGGGCGTCGCCCCGGGCATCCACCACCACCACGCTCGTGGTGCCGGCGGCGACCCGGGCAGCCACGGCCGGGCACCGCTCCCGCCAGTCGCCGGGCAGCCGGTTGCGCTCGAGGAACGACGGCAGTTCGCGATCGGGCTGGAGCAGGTAGCTCCGCTGGTCGGCACGATACAGGGGGCTTGCCCGCAGGGCATCGAGCAAGGCCAGGGCCGCGTCGTCGTCGAGCAGGCCACTCGACAGCGCCGCCACCTGACCCTCGAGCATCAGATCGAGGTGCCAGACTTCGAGCCGGCGCTCCCTGACGACCAGGCGGTTGTAGGAATGAAACAGCCCGTCCGGGCGGCGGTTACCGGTGATCGTCTCGTCCACGACCCGCCGCGCCGACTCGAGCAGGCCGCGAATGGCGGTCACGCTGACGGCCGCGGAGGCCGCGGTGTCACCCGCGTACACGGCGGCCCGATGCCGCTCGCCGGCCCTGCCGAGCGCCTCGAACGTGGTAAACGTGTCGCTGCCGGCGGGCTGTGCGAGCGCCGCCGCCACGGCTTCCACGAGATCTGCGGTCGGCCGCGTCAGCCGGAGGTCGCCCGCGTGCGCCGCGAACAGGCGGTCGAGGAGGGCGAGATGCCGCCGCAGATGGCAGACCGTGACGACCGACAATCCCCAGCCAGCCAGCGCGTTGTTGGCGTCGTTCCACTCCGGCCGCTGGGTGTTGAGCCAGATGCCTCCGCGCGGAACGAGATTCGTGAGCTTGACGAGTGCCGGCACGAGGAGCTTCTCGGCCAGGGAGTACAGCCTCGGCATGCCGTCCGCATCGGCGACGGCCGCCCCGTCCCCACCGATCTCGGCCATCCGCTCCCGGAGGTGGCGATGAGCGGCCGCGTCGAAGTCGATGGAATGACGCGGGTCGAGCAGGAGGTCGTCGAACGGCTTGATCCGATACGGCACCTGGGCCGACGCGTAGGCGGGCTCGTCGAGCCGCCGGGCGAGCTCCCCCGGCCGCAGCCGTTCGTGCAGTTCGAGCAGCCGCAGCAGATAGACGATCTGGTGGTCGCCCCAGTAGCCGATGTGGCTCCACGGATCGTGCGGATCGGCCACCTCCCAGTCGATGCCGTTCCGGGTGATCCGATAGGGGTTGTAGCCGTCGGCCGTGGAGGCGTTGAGAAAGGCCGCGATCATGGCGGGCAGGCAGGCGGGATGGCTGATCGCAAGCGCCTCCCAGTTCTGGAAGATGTCGCGCCAGTTGCCGGCATAGCCGAGCACCGGCCGGCCGTCCGCGCCGCGGGTCGCGATCGTGAACCGGTTCCAGGGCCGGCTCGGGTCGCCGTGCCGGCGGCTGAAGCAGATCGGCAGATACTCGCGGATGATCCTCGACAGCTGCGGGTCACCGCGGCCGGCGGCCGCCGCGACGAGCGCGTCGATGTCGAGATCACCGAGTGTCTCCAGCCAGTCGCGATGACGGGCATGGACCGGGGCGTTGCGGGCGGCCACGAACCGCGACACGTCGCCACCGGGGCAGAGGTGACCGGCGACGGGAATGCCGCCGCGCATGATGTTGAACAGCGTGTTGGAGAAGTGGTGGGCGGCGGCGGTCCGGTCGGCCGACGCCTGGAGCCCGTCCGCGGCCGCCACCCGCTGCCGGATGCCGTTCGCTTCGGCCCGCACACTCTCCGCGAGCGCCTCGCGAAGACGCTCCCCGCCGCCGAGCCGCTCGTGGAGGGCCACCACCGCCGCATGGTCGAGGCCCGTGTCAGCCACCGTGAACCACTCGAGCGACTCGCCGGGAACGAGGGTCGCCGCGTCCTCGACGAGATAGCAGCCGAATGTGCCGCGCATCACGCCGGCTGCCGCCCGCACGGAGTCGCCGGCGCGGAAGCGGTCGATGCACCGCGTCGATCCGGACCGCGTCGGGCTGCGATGACCGACCGACCACGCCACGGCGGCGCGGAGCGACTCCGCCGGCTGCGGGCGGTCGCTGATGGCGGCATTGAGGCACGACACGAGCAGGCCGCTGCCCGCGAGGAACTCGTGCCGCAGGTAGGCCGCCGCGAGGTAGCTGTAGCGCTCGTAGGTGTGCTGGCCCACCCCCGGCGCGAGCATCTGGTGCCAGCCGTCGAGCAGTCGCACCGAGATCGGCCGGCGGCCGATGTTCTCGAGCGTGCAGCGCCGGACCACGCCGAACTCGTCGCTCGCCGCCAGCTGCCAGCGAAGCCTCAGGCCGAGCGGCTCATGCAGCTCCTCGAAGACCACGCTCGTGCCGCAGACGTGCTTGTGGAGGTGGCGGCCCCCCGCGGCGGCCGCGCCTCGGCCCGGCTCCCAGAGCGTGCCCTCCGCCTCGATGAGGCAGACGGGGCCGCTCGCCTCGGGAATGGCGAGGAGCTTGTCGACGGTCTGGTAGGGGAAGATCGCGAGGTCGGGATCCCGACGGCCCGCCGTCATGCCGCCATTGCTGCCGAGAAACATCCACAGATCGCCGTTGCCGACCACGTTCATCAGGAACGGCGGCAGGTGATCGACATCGGGGATGCTGACGTGCGGCTCGCCGGCGATCGACGTGAACGCCATGCCGTCTCGAACGACCTGCGACCGCGACACATCATGGGCGGGAACGAGAAGCATCGTGACGCTCAGGGTGAGGGGGTCACCAGGAAGGGCCAGTTGTCGACGGCGCCGGAGCCGTGCCCGTCGGTGACGGTGACGAAGAGGCGATAGGCTCCGGGCTTCGAAGGCATGCGGACCTCGGCGAATCCGCGGTCGTCCGCCCGCACGATCGCGTCGGGGACCGCCGGCGGCGGTCGCTCCGCGTCGCCCCCCTCGCGACGATCGCTGCTCTCCTCACGAACCTCCCACTGGAAGCTGAGCGGATCGTGCTCGGGATCCCCGTAGCGGACGCGAACCTCCCGCAAGCCGCCTCCGGCCAGCTCGCCCCCGGCGAACGGCACGTCGGCTGCCTCCAACACCGGGGCGCGGTTGGCAGGCCAAGAGCCCGTCCAGGCCCGGGCCATCACGTCGACCCGCGCCGTCTTTTCGCCGGTCGGGAGAAACATCCCGAACCAGCTCGACGTCGCCTCCTGCTTCTGGCCCCAGAGGAACGCATAACTGCCCAGGCAGTGGCCGGCGTCGGCCATGATCGCGGCCTGGGCGACGGCCGTGGCCTCCGCCTTCGCAGCGCCCGAGGGCTCGATCGGCGCCTTCCATGCCGTGACGGGCGACTCCCACGGCCCCGGCAGGCCGAACTCCGTGATGCAGTAGGGCTTCGTCCAGTGCTCGGCCCGCAGCCTGGCGGCCATCTCCGCCACGCCGGCGTAGGCGTTGATGCCGAGGATGTCGATGTCGGCGGCGTGCGCCTTGATCGCGGCGAGTTTTGCAGGGCTCACGTTCGCCACCACGGTCATCACCGGATGATTCGGGTCGAGCTCCTTGATCCTCCTGGCCAGCTGGTTGACCTCGCGCCAGATGACCGGATTGTCGCCGACCCCTTCCATCTCGTTGCCGAGCCCCCAGGAAAGCACCGCGGGATGATCCCGGTAGGCGATCACGGCCTGCTCGACCATCTGCCGCTGGCGGCCGAGCGCCGCGGGATCGTGCCAGTCGAATCCGTGCCGCTCGTGGCCGAGCCACAACCCGACCGTGACCGCGATGCCGAGCGCGTGGGCGCGGTCGATCATCCGCTCACCATCCACCCGCTTCTCGACATCCTCCACGCCCCAGGTGCGGATCGCGTTGCCGCCGCAGGCGGCCAGCGCCTCGAGCGACCCCGGCCCGCCCGCCCCGCGGATCGCAAACGGGGCGCCATTGCGCACCAGTCGCCAGCCGGCGGATGCATCACCCTCGATCGACACGACCGACGGCTGCGTGGCCTCCGCCGCCAGGCCCACGGCACCACCGCAGCCGACGGCCGCCGCCACGGCACACGCCACCCGAGAAACGATGCCCATGGATGTCTCGCTCATCGGCGACGTGAAACGCTTCACTACGGCACGGTGATGGCCTGGCCATCTTCCCGATGCCCGAGGCAGTTGAACGTCTCGGCATCGATGTCGTAGCCGATCGAGCGGACGGAGCCATCGGCGAACACGGTGTTGATGCCGGCTGCATGGGCCGACCCGGGCGTCCGATAGGAGGCCATCTTCGGATCGGTGCCGGGGCCGGTGCTGGCGATCAGGTCCTTCGAGTCCTGCGTGGGCACACAGAAGGTGCTCCGCACGGTGTCGTAATCCCAGCCCGCAGCCCAGCCTTCGTCGTCGTCGGAGCCGCTGCCGGGAACGTAGGGCGAGAGGAGACGCTTCTCGAAGATCATCATCGTCTTGCTCGTCCCGTCCGGGATGTCCTTCGTCTTGCAGTTACCCTTGTAGCCCAACTGGGTCGCGGAGCCGCTCTTGACCAGGTAGTTGCTGCGGACGATCACTCCCTTGAAGTCGGTGAACGTCGACCCCATGGACTGCACGGTCTGCGGCGTGAAGTCCATCACTGACGCCCCCCTGCCCCAGAACCCGTAGCCGTTCGCACATCCCACGGTGTTGGCGAGTTCGCCGGCCCTGGGCGTGGAAGGCCCGATCGCCGCGGCGAACAGGTTCGACTCGTTGCGGCTCGGGCCAGGGTGCACCGCCGCGTAGTCGGACAGCCAGTAGGTGACCGGCCCGCTGATGCCCTGATTCGTCACGCGAGCGCTGTCGGTGTTCGCGAAGCTCGTCGGCCCGCGGCGTGACGGGCAGTTGTAGGTCGCCACGGACGTGTTGGCGATCTGCGGGGTGTTGGTGATCGTTGCGATGCTCCCGCCCTCCATGTAGGGGAGGATCTGGTAGCCCCACGAGAGGCCCTGCTTGTTGGGGCCGAAGGGTTTGCCACCGGCGGAGTAGTCCTCGATCTTCACGTAGGGGCTGATGCCGCCACTCGGGAAAATCCGGGCCGCGCTCTCCGTCTGCAGGATCGCGAGGCCGGTCTGCTTCAGCTGGTTGGCGCACTGCGTCCGCCGCGCTGCCTCGCGGGCCGACTGCACGGCCGGCAGGAGGAGGCCGATCAGCGTCGCGATGATCGCGATCACCACCAGCAACTCGACGAGCGTGAAGGCCGCGGCCCGCGAGCGTGGCCGGGGCACCGCCAGGGAGTCACGAATCCGCCTGTTCATGAGAGTGCTCCGAAGAAAACCCAGGGTAGGAAATGGATGAGTCGATCGTGTTCGCGCCCCCCGTGCCCGGCCCGCACCGGGCACGGGGGCGCATCATGCATTCATCAGCCGCGCCGCCGGCCACGGAGAGCCGTCAGCCCGAGACCACAGACGACGGCCGCCGCCCAGAGCGAGGGCTCCGGCACCGCCGCCACGGCGCCGACCGACCCGGCCGGCGGGTTGTAGACGCCCGCGTCGAACAGGCCGTTGGAGAGGAAGCTCGCGGCGTCGAGGATGTCCACCACGCCGTCGTAGGTGAAGTCACCTTGGTTCCAGGTCGCCGGACTGCCGGAGTCGAACTTGCCGGCAGCGAGGAAGTTGGCCGCGTCGATGATGTCCACCTGCCAGTCGAGGTTGGTGTCCCCGGCCGCGGCGAAGGCGAACGTGACCGACCCGTCACCGTTGTCGATCCAGCCGACGGTCCGGTCTCCACCGCTCGCGGCGGCCGCCGAGGAGGTGATGCCCGCGGTCCCGTTCCACGTGCCGTCGCCCAGGCCGGTGACGATCTTCGCCACCAAGTCGGCCGCCGAGAGGCCCGAGGCCACGGTCACCATGCCGCGGCCGACGTTCACCAGCCCGCCCTGGGCTGGCGTCGGCACGGCATTGACCACGACGGTGCCCTTGGAAGCCAAGTCGGTCACCCACACGTTGGGACCCCTCGTCACCAGCCCCCACTGCACGTGCCGGGTCGGATCGTTGGCCGTATCCAGCGACACGGAGAAGTCACCGGTCGAGGAGACCGGCACCGTTGACTCGTTGAACGAGCTGAAGTCGGCGGCAAAGTCGCGGACGAAGGCCCTCACGGTCCAGTTGCCCGAGCCGCTCAGCAGGGTGTAGTTGGGGACGGTGCCGCTGAACGTCACCGGCTTGCCCGCGAGCGTGCCGTCGGCCTGGCCGTAGACGGCAGCTTCCATGATCTTGTTGCCCGTGGCCCCCGGCTGGCCGCTCGGCGTGTACCAGAAGGTGCCGCTGTCGGCCACGTAGCACGGAGCGAGCGTCACGCTCGTGCCGCTGGTGAAGGTGGCCTGGAGATCGGGGACCGCCCACTGGCTGCCGAACTGGTAGGCACCGCCGTTGGCCGGCAGGTCGAACACGTTCATGAAGCCGTTGGTCATCGTGCCGCTGTCGATGGTCAGTGACACGACGGAATCGACCGACAGCGAGTTCACGCTCACCGTCTGGGTGATGTCGCTTCGCAGGGCCATGGTCGCCCCCGTCTTGACCGTCACGTCGGCCAGGCCGGTGGCGCCCGGGGCGGCGATGGCGAGCGTGCCGCCCGACTTCACCGTGACCGGACTCGCCGTCAGGCCGGCGGTGTTCGAGACCCGCAGGGTGCCGGCGTCGATCGACGTCGGCGCGGTGTAGGGATTCGCGGCGTCGAACACCACGGTCCCGCCGCCCGTCTTCGAGACCAGGATCGCGTTTTGGATCGACGGATATCCTGCCTGCGCCTGGGTCCGCGTGGTGCCCGAACCCACATTGATCAGGACGATGCTGCCGGACGACGGCTGCGTGATCACCCGCAGCGAGCCGAGCGCGGCTGCATTGGCCGGATTGGCGTTCACCCCTGACACCGCGAACCCGTACTGCAGCAATTGCCCGGGAAAGAAGGCGGTGTCAGTGAGGAGCGAGAAGTTGCCCAGCCCGGTGAGCGGCTGGCTCGTGTAGGAGGTGGTGCTGTAGCCGGCCAGGGGATCGAGCACCTTGATGAAGGCCACGGCGTTGTACTGCGACGCCAGCGAAAACGCATTCACCGTCCCGGAGAACACCGCCGTGGGGCCCGACACCGTGGTCTCCACGAAGGTGTTCGCCTCCATCCACTTGTTGCCTCCCCCCGATCCGTTCGACCAAAAGGGATCGGAGGCGTTGTAGGTGTTGTAGTTGGGATAGAGGTCGAGCACGTTGTTGGTGATCGACGTGCCGGTGCCGCTGCCGTTGACGACCACGGTCTTGAGATCGGGCACGCCCCACGCGTTACCGAAGACGTAGCCGCCCTGTCCGCCGCTCCCGTCCAGGTTGAAGACGTTCATGTATCCCCTCCAGTCACCGGCCGTGGCCAGCGACGACGAAACACTGGCCAACACCAGCACTGCCCACGCCACACGAGTTCCGCGCATCTCCGCCTCCTTTTTCCCTGTGATTGAAGACACTCTTGATCGATCGACCATACACCCTTGAACGGTTGGGGCAACGGAAACGATCTCCGTCGCGCTTGCTCGCCCGCCATTCTCCCGCCGCCGAGACTCCTCCGCGACCATTCGGCATCCGGCCGACATCACGCGCCCACCTCCTGCTCCTCGACGACCCGAACCGCCGCCCCTCGGCCGACCCTCCCTGCCACGGGGCAGGTCGTGCCATTCACTTCGAACGTCGTCGCGATCGTCCGCCGGCAGACGGCGTCGCGATCGCCTCGGGCGATCATGCCCGTGAGCCACTGCGCCGCCTCGAGGCCGAGCGCCGACGCGTCCTGCGTCACGGCCGTGAGCCGTGGCCAGACGTGAAGCCGGACGTCGCTATCGTCCACGCCCACCAGCGACAGATCGCGGGGCACCATGATGCCCCGCTCCTGCGCCCGCCGCATGATCCCGAGCGTGGTCATCGGATTCGTCGCGAAGATCGCCGTCACCGGCTCGGGCAGGCCGAGCATGGCGTCGAGCACCTGCTCGCCGGCGGAGAAGCCGGACGGCAGTTCCATCACGAGCGAGGCGTCGAGGGCCAGGCCGGCGGCGGCAAGCGCGTCGGTGTAGCCGCGGCGGCGATCGGCATGGTCGCTGTCGGGCACGTTGTGCATCGCGAGGCCGATGCGGCGGTGGCCGAGGCCGATCAGGTGCTCCACGGCCCGGCGGCTGCTGGGATACGAGTCTGCCCGGAGGAAGTTGACCTGCGGCTCGTCGAACCGCTCCGCGATCACGATGCTGGGAAACCGCTCCGCGGCGATGCTCGTGATCATCGATCGATCGTGACGGAAGCAGCGAAGCACGACGCCGCGAATCCCTTTCCGCATGAAGAACTGCGTGTAGCTCTCGTCGGGCGACTTGTCGCGGCGGATGCTGAGGAGCTTGAGGTCGAAGTGATGCTCGCCGAGGCCGCGCATGATGCCGCTGAGCAGCGCCGGCTCGAACGAGCCGTATTCGTTGCGGACCGGCTCGTCGGGATAGGCCAGCGCGATCACGTTGGTCAGCCGCCGACCGAATCTCGGCACGTACCCGACCTCGTTGATGCGGACGAGCACGCGCTCCCGCGTGGTCTCGTCCACGTCGGGGTGGTTGTTGAGCACCCGCGACACCGTCGCCGGCGACAGATTCAGCTGCTTCGCGATGGCTCGAACGCTGGGCATCACCCCTCCCCACAATCTCGCACGGCGTCAGCGACGAAAACGCCGCAGAAACACACCCGAAACTGTTTCATTACATCGTAGGAAGTTGGTGGATCGTCGTCAAGTCGTCCGGCGGTGAAGGCCAGCCACGCCAGGAACTGTTCCGGCCACCAGCCCGAGAATCACGGCCGCCGCAACAACCGGGAGTGTCCGCAGAAACCAAAAACGCCTCGCCGAGAGACTCGGCGAGGCGTTTCGTGGTGGGGCGATTCGCTACCAGGAATCGCGGCTTCCCGCCCGGGGCCAGGGGGATAGTGACCCCGGGGCGAGAAACCTGTGGGGACTTAGGCGTTGACCCGGCGAATCCGCCGACGCAGGGCGGCAGCCGCACAGCCGCCGAAGGCCAGCAGGGCGTAGGTCGAGGGCTCCGGAACGGCGTTCACGGTGACACTGCCCTTCGGGCCCACATCGGTGAACCAGACGTTGGCGCCCTTCATCTGCAGTCCGTATTGAACGTGCCGGAGCGGATCGTTGATCGTGGCCAGGCTGAAGTCGAACGCTCCCGTGGACGTGATTGGCACCGACGCCTCGACCACCGAGCTGAAATCCGGAGCGAAGTCTCGAATGAAGGCCTTGAACGTGTAGTCCGTGTTCGGATTGGTGCCCGTCTGGAGCGTGAACGACGAGACATTTCCCTGAAACCTCACGGTCTGGTTCGTGAGGGTGCCGTCAGCTGGCTGGGCATAGAGGTTGGCCTCCATGATCTTGTTGCCCGTGGCGCCCGGTCCGCCGGACGGCGTGTACCAAAACGGGGCGGGGTCGCCGATCGTGTTGGGCCAGAAGGTGACGGTCGAGGAGTTCGGAAAGGAGGAGTTCAGGTCCGCAACGCCCCAGCCCGACCCGAACACAAACGCTCCGCCGTTGGACGGCAGTTCGGACACGTTCATGTAGCCGTTGGTCATCGTCGCGCTGTCAATCGTCACATCAGCGGCAAGGGCCGAGGCGGCAACCGCGAGCGACGCGATGACCGCCACGGCAAACGAACGAACGATCCGGGAGAACGAGATGGACATGAGAGAATACCTTCGATGAAACCCCGGTCGTCCGCGTGCCGCGAGGCACGATCCCCCGGACAACCGAATGAGATGAGAGGCTGCAAATCGCGCGCCGCGGCCCACAAAAATGGCGAGCATGGGCGGATCGAACGTCTCGAACGCAGGCTGCAAGCGGCCTCCTGGAAAAGACTTACGAACGAGACAGGGAGTTCCTGCGTCTCGTGCCCCACCCTTCGAACTGAAACTGTTCCAACAACTGTATCGCAAGGTTTGTGAAACAGTTTCGCCAACACTGCGAAACGCTTTCGCAGTTTTTGGGAAAGGATTTCGCACGAACGGGGAAAGGAGGCCCGCGGTGACACGCGGCGACTTTCCGCCCCCGGAACCGTTGAAGCATCCATGGTCAATGCCCGCTTTTCGCCCCGGTCGGCGACCGTGCTCCTGGCGTTCGGTGTCGCACCCGGCCTGCTCTGCACCGGCGTTCGCCGGCCACGGGGCACGCCTCCCCCGGACCGTCGCCCGCAGCGATGACGTCAGCATTCGCGATCACCGCCGCCCTCGTCACGCTGCTCGCGACCACCGCGACGGCGGCCGACAGCGACACACGCCCCAACATCGTCTTCATGCTCGCCGACGATCAGGGCTGGAACGGCCTCTCGGTCACCATGCACCCCGAGATCGCGGCCTCGCGGAGCGAACTCTTTCACACACCCAATCTGGAGAAGCTCGCGGCCGCGGGCATGCGGTTCTCGAGTGCCTATGCCCCGGCGCCGGTCTGCTCGCCCACGCGGATCAGCCTGCAGACCGGCAAGAGCCCCGCCCGGCTCCACTGGACGAAGGCCGCCCCGCCCGAGCCAGGGCACCCGCTGCTCGAGCCGCAGCTCGTGAAGCAGATCGCCGACAGCGAAGCCACCATCGGCGAGGTGCTCCGCAAGGCCGGCTACGCGACCGCCCACTACGGCAAGTGGCACATCGCCGGCGGCGGCCCGGGCCGGCACGGCTACGACGAGCACGATGGCGACACCGGCAATGAGCAGGCCTACCAGTTCACCGATCCGAATCCCGTGGACATCTTCGGAATGGCCGAGCGGGCGGAGGGCTTCATGGCGAAGCACGCGCAGGCCGGTAAGCCGTTCTTCATCCAACTCTCCTGGAACGCGCTCCACGCCGCCGAGAACGCCCGCAAGGCCACGCTCGCGAAATACGAGCGGCTCACCGGCGGCGCGGGGGACAAGCGGACGCTGACGGCCGCGATCACCGAGGATCTCGATGCCGGGGTGGGCCGGGTGCTCGACGCCATCGACCAGCTCGGCCTCGCTGACACGACCTATGTGATTTACACGTCCGACAACGGTTCAGGTGGGGGCGGCCTGAGCGGCGGCAAGGGATCGGTGTGGGAAGGCGGCATTCGCGTGCCCTTCATCGTGCGGGGCCCCCGCTTGGCGGCCAACTCCTGGTGCCACGTGCCGATCGTGGGCTCTGACCTCTTTCCCACGTTCTGCGAGTGGGCGCAGGTGCCGGCGGCTGCGCTGCCCGCGGATCTCGAAGGGGGCAGCATTGCCCCCCTGCTCGCCCAGGAAGGCCGCGGCGAAGTCCGCAGGCCGCGGGAGGAACTCGTGTTTCACTTTCCGCACTACCAGACTGGCAACACGCCGCACTCCGCGATCCGACTCGGCGACCTGAAGCTGCTGCGGTTCTACGAGGATGACAGCGTGAAACTCTTCGACCTCGCCGACGACTTCGGCGAGCGAGACGACCTCGCCGCCCGCAGGCCCACCGAGGCGGCACGACTGCGGACGCGGCTCGACCGCACCCTCGCCGACGTCCACGCGCAACTGCCGACCGTCAATCCGCGATACGATGCACACGCACCGGCCGTGCAACCGCCAACCCGCGGAGGCGGAGGCAAACGCGGTATGAAGCGCGGCGGGAAAGAGGACCGGAGGTGACCCCATGAACATCATCGGCATTCCCATGCGGGCGACGGTCGCGATGCTGGCCGCGGTCGTCCTCTCCGCGTCGCCGGCCGACGCCCACCCGTGGCATCGCCATCGAGCCGAAGAAACGACCGCGGAGGTAGCTTCGACGCCGAACGGTAGGACTTCGACCGAGAACGTTCCCGTTCGCCTCACGGCCACGAAGAAACCTGCCGCGGCCGCGACGTCGATCGACATCGCCGATGCGTTCGCCCCGTTCGTGAAGCGTGGCGACATCAAGATCCGCCGCGACGACCGCTGGTTCTTCGTCGAATCCAACGGCCTGCCCGACCATCCGCTGATGGTCGGCATCCGGAGCTGGCAGCAGCAGGTGCCGCTCCCCCAGAAATACGTCGGCGGCAATGCCTGGCAGATCCCGCTGCATCCCGTGCCGGCCGCGAATCCCCAGACCACGAAGGACCGATTCCTCCGCGGAGCGATCGCGGTGGCCGTGAACGGGATCCCGATCTTCAATCCGCTCAACAACCGCGGCGAAGACGCCCTGGCGATCGGTGAACTCGACGACTACGGCGGCCACTGCGGCCGGGCCGACGACTACCACTACCACGTGGCGCCCGTGCATCTCGAGAAGGTCGTCGGCAAGGGCAGGCCGATCGCCTATGCCCTCGATGGCTACCCGATCTACGGCACCACGGAGCCCGACGGCTCGCCCGTGGAGGACCTCGACTGGATGGGAGGCCACGAAGACGCCACGGGCCACTACCACTACCACGCCACGAAGGCGTATCCGTATCTCAACGGGGGCTTCCGCGGCGAGGTGATCGAGCGGGACGGGCAGGTGGATCCGCAGCCACGGGCGGAGCCGGTGCGGCCGGCCCTGCCGCCGCTCCGCGGAGCGACGATCGTCGGCTTCGAGGCCAGCAGCGCGACGTCGCGAACGCTCACCTACGAGGTCGCGGGCCGCAAGGGCACCGTCGCATACACCGCCAAGGACAACGGCGGGGCCACGTTCACGTTCACGGATCCGCAGGGCCGTTCGACGACAGAGACCCACGAGCCGAGACCGCGAGGCCGTCGCCAGCGGGCCGCCGGGACACCGCCGTCGCGAGCGACTGCTTCCACGGCGGCGAAGCCCAAGGCGGGCGGCTTGGCGGTGACGAGCTCCGCGATCGCCGCCGACGGCCGCCTCCCCGTGGAGTTCAGCTGCGATGGTGATGGCATCTCGCCGCCGATCGAGTGGATGCCGGGCCCGCAGGGCACGGCCGGCTACGCCCTCGCGCTCTGGCACGAGGCGCCCGACCGCGTCAAGAGCTACTGGGTCGTCCACGGCATCCCGGCCTCGGTCACCTCGCTGCCCAAGGGCTCGCGAGCGGTCGGGATCACGGGCCTCAACGACAAGGGCCGCGCCGAATACGACCCGATGTGCTCGAAGGGGCCGGGCGTGAAGCGGTATCACGTCACCGTCTACGCCCTGTCGGTGGAGCCGACGCTGCCCGCCGGCGGCGCCACCCGTGCCGCTCTCCTGGCCGCGATCGGAAAGACGACGCTCGCGGAGGGCACGCTCACCTTCAGCTACGAGCGGGCCGCACCATGACCGCCAGCGACGCCCGGCCGATCCTCGCGGCTGTCGTGCTCGCGCTGGCGCTGCCCCCGCCGCCGGCAGCGGCGGCGGAGGCACGACGGCCGCTGAACGTGGTGTTCATCCTGATGGACGACATGGGCTGGCGGGATGTCGGCTTCATGGGCAACTCGTTCGTGGACACGCCGCACCTCGACCGGCTGGCGAAGCGGGGCCTTGTGTTCACGCAGGCCTATGCCTCGGCCCCCAACTGCGCACCGACGCGGGCCTGCCTGATGTCGGGGCAAACCACGCCCCGGCATGGCATCTACACCGTCGTCGATCCGCGGC
>JBBAVS010000007.1:35092-66478 GCA_040397585.1 Pirellulales bacterium
CCGGCGACCGCCGCGACGATCCCGCCCAGGCGGCCACGATCGAGGCGGTCGATCGCAACGTCGGCCGGATCGTCGAGCGGCTCGCGAAGCTCGGCCTCGCCGCCGACACGCTCGTGATCTTCACGAGCGACAATGGTGGCACGTCGCAGTCCACGCCGCCGCTCAAGGGGGGCAAGGGGGAACTCTCCGAGGGCGGCATCCGCGTGCCGCTCGTGCTGGCCGGCGCCGGCGTCGCCAAGCCGGGCACGACCTGCGATGTTCCGGTGGCGAGCGTGGACTTCTACCCGACCCTCCTCGAGCTCGCCGGCGCGAAGCCGCCCACGAACCACACGCTCGACGGCGCGAGCCTCGTCCCGCTGCTGCGGGGCGGGGCGAAGCTTCCCCGCGAACGGCTCTTCTGGCACTTCCCTTGCTATGTCGGCCGGGCGACGCCGTCGAGCGCGATCCGCGAGGGGACCTGGAAGCTCGTCGAGTTCTTCGAGGACGGCGGTCGCCTCGAGCTCTACGACCTCGCCGATGATCCCACGGAGCAGCGCGACCTCTCGCGAGCGATGCCGGATCGGACGTCCGTGCTCGCCCACACGCTCCATGCATGGCAGCATGACACGGCCGCGGCGCTCCCTGCCGGGGCCAACCCGGCTTACGACCCGCGGGCCGATCGGCCCCGCGGCGGGAGGTAGGCCGGCCCCAAACAGGGTCGCGGCCAGTGGTGAGCCGTTCGCGATCCCCGCTGCATTGACATGGGCAACGAGCCTGGCCGGCCTTGCGATGCCGAAAGGCCGGTCAGGCTGTGGCTTGTTTTCCTGCCGTCTTCGTGTAGCGGCTATCCGCGATGTGACGTAGACTCTGTGCTGAGTCGGTTTCTCCTTCTTCCCGCCGACATGCTGACCACGCTGCGGACTCTCCTGATCGCCCTCGTTGCCGCGGCCCCCCTCGTGTCGGGGCTTCAGCTGGCCGCAGCGGATCCGTTTCCATCGACCGGCCTGCGGTCCTCCGAGCCAACGCCGGTCGACGGCAGTCGCGAGGATGACGCGGGAACCCTCGCAGAGCAGTGCGAGGAGGACGACACCGAGGAGGAGCAGAGCCGGGTTCTGCGCGTATTCACAGCGTCGGCATCCGCCTTCGATGGTGCGCATGCGGTACGGCTCATCGCGTCGTCCTCTGGCTCCCCGGCCGAGATCTCGCGGCCCCGCCTTCATCCCTCGCGCGGACCGCCCGCCCGCCGCTGATGCGCCTGTCCGCGGGCCATGACGCGCCCGGGAAGTGCCGGCGCATTCGTCTGGTGCGTCCCATGCGCCTCGCGGCGTGGCATGCAGACCCTCGTTCGGCCCAGGATCCTCGCTGCCCGGCTCTTTCGCCTGCCTTCCTATGCCAGCCTCCAACCGCCACGACATGCTCGAGCAGATGATCGCTGCGGCGGCGCGTTTCCTGCCGCCGCAGGGGCCAATCGATTCGTTCGTGGCGTTGAATCCGCTGCAGGGCTTCGAGAATCTGCCGTTTGAGGAGGCGGTGATCCGCGCGGGGCGTCTCTACCGGGCGCAGCCATTCCTTTCCGAGACCGCCTATCGCGAGGAACTGGCCCGGGATCGGATCCGCGTGTCGGACGTAGAGGCCGTGCTCGCCGCTGACCTCGACGAACGTGCCGCATCGCTCCTGGCCGGCGGCCGTGCCACGCTGATCCAGTTGCGTCGGCAACTCCTGCTGCACGGCGTGAAGCTCGAGAGCGATTCCGCGGTCCGCTGGACGCTCACGGAAAGCGACGCGATCGAGCGTCTGCGTGACGATCTCGAGCCGCACGTTCGGGCGCGGCTGCTCGAGTCCGCAGTCGATGCCTCGGAGACAGACCATGGCCGCGATGGCCAGGTGGCCAGCGAACTCTGGCATGCCTGCGTCGAGGCGACTTCGGGCAACCGCCCGGCCGTCATGCACGTGCCGCCGCCCGTCCGGCATCGGGATCTCATTCTCGCCGTGCGGCCGACTCTCGATACCGACGCCGCAGTCCATCCGCTGCTGATCCGGATGATGGCCGCCTATCTCGATCAGGGCGTCGCGGCATGGCCCATGCCCGACCGGGATCGGGGCCTGCTGGCCGCGATCGCCGGCGTGTATTCGGGGAGATTGGGGCCGGTGGAGCCGTGGAGCCGGCAGCTGCCAGCCCGGCTGCGAAGCATTCGCGCCACCCTCGACGCCGGACGGGACGTCCGCACCGGCACCCTCGACGTGATCTCGCACGAACTGACGCAACTCGGCGTGCCGGAATCGCTCTGGCCCGACTACCTCACCGAGACACTCGTGGCCCTGCGTGGCTGGGCCGGCATGATCCGTCAGCTGGAGGATCGGCCCGACCGCGCTCCCGTGCAGTCGCTTCCCGTGCACGTCATCGACTTCCTCGCCCTGCGGCTGGTGCTCGACCGCACCGCCGCCGAATGGGCGGCCGAGCAACTCGGCCATCGCGACAGCGGCCAGGAAGCCGGGGCCCCGCTCGGCGCCCTGTGGACCGAGCTTCGCGATCGACACCCACCCCGCCGCGGGCCCGGGACCCTGTCGCGCGCCTTTCTTTTCCATCAGGTATCGCAGTTACTCGGTCTCTCGGCCGCGGACATCCGCGGCCTCGCCGACAACGAACTGCTGGAACTCGAGCATGCTATCGCCGCCTTCGACGCCATCGCCCGCCGCCGGCTCTTTCACCTGGCCTACGAGCGGAGATACCGGATCGAGGTGCTCGACGCTGTCGCCGCACACCGTCACCTGCTTCAGCACCCGGCGCGACCACCGCGCGTGCAAGCTGTGTTCTGCATCGACGACCGCTGTGAATCGTTTCGACGTGGTCTTGAGGAACTCGCCCCGGACGTCGAGACCTATGGCACGGCCGGTTTCTTTGCCGTGCCGATGTACTTCCGCGGCATCGACGACTGGCATGCCGTTCCGCTGTGTCCGATCGTCATTCGTCCCGGTCACACCGTCACGGAGGTGCCCGAGGAGCGGGCCCTCGCCGATCACCGGCTCCGCCAGTCGATCCGCAGGTTCCTCGGCGTGCTCCGGGGCAGCGTGTCCCAGGGCAGCCAGTCGCTGCTCCGCGGCGGCCTGCTCACTTCGGTCGGCGGAGCGATCGCCGCGATCCCGCTCGTGGCCCGCGTGGCCTTTCCCAGGCTCACGTCGCACCTCACAGCCGTGGCGGCGGAGTTCGGCCGGCGACGCATCGCCACCCGGCTCGAGCTCGCGAGGCACGACGAAAAACGACTTCCCGACGGCACGCTCCGCGGGTTCGACGTGAACGAGATGGCTGCGATCGTCCGCCGCCTACTCGAAGACATCGGGCTGACTGGCGGGTTCGCGCGGCTGGTGGCGATCATTGGCCACGGTTCCACCAGCCTCAACAATCCGCACGAGAGCGCCTACGACTGCGGAGCCTGCGGCGGCGGACGCGGCGGCCCCAACGCCCGCGCGTTCACCCAGATGGCCAACGCCCCGGAAGTGCGTGCGGCCCTCGTCCGCACGGGACTCGAGATCCCGTCCGACGTCGTCTTCGTGGCCGGCATGCAGGACACCTGCACGAGTTCGATCACCTGGTACGACGTCGAGCGAGTCCCGGCCTCACACCGCGCCGACTTTGAGGCCTTCCGTCGGCTCTGCCTGGAGACCTGCCGGCTCGACGCCCGAGAGCGTTGCCGGAGGTTCGACTCGGTGCCGACCGATGTGACCGCCGGCGAGGCCTTGCGGCGGGTTCAGGGCCGCGCGGCCGACCTCGCCCAGGTGCGACCCGAATACGGACACGCGAGCAACTCCATCTGCATCGTGGGCCGTCGCCGACTCACCCGCGGCCTGTTTCTCGACCGCCGCTCGTTCCTCGTCTCCTACGATCCCGACACCGACCAGGCCGGCACCATTCTCGAGCGAACGCTCGCCGCCGTCAGCCCCGTCTGTGGCGGTATCAATCTGGCCTACCTGTTCTCGAGGGTCGATCCACTCGTCTACGGCGCGGGCACAAAGCTGCCGCACAACATCACCGGGCTGATCGGGGTGATGGACGGACATGCGAGCGATCTGCGGACCGGCTTGCCGTTCCAGGGTGTCGACATTCATGAGCCCGTCCGGCTGCTGATGATCGTGGAAGCCCCTCCGGACCGGATCGCGGCAGCGCTCGACCGCCTGCCCGCCGTCAAAAACCTGTTCGTGCGGCAGTGGATCCAACTCGCCGCCTGCGATCCCGACACGGGTGAGCTGGTGATCCAAGACTCCCACAAAGACACCATCTCCTTCCGACCCTATGCGGCGGAGTCCGATGCCATTCCGGTCGCCGCGTCATCGGCCGCTTGGTATCACGGCCATCGGGGCAACGTGCGGCCGGCGAGCCTGCTCGCCGCCGGGGCCGCCTCCTCCAACCAGAGGCTGCCGACGTGACGTTTCACGCCCTGACATCTCAACCGGTTTCGGCGCTGGTGGCCTGGCAGTTCGTGGCCCCGGCGGCGGCGCTCGCAGCGATCGGGCTGCCCGCCCTCGTCGGCCGCCCGCTATCGGAGCGGGCGACGACTCGCGTGGTGGCGTTTGCCTTTTCTTCGTGCTTTGTGGCCGCGTTGGCTGTGCTGGTTGCCCTCGCCACCAGCGGGTTCACGGCGCAGGTCGTGCATCTCGGCAGGCTCTTCGCCGTTGGTCATCATTCGGCAAGCATCGATCTCGTCGCTGACTGGCTTTCGATTCCCTACGTCTGCTTCTCGACCGGCCTCTGCAGTCTTGTCAACGCGTTCGCCGGAAAATACCTGCATCGCGAGCCGGGGTTCACGCGGTTCTTCATCCTGCTGGCGTTGTTCGGCACCGGCATGAACCTGATGGTTCTTTCCGGCAGCATCGACGTGTTGTTCGCCGGCTGGGAGTTTCTCGGGATCTCCTCGGCGCTGCTCATCGGTTTCTTCCACGAGCGACGCAACGCCGTCGATGCCGCTCTCCGGGCCTTCGTCACCTACCGGATCTGCGACGTCGGCCTCTTCGGAGCCAGCGTCGTGATCCACCGGGCGACCGGCACCGGCGATTTCGCCACCCTGTTCTCGGGAGACTGGCCCCATGCGACCTGCCTTGTCGCCGGCCCGACGGCCGTCGCGATCACGCTCCTGATCGCCTTCGCCGCCCTCGGCAAAAGCGCCCAGGTTCCGTTCTCGGGCTGGCTCCCCAGGGCCATGGAGGGCCCCACGCCGTCGAGCGCGATCTTCTACGGCGCCCTCTCGATCCACGCCGGAGCCTATGTGCTCTTGCGGTGCGAGTCGTTGCTCGACGCGGCCCCCCTCACCGCCTGGCTGCTCGTGGCGGTCGGGATTGGAACGGCTCTGCACGCGTCGATCGTCGGCAGCGTGCAGACAGACCTCAAGAGCATGCTGGCCTACTCGTCAATGACGCAGGCCGGCATCATCCTGGCAGAGATCGGCCTCGGGTTCCGGTGGCTGCCGCTGATCCACGTCGTCAGCCACGCGATCTTCCGCAGCCTTCAGATCCTCCGCTCGCCCTCGGCAATGCATGACCGCCACGAACTCGCCGCCGCTCTCGGGGGACACCCCGGTCAGTCGTCGTGGTCGCTCGTGCGGCTCCTGCCCCGAGGGCTCAGCCGGCACCTCTACCATTTGGCCCTCGAACGCGGCTTCGAGGAGACGCTCGTATCGCGGCTCGTGGTCAGACCGCTGCTTGCGGCCCTGACGACGGCCGACGGCGTCGAGCGCCGCTGGATCGCAACCCTCGGCGGCACCGCCGCCGACGCCGCGCGGCGCGACTCCAGCGGAGGCATGCCGTGACCATCGCCCCATCCACCTGCCTGACAGCCGTCACCGCCTGCGTGGTGGCCCCACTCGTCGGCGCCGTGATCCTGCGGCTCACCGAGCGACGGATCGACCCCCGGATCGTGGCGATAGCCGCGATTGCCACCTCGCTCGTGGCGGCCACGACGGCGGCGGCGTGGTGGCACCTGGGTGACGGCACGCCGATTCTTGTCGGCCACCGGCTGGCAGGCGGCGACCTCGTGCACATCGACGGGCTGACCGCGCTGTTGCTTCCCTATGTGGCGGTCGTGGACCTGGCAATCGTGCTCGTCGCGCCGCGACGGGCCTTCGCGTCGGCCGGTGTCCGCCGCCTGCTGCTGGGTGCGGCCGTCACCTTCGCGACCCTCGCGACCGCGCACCCCGCCGCGTTGACGGTCCTCTGGGCCGTTTCGATCGTTGCCACGACCACGACGATCCGGAGCACCGTCGGCGGCCGGGCGACAGCCCGGGTGTATGGCCGCATGATGGCCGTGGCCATCGCCTGCATGGCGATCGGCACCGCGCTACTCGTGGCCGACCCGCCGTGGATCGCCGACAGCGGCACGACGGGCGCGGCGGGGGGCTGGCTGGTCGCCCTGGCGGTAATGATCCGCAAGGGCCTGATCCCGTTTCACTCCTGGTATCCCGCGTTGTTCTCGGGGGCTTCGCTGGCCACGGCGCTCGTGGTGACGATGCCGCAGGTCGCGACCTACACCGCCGCACGACTGCTCGTCGGACACGCCGACGGCGTCCCGCACGAACTCGTCGTGCTCGCCAACGCCGCCCTGCTGACTGCGGCGTACGGTGCGGCCCTCGCCGTCGTGCAGCGCGACGTCCGCAGCCTTGTCGGGATGCTCGCGATGAGCCAGTCGGCGATGGTTTTTGCGGGGCTCTCCGGGACGGTGCCCACGGAGTTGTGCGGGGCGCTGGCTATCTGGGTGTCGAGCGGCCTGGCGCTGACGGGGATCGGGCTTGTCGCCTGGGCTCTGGAGAGCCGGGGAGGCACGATCTCGATCGAGACGCTCCAGGGCCGCTTCGCCGACGCCCCGGCACTGGCGGGATTCTTCCTGCTCTTTGGACTCGCCGCGCTCGGCTTTCCGGGAACGCTCTCGTTCGTCGCCGACGACCTGATCATCGCGGGGAGCCTCGACGACCACGTCCACGCGGGCGTGCTGGTGATCGTGACGACCGTCTTCGCCGCCATCGCCGTGATGCGGGGCTGGTTTCGCGTGTTCGGCGGCCCCGTCACCGTTGACGCTCCTCGGCATTCGATCCTGCCTCGCGAGCGGATCGCATTCACCGCGCTGCTCGTTATTCTCTTCGGTCTCGGCCTCTGGCCGGGTCCCTTCGTTCACTCGCTCGAGCGGGTGGCGGCGTCGCTGCTCGCCTCGCGGCACCATTCCGCCTCGGCCGTCCCCCTGGAAGAACACCCATGACTGATTTCGACCTCAGAGCCGCTGCGACGCCTCCGGGCGAAACACCCCGGGGCACGGCGGCCGGATTCGCCGCCTACCTCAAGCCCGACGCCACGAGCGGCTTTCTGGTCTTCCTGATCGCCCTGCCGCTCTGCCTTGGCATCTCGTTGGCGAGCGGCTTTCCCCCCGTCGCCGGCGTGTTCACCGCGGTCGTGGGTGCGATCGTCACGAGTTTCATCAGCAACTCGGAACTCACCATCAAGGGTCCGGCCGCCGGCATGATCGTGATCGTGCTCGGGGCGATGCAGTCGTTCGGATTCACGGCCGGCGCCGATCCCGAGGCCGACCTCCGCGCCTATCGGATGGCGATCGCGGTGGGCTGTGTGGCGGGGATGGTGCAGGTCGCCTTTGGCATGCTCCGGGCCGGCGCGCTCAGCGAGTTTTTTCCAACGGCGGTTGTCCACGGCATGCTGGCCGCCATCGGCTTCATCATCTGCCTCAAGCAGCTTCCCGTGGTGTTCGGCCAGAAGGCGAAGGGAGAGCCGCTCGAGATCCTGCAGGAACTTCCCGAGAAGATCCTGCACCTCAATCCCGCGATCACGGTGATCGGACTGGTGAGCCTGGCCATTCTCTTCGGCTGGCCGGCGATCCGCGGCCGGCTGCGGCCCGCGTGGCTGCGGTTCATCCCGGCACAACTCCTCGTGCTCGCGGTGGCGGTGCCGCTCGGTCGCTGGTTCGATCTCGCCCGCGAGCACTACTACACGTTCGCCGGCCATGAGTATGCCGTGGGCGAGTCGTTTCTGGTCAACGTGCCGGGCAACCTGCTCGCGGCGGTGACCACGCCCGACTTCTCGGTCTTCACCCGGCCCGAAACGCAGATCTCGGGCCTCTGGTGGGTGGTGATGTTCGCCCTCGTGGGCAGTGTCGAGTCGTTGCTTTCGGCGAAGGCGATCGATCTCCTCGACCCGTGGCAGCGGAAGACCGACATGAACCGCGACCTGCTCGCCGTGGGCGTGGCGAACGTCGCCGCCGCGTCGATCGGCGGCCTCCCGATGATCTCGGAGATCGTCCGCAGCAAGTCGAACGTCGACAATGGCGCCCGCACGCGGTTCGCCGACTTCTGGCACGGCGTGTTTCTGCTGGCAGCGGTGGCCTTGGCCCCCGGCCTGATCCACATGATCCCGCTCTCGGCCCTGGCCGCGATGCTGGTCTACACCGGCTTCCGGCTCGCGTCACCGCGGGAGTTCATCAACGTCTTTAAAATCGGCTCCGAGCAGCTCCTGATCTTCGTGGCGACGATCATCGGAGTGCTCGCCACCGATCTGCTGATCGGCGTGGGGATCGGCATCGCGTTGAAGTTCGTCATCCACGCCATCAATGGCGTGCCGATGGGCTCGTTCTTCAAGCCCTTCCTCAAGGTGTCGCAGATCGACGACCAGACGGTGCAGATCGATGCCAGCGGATCGGCGGTGTTCAGCAATTGGATCCCGTTCCGCCGTCAGATTGAGCAGCTCGGCCTCGTGCAGCACCACAACGTGATCGTCAATCTCGCCGGCACCGAGCTGGTCGATTCGAGCGTCATGGAGAAGCTCCATGCCCTGGCGCTCGACTTCCAGCAGGCCGGGCTGTCGCTCGACGTCGTCGGCCTGGGAGCGCACCGCCAGCTCTCAGGCCACCCACTCGCCACGCGGAAACGGATAACCGTGCCGATGCGACGTATCACCGTGGTAGGGCCGTCCGCAAGTGAGCCCCGGCTCGTCGCGATGGCGCGGGATCACGGCGCCTCTGGATACACGGCCGTTCCATGCCATGGCGGCGGCCGGCGGGAGTCGGATGGCGCGGGACGTCCGCTCGTGCGGTTCGAGACGATCGTCCACGCCGATGTCGCAGGCCGCATCCTCGACGCCCTCCGCGAGCCGGCCTTCGCGGAGGAAAGGATGACCGCCTGGATTGAGCCCGTGGACGTGCTGAGGCTCGAGCAGTTCTGATGCCGGTTCCCACATGACCCTCACGCGGCCCGCATCGCTGACGCGATTGGACTTCCTGATCAGAGATGTGTGAGCCCTCCGGGCCCTCGGCAGGCTGGCGGTCACGCCGCCCGTATCATGGGCGCATGGCCGATCTAGTTCGCCAGCGTGTTCGGATCAGCGGCGTCGTGCAGGGGGTCGGCTTCCGGCCGTTCGTGTGGCGACGGGCCACGCGGCTGGGGCTGGCGGGCTGGGTGGAGAACGACGCCGCCGGCGTGGTCCTCGAGGTCCAGGGGAACACGGCCGCCGTGGCCGCGTTTCTCGACGATCTGGCCTCGTCCGCGCCGCCGCTGGCGTCGGTGGGCCGGATCGACGTCCGCGTGGTGCCGGTGGACCCCGCGGCCCCGGGAGGCTTCGCGATCCTGGCCACGGCGGCCGGGGGGCGGGCGACGGTCCACGTGCCGCCCGATATCGCCCCCTGCCCGGTGTGTCTCGCCGAACTCGCCGACCCAGGCGATCGGCGGCATGGCTACCCGTTCGTCAACTGCACCGACTGCGGCCCGCGCTTCACGATCATCGAGAGCCTGCCCTACGATCGTGACCGCACGAGCATGCGCGGCTTCGCGATGTGCCCGCGGTGCGCCGCGGAATACCACGACCCCGCCGATCGCCGCTTCCACGCCGAGCCGGTCGCCTGCCCCGCATGCGGCCCGGTCACGTGGTACGCGGACGTTGCCGCCGGGCCGATTCCGGTCTCGCGGCCGACGCCGGGGCGCGACGCGGCGGCCGCCGGCCCGGCGGCCGCCGCCGCCATCGAGCCAGCCCGCGAGCAGCTCCGCCGCGGGGGCGTCGTGGCCATCAAGGGCGTGGGCGGATACCACCTCACCTGCGACGCCACCAGCGCCGCTGCGGTGGAACGTCTCCGCGACCGCAAGGGGCGAGTCGGCAAGCCGCTGGCGGTGATGGTGACCGACGTCGGCACGGCGAGCCGCATCGCCACGGTCAGCCCGCAGGAGCGGACGCTGCTCGAGGGTCGCGAACGGCCGGTGGTGCTCCTCCGCAGGCCGTCGCACCGTTGGGGCGACGGGCCGCGGCTGGCCGACGCCGTCGCTCCGGGCCTCGACGTCGTGGGCGTGATGCTGCCGCCCTCGCCGCTGCACCACCTGCTCGGGGCAGGCTTGCCGCCGCTGGTGATGACCTCCGGCAACCTCGCCGAGGAGCCGCTCGCCCACGTCGATGCCGACGCCGCCACGCGGCTCGCTCCGCTCGTCGACGCGTTCCTGCTCCATGACCGGCCGATCCACGTGCCCTGTGACGACTCGGTGGTCCGCTGCATCGCCGGCAGCGTGACGCCGATCCGCCGGGCCCGCGGCTATGCGCCCCTGCCGATCCGACTCGCCGGGGGCGGTCCCGCGGTGCTCGCCATCGGCGGCGAACTCAAGGCGGCGATCTGCGTGGCCCGCGACGACGTCGCGATCCTGGGCCAGCACGTCGGCGACGTGGCGAGCCTCGAGACCCTCGACGCCCTCGACCGCACCGCCGACCATCTCCTGCGGCTGTTCGACGTCGTTCCCGAGGCGGTGGTGGCCGACCTGCATCCCGGCTACCTGTCGGCCGACTGGGCCGGCCGCTTCGCCGCGAGCCGAGGGATCCCGCTCCTCCGGGTGCAACACCACGAGGCCCACGCGGCGGCGCTGCTCGCCGAGCATGGATACTCCATCGCCACGGCTCCCGGTGGATTCATCGCTGTCTGCCTCGACGGCACCGGCTTTGGCCGCGACGGCACCATCCAGGGAGGCGAGTTCCTCGTCGCCTCCGGGGGCACGCTCCAGCGGCGGGCTCACCTGCGGCCGTTTCCGCTGCCGGGCGGCGATGCCGCGATTCGGCATCCGTGGCGGACCGCCTGCGGCGTGCTCCATGCCGCCGGACTTGCCTGGCCGGACGAACTGCCGGCCACCGCGGCCGCGTCATCGGCCGACCGCGAGCTCCTCCGCCGGCAGCTCGACCGCGACGTCAACTGCGTGGCCACCTCGAGCATGGGCCGGCTGTTCGACGCCGTGGCGGTGCTCCTGGGCCTGGCGCCATCGGTCACCTACGAGGCCGAGGCCGCACTGAAGCTCGAGTGCCTGGCGGCGGGCTGCACGTGGCCCGGCATCACGATCGCTCCGTTAGCCTGCGCGGCTGTCACCGGCAACGCCCCGCTCGTCATCGACTGGCGTCCCGCGATCGCCTCGGTCGTGGCGGCGGTTCGGGCGGCGGTTCCAGCCGCCGAGATCGCGGCCGGATTCCACGCCGCGACGGTGCGGATGATCGTGGACACCTGCACGCGGCTCCGCGACCGCGGTGCCGGGCAGGTGGTCGGCCTGACCGGGGGCGTGTTCCAAAACGCCCTCCTCGTCGAGCGTTCGCTCGACGCGCTCCATGCCGCGGGCTTCGACGTGCTCACGCATCACGTGGTGCCTCCCAACGACGGCGGCCTCGCCCTTGGTCAGGCGGTGCTCGGTCGCACGCTGTTCGCCCGGGAGCGGCCCGCGCCGGCCCATCCGGCCTGACGCCGACTCACCGCGGCGGGCGCCGGCCCGGCGGCGGTGTCCTCACGGGCCATGCGGCCGCGGCGCCCCCCGCCTCGTGCGGCGCGCGGGCCCGCGCGAGCAGTTCGACGAGTTGCCGCAGCGATCGCCGGTCGAGATGGCCGAGCTGCTCGCGGCCACAGCGCCGGACGGCGCCGGCGAGCCGGCCGACGAGGGCGACGCCCGCCGGGGTGATCGAGACGTCGACGGCCCGCCGGTTGCGGTCGTTCCGCTGCCGCTGCACGAGGCCCAGCTGTTCCAGCCGGTCGAGCAGGCGGGTGATGTCGGCCGCCCGCGACACGAGCCGCGCTCCCAGCGCCGACGCCGACAGCGCCCCGGGACGGGCCGCCTTGAGCACCCGCAGCGCGTTGTACTGCTGGGCCGTGATGCCATGCCCCGCGAACAGCCGTTCGTCGATCTCCCGCAGCCGGTCGTAGGTCCGCCAGATCTGGAGGTAGGCCTCCTGCTCGGGCGAGTCGAACAGCGGCGGCGGGGCGGAAGCACGCGGGGCACGGAGCATGGGGCGAGCCTACTGGCTGAAAGTCGTTCGAACAAGTATTGTTGAAAGGGTATTTTGGCCACGTCGCCGCCCCGAGAGCCGCGCATGACCCAGACCGATTGGACGGTGCTGTCGCTGCATCTGGCGGCGATGCTCGCGACCGCCATCGTCCTCGGTGGCCTCGCCCGCCGGCTCGGGATCCCCGCCGTGGTCGGCGAGATCGCCGGCGGCCTGCTGCTCGGCCCCACCCTGCTCGGCCGCGTGGCCCCGGAGCTGTTCGGCTGGCTGTTTCCGCCGGCCGGACCGATCACGTCGGCGCGGGCCGCGATCGCCCGCGTCGGGATGCTGTTCTTCATCGTCACGATCGGGCTCGACATCAGCCTCGGCGAGATCCGGCGGAGCGGCCGCAAGGCCCTCCTCGTGGGCAGCGTCGGCACCTTCGTGCCGCTCGTGCTCGGCTTCGTGATGTGCTACCTGTTCCCGGGCGTCATCGGCGTGACCTCGAAGGACCAGTTCGCGACGGCGCTCTTCATGGGGTCGCTGCTCTCGCTCTCGGCCAACCCGGTGATCGCCCGGATCCTCATGGACATGGGGCTCTTCAAGAGCGACATCGGCCGCACGATCATGGCGGCGACGCTGGTGGACGATCTGGTCGGCTGGGGCTTGTTCGCCGTGATCCTCGCCGAGTTCGGCCCGCGGGCCGGGGGCGGGGGCACGGGCCTGGCGGTGCTCGGGGCCGTGGCGGTGTTCCTCACAGCGGTGCTGCTCGCCGGTCGCTACGTGCTGCCGAGGCTCTTGAGTTGGGCCCGCACGCGGCTCCCCTACCCCGCCGGCTCAATCTCCTGCATCCTCGCGCTGGCCCTCGTGGCCGCCGCCGGCTCCGAGCATCTCGGCCTGCACTCGTTCCTGGGGGCGTTCGTGATGGGGATCGCGCTGGCCGGCGTGTATGCCCGGCAGCCCGAACCGTTCACGATCATCGGCGACTTCTCCTACGCCGCCTTCACGCCGATCTTCTTCGTCTCGATGGCGATCTCCGCCGACTTCGTCGAGGGCTTCGATCCCTGGCTCGTCGCCCTGATCACGGTCGTGGCCTTTCTCGGCAAGATCTCCGGCGTCTACCTGGGGGGCAAGATCGCCGGCATGGACGATCGGCAGGCCCTGGCGGTGGGCTGCGGGCTCAATGCCCGCGGCATCCTCGGCATCGTGATGGCCGCGGCGGCCCGCGACGCGGGGCTCATCGACCTACGGCTGTTCGTGGCCTGCGTGCTGATGTGCGTGATCACCACGATGGCCGCCGGCCCGGCCCTGGGCGCCCTCGTCCCGCGGGAGCCGGCCCCCGACCGCGGCTGACCGGCAGCGGCGCGGCTGGATGCCGGGCTACGCGGACACGAGCGCGGCCCGTCGCTCGGCCAGGTAGGCGAGCCATGCGTCGAGCCCCGCGCCGGTCTTCGCCGAGGTCTCGAACACCCGCATGCCCGGCCGCACCGCCTCGATGGCGGCCAAGGCCTTTCCGCGGTCGAAGTCGCAGGCCGCGGCGAGGTCGATCTTCGTGATCGCAGCCACGTCGGCCGTGTTGAACAGGCCGGGATACTTCAGCGGCTTGTCCTCCCCCTCGGTGACGGAGAGCAGCGCGAGGCGGACCGACTCGCCGAGATCCCAGCTCGTGGGGCAGACGAGGTTGCCCACGTTCTCGATGAACAGGTAGCGGAGCGCCGCGAGGTCCCAGCCCTCCAGGTGGCGCTCGATCATGTCGGCCTCGAGGTGGCAGAGGCCGTGGGTCATGATCTGGCGGACGGGGGCCCCGCTCTCGGCGAGGCGGCGGGCGTCGTTGTCGGTCTCGAGGTCGCCCACCACGGCCGCCACGGGCTCTCCCCGGGCCACGAGCCGTGCGAGGGTGTCCCTGAGAAAGGCCGTCTTGCCGGTGCCGGGGCTCGACACCATGTTGACCACGAGCACCCCGGCCCCCACGAACCGCGCTCGCAGCTCGCGGGCGAGCTCGTCGTTCTTCTTGAGGATCTTGGTGCGGACCTCCAGGATGCGTGGCTCGACCATGCTGGGATCTCCGGCGGTCCGACCAAAGGGATCCTATCCTACCCGTCCCCTCCCGCAGCGACCGCACACCGCATCATCCCGCCGACTCGCAGGCCCACCGCCACTGGCTCCGCGCTCGGCAGAGTGATATCATTAATGGATGAAACCTAGTATCACATCGGGTCGCCAGCGGGGCCCCCGCACACCGCGGCCGTCGGCCTCGGGCACGTTCGTGCTGCGGCTCGATCCACGCCTGCATGCCGTGCTGCGGCAGGACGCGGCGGCGGCCGGGGCGTCGCTCAATGAATGGTGCAGCCGCGCGCTCGCAGCGCCGGGCGCTGCCGGCCTCGCCGCGGCCACCGCTGTGGTCGCGGCCATCCGTGCTCACGCGGGCGCGAGTCTCCTCGGCGTCGTCGCCTACGGATCATTCGCCCGCGGCGAGCTGGCGGCGGGGTCGGATGTCGATCTCCTCGTGGTGCTTTCCGCAGAGGTGAAGATCACGCGGTCGCTGTACCGTCAGTGGGAGGGCGTTGTGCCGGCGTGGGACGGCCGCGAAGTCGACCTCCACTTCGTCCACCTGCCCGACGCTGGTGCCCCCGTGTCGGGTACCTGGGCCGAGGCGGCCGTGTGCGGGATCCCGCTCTCCGATCGCGATCTGGTCGTGTCCCGGCGACTGATCGAGATCCGCACGCGGATCGCCCGCGGAGAACTCGTTCGGCGGATGTCTCAAGGCCAGCCCTACTGGGTCCGAGAGGGCCGCGATGCGGAGTCCTGAGCTGGCCGTCGATTATGTCCGCAGGGCGAAGGCGCGACTGGCGGCGGTCAACGCCCTCTTCACGGAGGAGAGCTGGGCCGACGTCGTTCGCGAATCACAGGAGGTCGTGGAACTGGCCCTCAAGGGGCTCCTCCGGGCGGCGGGCATCGAGCCGCCGCGGATCCACGACGTGTCCGAGGTGCTGATCGCGGAGCGGGCGCGGTTCCCCAAGGCGATCCAGCGAAACCTCGAGACCCTCGCGGCCGGTTCGCGGACGCTCCGCCGCGACCGGGAACTGGCCTTCTATGGCGCGGAGGATCTCACCCCATCGGGCTTTTACACCCAGGACGACGCCTCCTCGGCCCGGGAGATCGCCCGCGCGACGGTCGCCGCCGTCGAGCCGCACGTGACGACGGGCGGGGCGTCGTGAGGGAGCCGGCGTTCCGTGGACCAGCACGCCCCCGTTCAAGAGTCCGGAGAATCACGCTCACGGTGCGGGCGGATGGGAAACCGTCGCGGGCACCCCCGGGCCTCCACCTGCCACATCCTCGGCCAGTTCGATCGATTCGAGGTCGAGTTCGCGGCCGGCCCGGATGTCGCCGCTCGGCGTGCCGCACGCGGGGCAGGCGAATCGCTGAATCCCAGGCAGCTCGACCTCCCGGTCGCAGGTGCCGCACCAGATCGCCACGGGCACCGTCACGACCCGCAGTTCGGCGTCCGCCAGCGGTGTCCCCTCGCGGACGAGCTCGAAACTGAATCGCAGGGCGTCTTCGTGGACGCACGACAAGGCGCCGATCCGAACGGTCACGACCTTGGCTCGTGCGGCCTCCTCGCGGCAGCGGTCGCCGGCGATCTCGACGATGCGGTTGGCAATCGAGAGTTCGTGCATGGCAACGGTCCTGGAACAACGCGACAGAGTATCGAACGCCTGGCCTGCGGAAAACATCGGCACACGAGCCGACACTACCTCCAGCATGGCTCGCGGCGAGACGCTTTCCAGTGTCGATCATCACGCCGTAGACTTGTGAATATCGCACGGGGGCGACACTCGCGGTGGACGATCCGGTTCCTGAGGAAGGAGGACGATCATGGCCAAGAGGGCAGAATCGGCCGCGAACTGGCCAAGTTCCGCAGCAGCGACATGGGGTGAGCCATGCGGGTGCTCGTGATCGGCTGCGGCAACCTGCTCCGCGGCGATGATGCCGCCGGGCCGGTGCTCGTGCGGCGGATGTGGGACCGCGGCCTCCCCGACGGGGTCTGCTGCGCCGACGGCGGTACGGGCGGGATGGACGTGGCCTTCCAGATGCGGGGCGTGCCGCACGTGATCCTCGTGGACGCCTGCTCCTCCGGCAGCGAACCGGGCACGCTCTTCGAGGTGCCGGGCCACGAGGTCGAGAACCTCCCGCCGCTCGCCGGCATCAACCTCCACGCCTTCCGCTGGGACCACGCCATCGCCTTCGCCCGCTGGCTGCTGGCGGACGAGTATCCCGACCGTGTCACCGCCTACCTCATCGAAGGCGCCCGCTACGAGATCGGGGAAGGGCTCTCGCCGGCGGTGGACGCGGCGGTCGATCGGCTCGTCGAGAGGCTGCTCGCGACCCTCGGCCCCGACCCCGCGGAGCCCGTCCAGATCCAGCTCCCGGGCGAACCACAGGACTGGGTGCCGGGCCCCAGGGTCGATGAGGTGACGGCCGAGAGGCCGGTCGCGTTCGAGGGAGGCGGTGCCAAGATCCTCGTGCTGCGGGTGAAGGGAGAGCTTCGTGCGTTCCGCAACGCCTGTGCCCATGTCGGCCTGCCGCTGGAGCGCGGGATCTGCGACATGGAAGCCGGCACGATCACCTGCCCGTGGCACGGCTTCCGGTTCGATGCCGACACCGGCACATGCCTCTCGGCCCCGCAGGGCCAGCTGGAGCCGTTTCCCCTGCGGGTCCGCGCGGGTGTGGTCGAGGTGAAACCGTCATGACCGCCCCGGACACGCCTCCGTCAGACCGCAGGTTGTCCCGGCGTTCTGGTTCCCTGCCGGCTTCGGCGGTGGACTCCGTGCACCTCGACGACAACCCCATGAGCGGCCCTTCCAAGGACCGGCTCCACAACGACGAGGCTGGCTGGTTCACATTTCTCCTGACGATGGCCGTAGCCGACGCGCATGCACTCCGCGACGCCCAGAGTCGGGTCGCCCAGGCTGCGATCGACGAGATGAACGAGCAGCGGGAGTGGTTTCTGGTGCCCTTGCCCTGCATCCAGAAGGCGATGGATCTCATCACGAGCAACGCCATCGAGCGCTGCTCGTATGATCGTGGCAGCGCATCGATCCTCGACCGCACCACGCTGAAGCCGGCCTGAGACGCGACACCAGGAAATCTCAACCCCAACCACCGGCGAGGCAGAGCATGCGACTCTCGACCGAAGACCTGCGACATGGCTGGCGGCACCCGCGCCGGCTGGTGCGAGACGTCGTGGCGTCGTACTTCGAGCACTCGTTCACGGCGGATTCCGCCACCACCCGCGAGGCGACCGCCAGTGTCGAGGAGTTTGGCTGGCGCGGGTTCCTCAGTTGGGGATACAAGTTCACGCGGTTGCCGCTCGTAGACGACACGGCCTTCGCCTGGGTCTGCGAGCAAGCCGAGCGGACAGACGAGGGGGCCCCGACGGACGACCTCAAGTGGCACCTGGCTTCGATGCTGGTGAACGCCGAAATCGGAGGAGTGGAGCGTCATCGGTCGCGGCTCCTCGCCCTCCCCCCACTTCTGCCGGAGCAGCGGCAGGACGTGCTTCTGCGGCTCGAACTGGCGCGGCTGTCGCCGGACGAGGCCTGGCGGCGACTCGAGGCTCACTGCGAGGCGGCGACACAGGCGGACACTTTCGCTGCCGCCAGGGTGCCCGCCGCCGAGCGGTTGCTCGAGCCGTTGACGAGAGCCGGCGACGCGGTCCACGAGAAGATTTTGGACGTGCTGCGGAAACCGCCGCGGCTCCACTCGGAGAACAGTCCCGACGAATGGCTCACCGGCCTGATGATCACCCTCGCTGGCAGGCTTCGCATCGAGCAGGCCACGCCTTTGCTCTGGGATCTCATGCAGACCGAGTGGGACTGGTACATCGATGAAGCCGTGGAGTCGCTGACACGGATCGGCACCTCGGGCGTCGTGCGGCAGGCGTGGGAACGGTACCGCGGCATGTCCTCGGGCGGACGCATCGCCGCGACCGACCTGTGGGCCAACGTCCGCGGGGATGATGCGGGACCCGCGATCGAAGACGTGCTCGGCATCGAAGACGACGACTTCCTCCGCGCTCAGTTGGGCCGTGCCGCAGCGGCCCAGTTCGACGAGCGCCTCATGCCGCTGGCACGGGCAGTGCACGACGAAGCCCCGGACGACCCGGAACGCGGCGAAATCCGCGAACTGCTCGTGGCATTCTCGTACCTTGCCGGGTGGGACCTGCCGGAGCGAGAGGACTGGGAACGCGAGGCTGATGCCACCAGTGACCGGCTGCGCAGCCTGAGCACGCTCTCCGGGAGCGACCTGAGGAATGATTTCGGTCTGCTGCTCGACGACGATGACGACGGCGACGGGGACTTCACGCAACGGCTGGACGAGGGCGACGACGAGTCGCGGCCACCGCTTCAGCGTGGGGCCCAGGTCGGCCGCAACGAACCGTGCCCATGCGGCAGCGGAAAGAAATACAAGAAATGCTGCCTGGCAGCCGATCCCGGCCCGCGCGGAGACCAATCCGGTCCGCTTGATGAAGCGCCTGAGCCGTGAGGTGCGCCCCTCCCATAGAATGGCGATCGAGCATCGGCATCGGCGTCGAGCATTTGCACGCAAGCGGGGAGGTGGCTGATGTGCCTGGCCGTTCCAGGACGAGTCGAGTCGATCCGCGACGAGCAGGGCACGCGGATGGGCCGCGTCAACTTCGGCGGCGTCGTCAAGGATGTCTGCCTCGCCTACCTGCCCGACGTGACCGTGGGCGACTACACGCTCGTGCACGTCGGCTTCGCGATCTCGAAGATCGACGAGGCCTCGGCCCGCGCCACGCTCCAGACCTTCGCCGATCTGGGGCTGCTCGAGGAGGGGCTGGCGGAACTGCGGGAGGGCGAGGCCGTCGGCGAGCCGGCGCCATGAAGCACCTCGCCGAATACCGCGACGCCGACACGGCGCACCGCCTCGCCGCCGAGATCCGCCGGATCGCGACGCGGCCGTGGGCGATCATGGAGGTCTGCGGCGGCCAGACCCACTCGATCATCCGCAACGGCGTGGACCAGCTCCTGCCCCCGGAGGTGGAGCTGATCCACGGGCCGGGCTGCCCGGTCTGCGTCACACCCCTGGAGACGATCGACCGGGCGCTGGCGATCGCGGCCCGGCCGGGCGTGATCTTCTGCTCGTTCGGCGACATGCTCCGTGTGCCCGGATCCCGCGACAACCTCTTCACGGTGAAGGCGGCGGGGGCCGACGTCCGCGTGGTCTATTCCCCGCTCGACGCGGTCAAGCTCGCCCACGCCCATCCCGACCGCGAGGTGGTGTTCCTCGCGATCGGCTTCGAGACCACGGCCCCGGCCAACGCCCTGGCGGCGAAGCTCGCGCAGCAGCAGGGGCTCCGCAACTTCTCGATGCTCGTGTCGCACGTGCTCGTGCCCCCGGCGATCGAGGCGATCATGCAGTCGCCTGGCAATCGCGTGAATGCGTTCCTCGCCGCGGGCCACGTCTGCAGCGTGATGGGCACGTGGCAGTATCCGCCGCTCGCGGAGCGGTTCGGCGTGCCGATCGTGGTCACCGGCTTCGAGCCGCTGGATCTGCTCGAAGGGATCCGGCGCACGGTGGTCCAGCTCGAGCAGGGCCGCCACGAGGTCGAAAACGCCTACGCCCGCGTGGTGAGCCAGCGGGGCAACGAGGCGGCCCAGGCCGTGCTCGGCGAGGTGTTCGCGGCGGTGGACCGGGCCTGGCGGGGCATCGGCGTGATCCCGTCGAGCGGCTGGCGGCTCGCGGATGCCTATCGCGACTTCGACGCCGAGATCCGCTTCGACGTCAGCGGCGTGACGGCCGCGGAGTCGCCCCTCTGCCGGAGCGGGGAGGTGTTGCAGGGCACGCTCAAACCCAACCAGTGCCCGGCCTTCGGCGCGGAGTGCACGCCGCGGACGCCGCTCGGGGCCACGATGGTGTCGAGCGAAGGGGCTTGCGCCGCCTACTACCACTTCGGCCGGTTCGCCGCGCCGGCGGCTGGCGCGGCGGCCTTCCCGCAGGATTCGCCCCGTCCATGATCGACATCACCGGCTTCGCCTGCCCAGCGCCGCTCCGCGACCATCCGCACGTGGTCATGGGCCACGGCGGGGGCGGGGCCCTGTCCCGCGACCTGATCGAGCACGTCTTCCTGCCGGCCTTTTCCAATCCGCTCCTCGACCGGCTCGGCGACTCGACGGTGCTCGACCTTGCGGCCGACCTCGCCGCCGACCTCGCGGACGGCTGCCGGCTCGCGATCTCGACCGACTCCTACGTCGTCCGCCCGCTCTTCTTTCCAGGCGGCTCGATCGGCGACCTCGCCGTCAACGGCACCGTCAACGATCTGGCGATGAGCGGCGCGCGACCAGCCGCGCTGACCGCGGGGTTCATCGTCGAGGAGGGGTTTCCGCTCGGAGAGCTCGCGGAGATCGCCCGCCTGATGGGCCGGGCGGCGGCGGCGGCGGGCGTGCGGATCGTGACCGGCGACACGAAGGTGGTCGAGCGGGGCCACGGAGACGGCGTCTACATCAACACGGCGGGCCTCGGCATCGTGCCGCCGGGCCTCGGGCTCGGAGCCGAGGCGATCCGCGGCGGCGACGCGGTGATCGCCAGCGGCACGCTCGGCGACCACGGCATGGCGATCATGAGCGTCCGCGAGGGGCTCGCGTTCGAGGCCGAGATCGCCAGCGACACGGCGCCGCTGTATGGCCTCGTGGCGGAGATGCTCGCCACCTGTCCGGCGATCCGCTTGCTCCGCGATCCCACCCGCGGCGGCGTGGCGACGAGCCTCAACGAGATCGCCACCCTCGGCGGCGTGGGCCTCGAGATCGAGGAGCGGGCGATCCCCGTGCGGCCGGCCGTGGCGGCCGCCTGCGAGATCCTCGGCCTCGACCCGCTCCAGGTGGCCAACGAGGGCAAGCTCCTCGCGATCGTCCCGGCCGAGGCCGCCGCGGCGGTGCTGGCTGCGATGCGGGCGCATTTCCACGGCCGCGACGCCGTCGCGATCGGACGCGTGGTGGACCGCCATCCCCGGATGGTGGTGATGCGGACCGCCATCGGCGGCACGCGGGTAATCCCGATGCCCCTCGGCGAGCAGCTGCCGCGGATATGCTAACTGTCCGTGGACAAAGCCCTCCATGGCCTTTGTCCACTTGGTCGACCGCAGGAAACGCCGAGGGTTCCCTGGGTCGACGGCCGCCGCATCGTGCGACGGTGCCCTTTGGCCACGGCCTGGTAGTGGAATGAATCAACTTGTCGTGATCATCCTCGGCCTGATCGCCGCGACGGCGTCCGCCGCCGACCCGCAGCAGCCGAACGTGCTCGTGATCTTCACCGACGATCATGCCCAGCACGCGCTCTCGTGTTACGGCTCGAAGGTCAACCAGACGCCCCACCTCGACCGCCTGGCTACCGGGGGCGCCCGGTTCACCAACTCGTTCGTGACGAACTCGATCTGCACGCCCAGCCGGGCCACGCTCCTCACCGGGCAGTATTCCCACGTCAACGGCGTGCCGGTGTTCAACCGCTTTGACGGTGGCCGCGACCACCTCGCCAAGCGGCTCAAGGCCGGCGGCTACCACACCGGCGTGGTGGGGAAGTGGCACCTCGGCAGCGACCCCACCGGCTTCGACCGTTGGATCGTGCTGCCCGGCCAGGGCAGGTATCTCGATCCCGAGTTTCTGGTGCCCGGCGGCACGCTCACGATCGACGGCCACTGCACCGCCGTGACGACCGAGCTCGGCCTCGAGTTCCTGGAGACACGGCCGCGGGAGAAGCCCTTCTTCCTCATGCTGCACCACAAGGCGCCCCACCGCGAGTGGACGCCCGACGACCGCAACCGGGCGAAGTTCGCCAACGCCGTGATCCCCGAGCCGGCCACGCTGTTCGACGACTACGCCACCCGACCGACCGCCCTGCCCGCCAACGAGCAGACGATCGCCCGCGACCTCACCCGCCGCGACCTCAAGCTGGAGCCGCCGGCGGGCCTGGCGCCCAAGGCGCGGCAGCAGTGGCTGAACGCGAAGCCGATGGAGGTCGAGGTGGACGGCCGGGTGCTCACGGGCACCGACCTCGTCCGCTGGAAGTATCAGCGATTCATGCAGGACTACCTGGCCTGCGTGCAGGGCGTGGACGACGGGGTCGGCCGCGTGCTCGACTGGCTCGACGCCGAGGGGCTCGCCGACGAAACGATCGTGATCTACACCACCGACAACGGCTGGTACCTGGGCGACCTCGGCCTCTACGACAAGCGGTTCATGTACGAGCCTGGCCTGCGGGTGCCGCTGCTCGTCCGCGGCCCGGGGATCGCGGCGGGGGCCACGCCCGATGCGTTCGTCGCCAACATCGACCTCGCCCCCACGATCCTCGACCTCGCGGGGCTGCCGGTGCCGGAGTCGATGCAGGGGCGGAGCGTGGTCCCGCTGCTCCGCGGTGAGCGGCCCGCCGACTGGCGAAGAAGTGTCTACTACCGCTACTACCACGACCCCGGCCACCACAACACGCGGGCCCACTACGGCGTCCGCACGGCGACGCACAAGCTCATCCACTACTGGAAGCAGGACGCCTGGGAGCTGTTCGATCTGGAGAAAGATCCCGCGGAGCAGCACAACCTGCTCTTCGACGCGGATGAGGCGCGGTCGCCCGAGGTCGTGCGGGTGTTCGCCGAACTCGAGGCCGAGATCGCCCGGCTCCAGCGGAAGTATGGCGACGACGGCCGCTACGCCGACCCGCAGACCTGGCCCGCAGGCTCGGCCGACGGCGGGTTCGACGGGAGGCAGCCGCTCGGCCGAACGACGGTGGCCGAGGCAATCGCCGCCTCAGGCGTCGTCGGGCGTCAGGCCGAGGACGACGTCGAACCGCGCCGTCAACTCGCCGATCCGTGAGCCTTCGAGCGGCCGGAAGTCGGCCAGCACGCTCTCCCGCTGGGCGGCGTCACCGAGCCGGCGAAGAAGTCCGTCCCGCTCGTTCTGCGGGTGTCCCTTCACGAAGCACTGGGTGGTCAGGAGCGGAGTGCCGCCGCGGCTGATCTTGAAGTGGATGTGCGGCGTGCGGCCCGGATAGGGCACCGGCTTGATCGTCCGGAAGCCGTAGCTGCCGTCGGTGCCGGTGACGAACCGGCCGTAGCCCTGAAACCGCTTGTCGCGGTTCTCGGCGTTGTTCGTCCGGGAGTGGAGGTAGGCCCCGTGGCCGTCCACCTGCCAGATCTCCACCAGGGCGCTCCGGAGCGGCGCCCCCGCGGCGTCGAGGATCTTTCCCGAGAGCCAGGTCACCTCGCCGTCGGCCAGGCCCGTAGCGTCGGTGATCACGAGCAGGTCGTTGTCGGTGTCGAGCGGCAGCTTGTCGGGGAAGAACGGCCCCTCGGTCACCTGCGGCGTCCGCACGAGTTCCTCGGCGTAGGCGCCGGCTCGGCCGGCAAACAGCGAGCCGAGGGCCAGGAGACGGAGCGCCCGGCGGCGACCCTCGTCGGGCCGTTCGAAGCTGCGTCGGTTGACGAGGTTCATGGTGGTGGTCTCCGGAGGGGTGGGCCATCTCGCCTTCAACGGCCTTGCCGCGACGCGGTCGCGGCTGGGGAACTATTCTCCATGCGGCACAGCCACCCGCGAGGCCGGTCCGTGCCCCATCCACCGAGGACCCGCGCCATGTCGCTGCCTTCAGACTACCGGATCCGGCTCATGCAGGCGGCCGACTATGCCGCGATCGGCGAGATCTGCCATGTCGTGTATCCGCACGACACGCCGTACACGGCCGCCGAACTGGCCGAGCACCACGCGTTGTTTCCGCAGGGGCAGTTCGTGGCCGAGCACGTGCCGACCGGCCGGCCGGTGGGAGTGCACTTCACGCTCCGGATCCGCATGGCCGACTACCACGTGGACGACCCGTGGGACGTGCTCACCGCCCGCGGCACGTTCAGCGACCACGACCCCGCCGGCCCCACGCTGTACGGGGCCGACGTGTTCGTGAGTCCCGAGCACCAGCATCACGGCCTGGCCCACGCCCTGACCGACGCGACCCGCGGCCTGGTGATCGACGAGGGGCTGTGGCGGATGGTGGGCGGCAGCCGGCTGCCAGGCTACGCCGCGGTCGCGAGCACCGTGCTCCCCGACGAGTATGTTCGCGAGGTGGTCGCGGGTTCACGGACCGATCCCGTGCTGTCGGCGCATCTGAAGGACGGCTGGCAGGTGGTGAAGCCCGTTCACGGCTATCTCCAGCACGACGTGGAGAGCGCCAACTGGGCGGCGGTGATCCAGTGGGTGAACCCGGATCGCCCACCGCCGCCGGAGTTCGCGCTTCGCTGACCCGCGGGCTCGTCGCCTCCAAGGAGAGTCGTCATGCACCGGGGCGTTCTTGGGTTCCTGCTTCTCACTCCAACGGGCAAAGTATCAGAGACCAGGTATCACGCCAACGGCGGGTGGTGATTTTTTTGGCGCTCATCTGCCGGCCTGCGAAAATGAGCCCTGCTTGGTCGCTGTGCCTCCCCCGGGTGAAGCCGCCCCAACGAGGCTTCATTGCCCAGACTCGTCTGAGCGGTGAAAGATAGCCTTGTCGATGGCACTTCCGCAAGCACGTGCGCGGAGTTGGTGGAGCAGGAGCGACGCCCGATTGCCCACGCCGATCGTCTCGGTGGCGGCGACGGCCGCGGCCACCCGCCCGCGGGCCACCCACCGACCGGGGCGACCTCATACAGGCCCATGACGATCGCGACGTCTTTCAACCGACGGATAGACGAGCCATTGACCGGGCTATCCCGCGCGCCTCCACTACCGCTTCCAGGGCCTCGACGCGCGCCTCATGGGTGTCGAGCAGGCCACCATCATCAACGGATTCTCGCATGACCTTCCTTCGTGCCGTCGCACTCCTCCTCCTGCTCGTCCATTGCAACCCCACCCATGCCGAAAGCCTCGCCGAGATCGGCGCGCGTGTTGCCGCTGATACCGACAAGGCCTTCGCGGGCTGCGTGTACCTCGACCAATCGCGCGATTATTTCGCGCGCTTCTCGAGAGACACCGACGCCACACCCACCGAGAACGACACTGTGCTCGACGGCACGTGGCGGATTGTCATTGCAAGCGATGCTGACCCACTGGTAGTGCGTATGGCCACGGATCTTGCCGATTTCCTCACGCGGCGCATGGCACTATCGCTTTCGCTCGAAACGCTTTCCCCGGAAGCCGTTGCCACGCCGCCGGTGCACAGCATCGCGCTCGTGGATCATGGCGGAGGCGCACCCGAAGTTGCCGAAAGCTTCACCCTGCGTGTGGCCGCCGATCAGATCGTGCTCCGCGGCGTCGACGCCCGCGGCGTGCGCGATGGCGTCGTCCAGCTAGTGGACCGAATGGGCCTGCGGGCCGCGCCGTTTCTCGCACGGGGTGAAGAGACCTATGTGCCGCGCCTGCCCGTGCGCCTCGGGCCGATGCCCTCGGGCGGCAGCTACCGCGAGACCGCGTTTCTCGGCTACAACGCCGTGCTCAGTGGTGGCGGAAGCCTTCATGCGCTCTCGCGTTCCAATGCGATTCCCGAACTCGCCGCGCGGCACATCGAAGGCCTGCCCGAAGCGAACCTGAAAGCCGCCGAGGTCGCCCGCACCTACGGCCTCAAGACCTACGGATTTCTCAACACGCGCCAGAAATTCCCCACGGACGACCCCGTGCTCGTCGCACACCCGGAACTGCGGGGCGCGCTCACCTGGAAAGCCGAAGGCGAGTACGTTCTCTGCACCGAGCACCCGCTGATGCAGCGCTGGATCGACGAAAGTGTCGAAGGCATGTTTCGCGGCGATCCCAAACTCGACGGCGCCGTGATCATCATCGGTGGAGAAGGCTTCTATCACTGCTTCATGCGGCCCTTCGACGTGAAGAAGGGCCACACCAACTGCGCTCGCTGCGAAGCCCTCGGTGCGGACCGGGTGGTCGCGAATCTTTGCAATCGCATGGCCGCCGCAGCGCGCCGGGGGAACCCGAAGGCGGAGATCGTGATCTGGCCGTACTCCGCCGAGCATGTGTGGACCGACGACCGCACGCAGGCAGGTCTGATTGCGAAGCTCGACCCCGGCGTGGCACTGCTCACGGAGATTGAGAAGGACGAGTTCGTGGAAAAGCCGGAGGGTGTGCGCAAGCACCTCTGGGACTACAGTATCGACCTGATCGGCCCGGGTGAACGCGCCAAGGCGCAGATCGCTGCATGCCAGGCGCGGGGCATTCCGTGCTACCTCAAGAGCGAGCCCGAGAGCAGCTATGAGGCACCGCGCCTGCCTCACATCCCCAGCATGGACCGCTGGTGGGATCGCGCCGAGGCGTTGGCGTCGTGTGGGGCCACGGGTGCATGGGTTTTCCCCGCATTTCGCGGCTGCTACGCGACCAGTGCGAGCGAGGTGAACAAGTACGCCTGGTGGACTCCCCACGCGGACAAGGAGGATGCGCTTCGCGCTCTGGCCGCACGCCTCGCAGGGCCGGCCGCGACCGATCACGTGCGTTTGGCTTGGAGCAAGGTCTCCGAGGCGATCCCCTGGGTGCCGGAATTGCCCGCGTACTACACCGGGCCCTCCTATCTCGGCCCGGCGCAGCCGATGATCGCGGATCCAAGTGCCGCGGTGCCCGAGGTATTCAATGGATATTACCTCTATATGGCAGAAATTTCGGACGACGAAGGCGTACGGAAGCGACCGACGTATTACACCAAGCCCACAGGCGAGGTGCCGCTCTTCACGCGCTCCTACCGGACGATGGAGGGCCTTCTGCGTGAGGCCGCCGAGGCGATGAATACCGCTCGCCCACTCGTGCCAGAGCGCTGTCGCGTGGGTTTCGAAGCAGAGGACTCGTCGATCCAGTGGTTCTACCGCACTGCGCGCAGCGAGGCCAACTTCTACGAGTCCTGCATGTTGCGAGATCGCCTGCTCGTGCTCGCTGCGAAGGCAACGCGCTCGCCGGAGGAAATCGCCGAGGGCGCAGCGGCACTCACACGTTGGACCGCGCTCCTCGAGGACGAGCGCGAGAACACCCGCGCTGCCGTGCCGATCATCGCTGTAGATGTCCGCCTCGACGCCTGCTATGGGGGAGATCACACTTTCTCCCATACCGCCGACATGCTCCGGGCAAAGCTGGAGATTCTGGAGGTGGAGTTGACCCAGTTTCTGCCGGGCCTCGCGGCGCGCGTGAAGTAGTTCTATCGTGCCTTGGGGGCCACCTCACTTCTCGCCACGGTTGAACAAATCGAGCGTGCGGATCGTGCCCAGTCTCGTAACGCCCCGAGGGCGGGCAGCAGTGACTTGCCCTTTGCGGTCTGGCGATAGCCGTGCCGCCCAGTGGCGGGGTTCGGGCTCAACGACTCTGCCAGTCCAGAGCGAACAAGGCGATCCAGCCGGTCGGCAAGGATGTTCGAGGCGATCTGCTCAGGCGATGCCGAGAACTCTTTGAAAAGCGACTCGCCGCAGGCCCCGCGAAAACATCGGCACCGCTACCACGGGGTGTTTGCCGCGAATCACCGGCTGCGGAAAGCCGTCACGGCGCTGGTGAAAAGGGAACATTGGCAAGCGCGGCGAGGACGCGACCCGCGGGCGACCATGACGATCGCGACGCCTTTCACCCGACGGATAGACGGAATGCATGCGATCGACATCCGCAGCCTCTGACCGCTGCCGCAAGCGAGGCGCCGACGAAGCCGCCATCATGCCGGACGAGGAGAGCCTCTGAGCCGACGCCAGAAAATCGCCACCCAAAGGGGGGAACGCAGGTGTTCCGAGAACCGTTTTTGAGGTGCACGAGACAGCAGAGACAGCAGCATGTGGCTCACGGCCTGCTGATCAGCTCCGCAGTGCTGGGGGAAGTGCCATTGACCTGGCTATTCTGAATGATCCAGCAGCCCGCGTTCACCCGCAGATTCTGCTGAGCAGGCAAAGAAAAAGCCCCCTTCGTCCTGCGTGGGAAGAAGGGGGCTTTTGTCTCGGAACAGGTCGGCTCCCAGCCTATTTCGCCGCCGCCTTCTTGGTAGCGGCTCGCTTCGTCGCCTTTTTCGCGACCGAACCGGTCGTAGCTGCGACCTTCGCAGCTCCCCTAGCGATGACGTTCATGACGGCTGACTGGCGAGCAGCCCGGCGGGCTGCCATGTTCTTGCCGATTTTCTTGGCCATGCCGGCGATCGTACCCAAGACGGTCTTGGCGGGCTTCTTCTTCGCCGCGCTCTTGGTTGCGGCGGGCTTCTTTGCGGTTTTTTTCTTGGCCACGTTTGATCCTTCAATGAGACCGGGGTGCGGAACTGGCGATAAGTTAGTCCATTTACGAATGCACGGCTACGCGAACTGAGCCAACGATAGGTGAGACACCTGCCTTTCCCCAATAAATGGAGGGTCTTCAGCGGAATCTGTGGGTAAAACAGGGTCCTGGACAGGCGGTATTTTTTTGGACAACGTTTTCGAACGCTGGGCTCCCTCCTCCTTGGCCTGTCTGGAATCACGATCAACGGCGGGAGCTGTTCGTGATTCCCTGCATGCCTGAGCCACCTCAAGGCATCAACGAAGCTGATGCGGGCCGGAGGCACTCCCTGCCTCGCTGCGGCCTCGAGCATCACCAACCGCACCACGTTGTAAGCGATTGAGAACATCGCCAACTCGTCGTGAATCCCCTCGACAGTCTTCGTGTGAAGGACGACGAGCCCCAGCGTGTTTTCAAGTTGCTGCCTCCTCAGCAGAATCTGTGGATGAACGCAGGCTGCGGTAATCGGCCGAGTACATGAAAGAGGGCGATTTCGATACCCTGCGGTGTCCGATAGCCGAACGCTTTTCTGGTGGTCAGTTTCGCTTTGCCGTTGAACGCCAGGCCTGCTTGCAGTGCTCGCCGCCTCGTCCACCGCCGACGCGCTCCTGCCGATGGTCATCCCTTCCGGGCCCGGAGCAGTTGGCCTTCGTGCCCAACCCCGTCGTCCAGTTGCCGTGGGCAAACGTGAGGCCCTCGAACCGCAGGCGGGCCACGTGCCGGCCCGGCTCGGTGGCCCGGATCTCTCGCACGCGGTCGTGGAAGTGGATGCCGCGAAAAGGAGAGCTCGGCCAATGGCACTTCGGCAAGCGTCGGGCGACGCCTGCAATGCGGTCGGGTGCGGAGAGTCGTGCGGACGGAGTAAGTCAGCCGTGAAAACACCGAGGGGAGCAGGCTCGTGGCGGCGACCTGCTCCCCTCGCGTTGAATCACGTTGGCTTCGCTGCGTCAGGCCCGCTTGCGACGGCGGACCACGACATAGCCGCCGCAGGCCAGACCGGCGAGCGCCATGGCATAGGTGGAGGGCTCGGGCACCGCCGCGATGTTGTCGATCAGGATCGTGTTGATCGAGGTGCCGGCCTGCACGATGTCGCCGTTGCCTTGATAGCCGACGGCGCCGGCTCCGCTCAACACCTCGAACCGCGTCACGTTCGCCATCGTGTCGGCGAACGTGCCCGTGCCACCGCCGGCGGCGACGTGGGTGAAGTCCACCTGTGTGAGGGAAAACGAATAGGTGTTCCAGCCCCCGCCCACGCTCCTCGGAGATGAGGAGAACCAGCCGCCGGGGCCGTCGAACGCGATCCGCAGGCTGACCGGGCTGCTGCCCGAACTGACGTTGGCGGCAAGGCTGATGCCGGTGACGCCGGCCACGGTGTAGTTCCCCTGCCAGCGAGGCTGGTCATTCCACATCAGCCACTTGCCGTTCGGTCCGCCACCGTCAGAGAGGTGACTGAGATAGCCGATCTGGCTGTCCGGGCCCGTCCCCGATACCTGGGTGGGCTGGACGCCTGCCGACCCGATCTGCCAGCCCTCATTCGTGGCGGCGAAGGTGTCGAGCGAGGATGTGGAGATGGCGAGCGCATCGGTCGCCATCAGCCCGACGACGATCACGGCACCCACGGCGGCGATCCGGGCGACCAAAGCCGTGGTCACGAGACGGCGAAGCAGGTTCATGGCAATGACTCCGAGTGAAGGGCGTTGATCTCAAGCCCCCACCGCCATCGCGATCAGCACACAAGCCCCGCAGGCAACCTCGGCGTGATTCAGACGGCTGTGATTCGCCGTCCCCTATGCAGCACCACCGGCAGAAGAAAGCCGGACAGATTGCCGTCAGCGGTCGATTGCTCGTCGCGACGGTCGTGGGTGCTTGCAGTAGCCCGGAACGGGGTTGGGAAGAAGAACGCTGTAACTCGCCGGAGTCTATCCCCCCCAACCAGGCCCCGTCAACAAGTCGGCTTTGCCCGCATTATTGACCTGCAGATCACGAGTTCTCGGCTCCGAATGAGCGTCCGCGAACCGTCACTCCACCTCATCGAAACCAGAGAAGACCACTGGACCAGCGACGAGATCAAGTCGTGCTGCAGGCTGGCGTCGCTCTTGGACGTACCGCTCGTTCAGGCCGCGCAGACCGTCGTACCCGTGGCTGTCACTGCGGGCGACAAGATCGAGAGCCTGCGGCAGTGGGCCTCGGGAAGATTTTTGTCGGCGGATAGGGCGGGGGTGTATTCGCGGTCGGAGAGTGGAGGCGGCGGGCGACGCCGAAGGGTGATGAAGACGCTGAGAGATTCCAACAGGCTCCGACAAATGGTCGCCCGGGACTTCGAGCAGATTCAGGCCAGCGTCGGCGAACTCCTCGTCGACAGGCCGCGGCGGACCATCCTGCGGCGGGCTGGGGCTGGAGGTGCCGCATGACGAGCGCGATGGAGTTGGAGTTGGTCGTCGCCGCGGATGGAGTTGTCCGGTGCATCGACGACGAGGCACTGGACCTGCGGGAGATCGGCACGCTGAAGATCACCCGGGCGAGCCACGTCGAGCCAGATACGGCCGGCTACTGGTGGGCGGATATGGGGCCTGTTGATGGACCGGTGCTGGGGCCCTTCAAGAACCGGACGGAGGCGTTGCAGGCGGAGAGGGGGTGGCTGTTGGAGGGAAGCAAGCGGGTGGTCCGAACTCCCCCACGCGTCACCATTTTACGATTCCGCGCGTCACTTTGTAGCCACCAACAAGCGTTGAGCCGCCATATTCCTTGGCCAAACGCAGGAGGGTTTTGTGAAACCCGCAATTGGGAAATGTGGCTTCGACTTTGGCTATGGCCGATCTGGGTATTCCCTTGCGGCACCAACCTTGCGTTGCGTCTATCCAGTCGGCTTTACGGCATGCCTCAATGACGTCCGCGTGAATTCCGTTGTACTTGAACA
>JBBAVS010000008.1:0-13090 GCA_040397585.1 Pirellulales bacterium
GACTACCCATGCCCGTCGCCACGTGGCCGCAGCTCTCCGAAAGTGGCCGCAGGTTCTCCGAAAGTGGCCGCAGGTTTTCAACCTGCGGAATGCCAGGCTGCCGCGCCGCTCGGGGCTGCCCGTGCCCCGTCGCCGGACGTTCGCGGATGCCTTCGTGGCATCCGCTCTCTGCATGTCCGCTGCGCTTCGGCGGGCACCGATCCGCCAAAGGTGGATTGGTCGTGCCTGCGCTTGCTCCCAGAGCCCGGCTCTCGGGCACGGTCAGCCCCTCGCTCGCCGACTTCGCTGCCGAGTGGCCGCAGGTTTTCAACCTGCGGTGTATCCCAGCCCTGGGAACTCCTCGGACAGGTTGAAAACCTGTCCCCACGTCGAGTGCATCCCATCCCGGCGAGCAGCCGGGCCAAGGCCCGACGCGGAAAGACCACCGCTCACGTGAGCGGCACCTCCAGCCCGTCGACCGCCAGCTCCACGCCGGGCGGTAGTGTCGCCGCCACCGTCGCATGCCGGATGTCGTGGGCCATGTGCACGAGCAGGGTGCGTCGCGCCCCCACGCGGGCCGCCGTCGCCAGCGCCTCCTCGAGGCTGAAGTGCGTGGGATGCCGGCTGGCCCGGAGGCAGTCGAGCACGAGCACGTCGAGGCCCGCCAGCAGCGGCCAGCTCTCGTCCGGGATGCCGTTGGTGTCGGTGCAGTAGGCGACGTTGCCGATCCGGAAGCCGAGCACGTCGAACACGCCGTGCCGCAGCCGCAGCGGCGTGATGCGGGCGCCGAGCAGGTCGAAAGGGGAGAGCACGATCCGTTCGAACGTGACCTTCGGCACGCCGCCGCCGAGCGGCGGCCCGGAGGCGAACGCGTAATCGAAGGCCTTGCGGATCCGGTTCTCGACCCGCTCCTCGCAGTGCAGCGGAATCGACCGGCCGGTCGCGAAGCAGAGCGGCCGCAGGTCGTCGAGCCCATACACGTGATCGACGTGGTCGTGCGTGTAGAGCACGGCATCGACGCGGCCGATCCGCTCGCGAAGCAGCTGGCTGCGGAGGTCGGGCGTGGTGTCGATCAGCAGATGGCCGGCGGGAAGGCCGAGCAGCACGCTCGTCCGCGTCCGCACGTCCCGCGGATCGCCGCTGGTGCAGGTCTCGCAGCCGCAGCCCACGAGCGGCACCCCGGTGCTCGTACCCGTGCCGAGGAACACGAGCCGGCCGGAGATGTCGCGACCAACGCCGAGCGGCGGGCGAGTCGACTCGGAATGCTGGATCGGCGGCGACGGCATGCGCGGATTATCGACGCCGCCGGCCTCCGACACCATTGGCGCCGTGAAAACGCCCCTGACACGTGGCGCCGGCACGGCGGCCCGGGCACCATGGGGCCCGGGCCGCCTGCCTCGACCGCTTCAATACCAGCCGCGGCGCACGGCCCGGCGGGTCGCCCGATAGGCGTGCTTGTAGGCATGCGGCGTCGGGGCGACGACCGCCGCGGGCACGGCCGCCACGACGGGCGCCGCATACGCGACCGTCTCGACACACACGGGCGTGGCCACGACCACCGGCCGGGCCACGACGACCGGCCGGGCCACCACCACGGGCCTGGCCACGACGACCGGCGCCGCCACCGCCATCGGCACGAAACCGCCGGCCCAGACCACCTGGCCGCTGGCCGGCCCCATCGCCGCCAGGCAGCAGCCGACCGTCGCCAGCATCAGCACACGATGCACCATCGGGATTCCTCCATGACACGCAGGCACAACGACTGGCGAAGTCCGTACCGCCGCTGCGGACGGGCCGCCCATCGGGGCTTCTACGCCCCGTAACCGGATTGGTTCGCGGCGGGTGCCGTGCGGGCCGGGCCGCCGTCCGCCTTGACCCCCACGCCGCCTCCCCGCGACAATCATGGGTTGCTCGAATTTGCGAGAACCTGGCGGAGTCGGCCGCCGGTCCCTCCCCTCCCTGCCCGCCCCACACGACTCCGTCATCATGGAAACCCTCGAACGCCTCTGGGATGCAGTCTCCAACGGGGCCGCCGGTGTCGGCGGCCGCCTGGAGGGCTTTCTCACGGGACTCTTCGGCTCCTCCAACGCCCGCTTCCTCCGGCGGCTCGAGCCCAAGATCGAGGCGATCAACTCCCTCGAACCGACCTACGAGGCGATGAGCGACGCCGAGCTCCGCGGCCAGACCGCCGAGTTCCGCCGCCGCCTCGCCTCCGGCGAAACGCTCGACGACATCCTCGTGGAGGCCTTCGCCGTGTGCCGCGAGGGGGGCCGGCGGTTCCTCGGGATGCGGCATTACGACGTTCAGCTGATCGGCGGCATGGTGCTCCACTCCGGGGCGATCGCCGAGATGATCACGGGCGAGGGCAAGACGCTCGTGGCCACCCTGCCCGCCTACCTCAACGCCCTCGAGGGCAAGGGCGTGCACGTCGTGACCGTCAACGACTACCTCGCCCGCCGCGACATGGAATGGATGGGGCCGCTCTACATCGGCCTCGGGCTCACCGTGGGCACGATCCAGTCGGGCATGGAGTCGGGCGAGCGGCAGAAGTCGTACGCCTGCGACATCACCTACGGCACGAACAACGAGTTCGGCTTCGACTACCTCCGCGACAACATGCGGATGGCGGCCCGGGACGACGACCGGTTCGCGAAGCACCTCCAGCAGTCCCAGGGCCCGCTCAACTTCGCGATCGTGGACGAGGTGGACAACATCCTGATCGACGAGGCCCGGACGCCGCTGATCATCTCCGGCCCGGCCCACGACGACGTCTCCAAGTATGCCAAGGCCGACCAGATCGCCCGGCAGCTCAAGGCCGACGAGCACTTCGAGGTCAAGGAGAAGGAACACACCGTGGCCCTCACGGAGGAAGGTGTGCGGCTGGCCGAGCGGCTCGCCGGCGTCGAGAGCTTCTACACGGCCGGCAACATGGAGTGGCCGCATCTCATCGACAATTCGCTCAAGGCCCATTTCCTCTACAAGCGCGACGTGAACTACGTCGTGCAGCAGGGGGAGGTGGTGATCGTGGACGAGTTTACCGGCCGCCTGATGCCCGGCCGCCAGTGGTCCGACGGGCTCCACCAGGCGGTCGAGGCCAAGGAGGGGGTGCGGATCAAGGAGGAGTCGCAGACCCTCGCCACCGTCACGCTGCAGAACTTCTTCAAGCTCTACAAGAAGGTCGGCGGCATGACGGGCACCGCCATGACCGAGGCGACCGAGTTCTGGAAGATTTACAAGCTCGACGTGATCGCGATCCCGCCGAACCGCGGCATGAAGCGGATCAACCAGCCGGACGTGATCTACCGCACCGAGCGGGAGAAGTGGGTGGCCGTCGCCGACGAGGTGGAGCGGATCCATCGCTGGGACACCGTGGCCCTCACCGACGGCACCTGGAAGGTGGGCCGGATCACGCAGGACCTCGACGGCGAGATCGAGTTCGAGCCCAAGGGAGAGCGGACGAGCGAGCGGATCCCGAACGCGAAGATCAAGGAGATCCAGCGGAAGGGCCTCCCCGTGCTGGTCGGCACCGTCTCGATCGAGAAGAGCGAGCGGCTCTCGGAGCTGCTGGAGAAGCGGGGCGTGGACCATCAGGTGCTCAACGCCAAGCACCACAAGCGTGAGGCCGAGATCGTGGCCCAGGCCGGCCGGCTCGGCGCCGTCACGATCGCCACCAACATGGCCGGCCGTGGCACCGACATCATCCTCGGCGGCAATCCCGACACGCTCGCCTGGGCGAAGCTGCAGGACACCTATCCCACGCGGCTCGACGTCCCCAAGGCCGAGTGGGACGCGCTCGTCGCCGAGATCTCCACCCGCGAGAACATGAAGCCCGAGGGGGAGCTCGTCCGCTCGATGGGCGGGCTGCAGATCATCGGCACGGAGCGGCACGAGGCCCGCCGCATCGACCTCCAGCTCCGCGGCCGCTGCGGCCGGCAGGGCGACCCGGGATCGAGTCGGTTCTTCCTCTCGCTCGAAGACGACCTGATGCGGATCTTCGCCGGCGAGTGGGTGAAGAACGTGCTCACGCGGCTGGGGATGCAGGAGGGCGAGGCGATCGAGAGCAGGATGGTCACCCGCCGCGTCGAGGCCGCCCAGAAGAAGGTCGAGGAGCGGAACTTCGAAATTCGCAAGAACCTGCTCGAGTACGACGAGGTGATGGACGAGCAGCGGAAGCGGGTCTACGGCTTCCGGCAGAAGATCCTCGACCAGACCGACGGCGACGCCGACTGCCGCGACATGATCCTCGAGATGGTCGACCGGCAGATCGATCAGAACATCGGCACGTTCCTCGACAAGGACTACGGCTTCCAGACCTACGCCACCTGGGCCGGAGGCCAGCTCGCCTGTGAACTCGACGCCGCCGACTTCCGCGGCATGACGGCCGACGAGGCCGAGCGGATCGCCGTTCAGGAGGCCGTCCGCAACGCCGAGGGCCAGATCTACGAGGCGGTCGAGGAGAACCTTCCCGGCGGCGAGGACGAGAGCGAGTGGAACTGGGGGGCGCTCGCCTCCTTTGCCAACGCCCGCTGGAAGCTCTCGGTGAGTGACCGCGACCTCCGCAAGGTGGGCCGCGACGGCGTCTGCGAATGGCTGCAGGACAGGGTCCGCGACGCGATCCACCGCATCGACCTCTCCGACGGCGGTCGGTTCCTGGCGCATGACTTCGGCCTCCGCAGCGCCCTCGGCTGGACGGAGTGGCGTTTCGGCGCCGGCCTGCCCGATGAGGAAGTGGCGGCCCTGGAGCGCGGTGGGCTCGACGCCGCCGCGTTCAAGCAGCGCGTCAGCGATCTGGCCCGCGACGTCTACGCCCGGCGCGAGGTGGAGTATCCGGTGCTCGTCGGGCTGGCCCACTTCTCGGGCCGGCAGCCCGATGGCTCACGGCGGCTCGACCGCGAGGGGCTGCTCGGCTGGGCGCGCGATCGCTTCGATCCCGCCCTCTCGGAAGACACCGTCACCCCCGGCGATCTCGATCAACTCCGGGCGAATCTCGTCGATGCCAGCCGCCGGCGGCATGCCCGCGGCGACGCCCCGCGGGACGAGATGGGCCGCATGGAGCGGGCCGTGCTCCTCCAGATCCTCGACAACGCCTGGAAGGATCACCTCCTCGCGATGGACCACCTGCGGAGCAGCGTCGGCCTTCGCGGCTACGCGCAGGTCGACCCGAAGGTGGAATACAAGCGCGAGGGCATGCGGACGTTCGACCTGATGTGGAAGGGGATCGACGAGCGCGTGGTGGACATCGTCTACCGCATCGAGCAGGTCGAGGAGGACGCCCTGCGAAGCACCTGGCACGAGACGGCGGCGATCCACGCCGACGCCTCGTCGGCCGGACTCGCGCCGCCTCCCGACGACAGGCAGCTCGCCGGCGGGCCGGCCGATCCGCGGGGCGATACCGGCCCGGCGGAGCCGATCCGCAACCTGGGACACAAGGTCGGCCGCAACGACCCCTGCCCGTGCGGCAGCGGCAAGAAGTTCAAGAACTGCTGCGGCAAGTCGAGCGGCGTGGCCACGGGCTGAGCGGCAGAACGCTTGATCGCGCAACCACTGCGGATCTCGCCCCCAACAAAACGCAATCGTACCGCTCACGCGGTGACGCTCCCCGGCGTGGCCACACCGCTCACGCGGCCCTCAGGAAGCCCAATCGCGTCAGCGATGGGGATCGCCCCCAACAAAACGCAATCGTACCGCTCACGCGGTTACGCTCCCCGGCGTGGCCGCAGGTTTTCAACCTGCGGAATCCCGCCCAGGGGGTGGCCTCGTCCCCGCTGCCGAAGTCACCCGTGCGGTGAACGGCGGTCATCCTCTATCCTCCCGGCGTGCTGCTAAACCTCGTCTATCTCGTCGCCGTGATCCTCGCCCTCCCCTGGGTGGCGTGGCGGCGATTCTGCGGCGGGCGGCCGGTGGCGGCGCCGTGGATGCGATTCACCGGCGGCATCGTTGTGGCCGCCAAGCCACCGGCCGCGGCGCGGATCTGGCTGCATGGCGTGAGCGTCGGCGAGGTGCAGCTGCTCGCCGTGCTGGCCGAGGAGCTGCGGCGGCAGGCGGCGGCGGCCGGGCAGCCGCTCGACTGCGTGATCTCCAGCTCGACGACCACGGGCCTCGAGGTGGCCGTGAAGCGGTTCGGGGCCGACCATGCGTTCCCCTGCCCGCTCGACTTCACCTGGGCGGTCGATCGCGTGCTCGACCGGGCGCGGCCCGACCTCGTGGTGCTCGGCGAACTCGAGCTCTGGCCGAATCTCGTGGCCTGCATTCGGCGTCGTGGCATCCCGATCGTGGTGGCCAACGGGCGGATGAGCGAACGCAGTGCGGCGGGCTACGCCAGGATCGATCCCCTCGTGCGGCAAACCCTCGCCGCGGTGTCGCTCGTCGTGGCCCGGTCGCAGGCCGATGCAGACCGCTTCGCGGCCCTCGGGGCCCGCGGCGTGACGGTCACCGGGTCGATGAAGTTCGACGGCGTGAAGGGGGATCGCCGGGCCCCCGAGGTCGAGCGGCTGCGGCGACTCGCGGGCTTCGCCGCCGACGACGTCGTGTTCCTCGCCGGCAGCACCCAGGATCCCGAGGAGCGGCTCGCCGCCGAGACGTATCTCGCCCTCCACGGCCGACACCCGCGGCTGCGGCTCGTGATCGTGCCGCGGCACGTGGAGCGTTCGGCCGAGATTGCCGCGCTGCTCGACGGCCTCGGTGTGGCCTGGGCGGCGCGGACTGGGCTCACCGATGCCGCGCCGCTCCCCGCGGGCCACGCGCTGCTCGTGGACACCACGGGTGAACTGGCCGCGTGGTGGGGCACCGCAGCCAGCGCCTTCGTGGGGGGCAGCCTCGACGGCAAACGCGGCGGCCAGAACATGCTCGAGCCGGCGGCCTACGGCGCCGCCGTCTCGTTCGGGCCGCACACCCGCAACTTCCGCGACGAGGTCCGCCGGCTGCTCGAGGCCGAGGCGGCGGTGGTGGTGGCCGACGGCCCGGCCCTCACCGCCTTCGTGGCGCGATGCCTCGATGACCCGGCCTGGGCCGCCACGCTCGGTGACAACGCCGCGCGGTTCGTCGCCTCCCAGCGAGGGGCGGTCGCCGCCACGGCCCGGATGATCCTCGAGCGGATTCCCGCCGAGTCGGCCCCGAAACCGCATGACACGGCCGACGGGTTGCCGAGCGTGCGGCGTTTCCGATAATGCCGGTTCGTGATTGCCGGCCCCGCGGCCGGATCCCTTCCACCCGTCTTCCTTCCTAGCGCGAGGCTTCCGCCGTGGCACGAGGCAAGTATCTGTTCACGAGTGAATCGGTCAGCATGGGTCACCCCGACAAGTTGGCCGACCAGATCTCCGACGGCGTCCTCGACGCCTACCTCGCGCTCGACCCGAGGAGTCGCGTCGCCTGCGAGACGATGGTCACCACCGGCCTCGCCGTGATCGCCGGTGAAATCACCTCGAAGGGCACGATCGACTACCAGAAGGTGGTTCGCGACGTGATCCGCGACGTGGGCTACACCGACGACGAGATGGGGATCGCCGCCGACACCTGCTCGGTCCTCGTGGCCGTGGGCAAGCAGTCGGGCGATATCGCCATGGGCGTCAACGAGGACGAGTCGAAGGGCAAGGACATCGGCGCCGGCGACCAGGGCCTGATGTTCGGCTACGCGTGCAACGAGACGCCGGAGCTGATGCCCCTGCCGATCGCCCTCTCTCATCGGATCCTCAACCGTCTGACGGAAGCCCGGCAGAAGGGGGAAGTGGACTGGCTGCGTCCCGACTCGAAGAGCCAGGTGACGGTCGAGTACGAAAACGACAAGCCCGTTCGTCTCGACACCATCGTGGTCTCCACGCAGCACGCCCCGCACGTGTCGAACGAGGAGATCCGCAAGTTCATCGTCGAGAAGATCATCAAGCCGCTGCTCCCCAAGGACCTCGACACGTCGAACATCACCTACCACATCAACCCCACGGGGCGATTCGTGGTGGGGGGTCCGCACGGCGACTGCGGCCTCACCGGCCGGAAGATCATCGTCGATACCTACGGCGGCTGGGGCCGCCATGGCGGCGGCGCCTTCTCCGGCAAGGATCCGACGAAGGTCGACCGGAGCGCCGCCTACATGGCCCGCCACGTTGCCAAGAACATCGTCGCGGCCGGCCTCGCCGACCGCTGCGAAGTGCAGCTCGCCTACGCCATCGGCGTGAGCGAACCGGTGAGCGTGAACGTCGATACCGAGGGGACGGGCAAGGTCGAGGACGAGCGGCTCTGCGAGGTCGTGCGGGAGTTCTTCCCGCTCACGCCCCGGGGCATCATCGAATACCTCGACCTCCGCAAGCCGATCTTCCGCAAGACCGCTGCTGGCGGCCACTTCGGCCGCGACGGGTTCTCGTGGGAGCAGACCGACAAGGCGGCCAAGCTCGCAGCGGCCGCGAAGGCCGGTGCCGCCGTCGGCTGACATGGCAAGCCTGCCGGCTGGTGGCCGACGCGTGATGCCGTTGCCCGGCGGGTGGCCGCAGGGCTCGGCTGCTCGTCGGTCACCGGTCGGGCCGCTCGTGCGGTCGGCGGCGGCCAGCAGTGCTGCCGCCGCGGTGGCCAGCGGACTGCTGCTCGCGGCCCGGAGGCTTGCCGGCGGATTCGCCGCGGCCGACTCGGGGCTCGTCTGGATGACGCTCGGAGGCGGCCTGGTGCTCCTCGGCATGGCCGACTGGGGCCGCCGGGCTGGAGCCCCACTCGCCTGGTCGCTCGCGGCCCGGGTCGGAATCCTGCTTGCAGTCGCGGCGGTGGCCCTGCCACCCCGGGCGGGCGACACGGCCGCGATCCTGGCGCTCGGCATCGCCGCCGCCGTCGGCGTGCTGCCTCCGCCCCACGTCCGGGGCCGCCGCGGTCGGGATCCGGGGCGGGCGTGGTCGCCGCGGCCGGCCGCCCCGACGCGTCCTGCGGAGGCCGAGCCTTCTCCATCCGCGCCATCGACACCGCCCCCTGCCTCGGCCCCGGGGTCCGCGGCCGAGCCTCCGGTGGCCGCCCCCGTTTCACCAGCAGCGTCACCGCCAGCCTCAGCGGCTGCCCTGGGCCGCCTCCACCAGCGGCTGGAGCGCTACGAGTCGGCCGAGGGCATCGACTGCGTGTCTGGCCACGTGCGGCTGTCGATCCCGGCCGGCGGAAAGGCGACCCACGCCCACATCGGGTTCTGTCCCGCCTTCGCCGCGACGCCGACGGTCGAGGTCTCGACCGACTACGACGGCGTCGAGGCGCTCGTGACCGCGGCCGAGGTGCTCCCCTGGGGCGTGCGGATCGAGTGCCGCCTCAGCGAACCGGCCGAGGAACCGCTCGAGATTCCCGTCAACCTCGATGCCCGATCGCGCAGGTGACTCATGGCGCGCTGGCCTCATCAACTCTGGACGACGCTGTTCACCTACGGGCTGATCTTCGGCGGATTTCCGATCCTCTGCTTCCTGCTCTGGAACTGGGTCCGCGGCCACTGACACACCCCCTCCGCCCCGACCGGCGGCGGGCGACCCCCTGGAGAGTGCGACCATGCTGCATGCGATCGTGATGGCGGGTGGATCGGGAACGCGGTTCTGGCCCGCCAGTCGGGCGGCGCTCCCGAAGCAGCTCCTGCCGCTGGCGGGTGCGAAGACGCTCCTCCAAGACACCGTCGATCGCCTCGAGGGGCTCGTGCCTCCCGACCGCACCATGATCGTGACCTCGGCACGGCTGCTCGACGCCGTCAGGACGCAGGCGCCCTCCCTGCCCGCGGCGGCACTCGTCGGTGAGCCCTGCAAGCGCGACACGGCCCCCTGCATCGGCCTGGCGGCCCTGCTCGTGGCCCGCCACGATCCGGAGGCGACGATGGCCGTGATGCCCTCCGACCACGTGATTCGCCCGGCGGCCGACTTCCGCCGCGCGATCCAGCAGGCGGCCGCCATGGTGGAGCAGTCTCCGCACCGGCTCGTCACCTTCGGCGTGCGGCCCAGCTACCCGGCGGAGAGCTTCGGCTACATCCAGCAGGGGGCGCTGCTCGCCACCCCCCCGGGCGACGCCCCGGCCCACGTGGTGGCGAAGTTCAAGGAGAAGCCGCCGGCGGCCGTGGCGGCGGAATACGTGGCCGCCGGGACGTACCTCTGGAACGCCGGAATCTTCGTCTGGAAGGCCGCCACCATCATCGCCGCGCTCGACGTCCGCCAGCCCGAGACCATGGCGCACCTGCGGCGGATCGCGGCCGCCTGGGACGGCCCCGAACGCGAGCGGGTGTTCGCCGAGGAGTTCGCCGCGATCAAGGGCATCTCGATCGATTACGCCGTGCTCGAGCATGCCACCGACGTGGCGGTGATCGAGGCTCCCTTCGGCTGGGACGACCTCGGGAGCTGGTCCGCCGCGGCGCGGCAGCGGCCGCAGGATGCCGCCGGCAACACCGCGGTGGGCCGCCATCTCGGCATCGAGACGGCGGGCACGATCGTCCACGCCGGCCCCGACCATCTCGTCGTCACGCTGGGGCTGAAGGATATCCTGGTAGTGCACACCCCCGACGCCACGCTCGTCGCCGACCGCGGCCACGAGGAGGCCGTCCGCAGGGTGGTGGCAGAACTCGAGAACCGCGGATGGACCGAGTATCTCTGATCGCAGTCGCCGTGGTGGCGATGCTCGCGCCCGCCGCCGCCGCGGAGGAGCCGGGGCCGTCGTGGCTCGACAAGCTCCGCCGGTCGCAGGAGGCGGTCGAATGGAGCGATGTCGCCGTCCGCCACGACTGGCGGCTCCAGGAGCGGCCCCGCGACGGCCGCTTCCGGATCCTCGACCCCCGCGACGACATGGTCCGGCAGGGATCGGCCGAGGCGTGCCGCGCGGCCTTCGCAGGGTTCGCGGCTGACGGCACCATCCCGCCGCTGGAAGGACCCGCCGTGATCGTGCTCCACGGCCTCGGCGAGGGACGCTCCTCGATGCGGCCGCTCGCCGACCACCTGCGGAAGACCCTCGGCGCCACCGTGCTGCTCTTCGGCTATGCCAGCACCGCCGCGCCGATCGAGGCCCACGGCCGGTCGCTCGACGCCGTGATCGGCGGCCTCCCACCGGATGCCCGGCTCAGCTTCGTGGGCCACAGCCTGGGCAACCTCGTCGTGCGCCGCTGGATGTCGCTCGCGAACGACCGCGATCTCGCCCGCATCGATCGGATGGTGATGCTCGGGCCGCCCAACCGGGGCTCGGAGCTCGCCCGGCAGGTCGGCGGCGTCGGCATGCTTGCTGCCCTCGCCGACGGGGCCGCCCGCGATCTCGTCGTCGACTGGCCGCAGGTCGAGCCGCACCTGGCGGTGCCGCCGTGCGAGTTCGGCATCGTGGCCGGCGGCCGCGGCGACGGCTCCGGCTTCAGCCCGCTGCTCGACGGCGACGACGACGCGGTGGTGCGCGTGGAGGAAACGCGGCTCGACGGCGCCGGCGACTTCCTCCTCGTGCCCGTGCACCATGAGGCCCTGCTCCGCGACCAGCGGGTCAAGCAGGCGACGGAGTCCTTCCTGAAGTCGGGCCGGTTCGCCGCGGACCGCGACGAGGCCGTCCCATGACCGCCGGGCTGCCGCCGGGCCGGCTGGCCGGGATCGACTACGGCCGGCGGCGGATCGGCGTGGCGATCTGCGATGCCGAGCGGATCATCTGCAGCCCGCTCTGCGTGCACCAGACCACCGGCGATCGCGCCGTGGACACCGCCTTCTTTCAGCGGCTCGTCGCCGCCGAGACGATCGCAGGCTTCGTGGTCGGCCTGCCGGTGCACGCCGACGGCACCGACAGCGCGATGTCGGTGGAGGTGGAGCGGTTTGGCGGCTGGCTGGGCCGGATCACCGGCCGGCCGGTCGTGTTCCACGACGAACGCTACAGCTCCCGCGAGGCGGACGGCATGCTCGCCGGAATCGGAATGACAAGGGGCCGCAAGAAGGCCAGGGCCGACGCCGTGGCCGCGCAGGTGGTGCTCCAGTCGTGGCTCGAGTCGCAGTCCCGCGGTGAACGGCCCAGCGCCCTCGACGGCTAGCGGCCCTGCCGCGTGGTTCACGGGCGCGGCGTATAACTCCTCCATGCCCAGCCACGACGCTCTCGCCCCAACGATGCCGATTTCCGAGGATCGTGGCCCGGCCGGCGAACCCGGTGGCCGCGCCCGGCGGCCGCGGCTGGTCGTCGGCTGCGGGTATCTCGGCGAGCGGGTCGCACGCCGGTGGGCCGGGGCCGGTGAAGCCGTGATCGCCACCACGCGGCGCGAGACCCGGGCAGCGGAACTGGGGGCCCAAGGCTTCACGCCCGCGGTCCTCGACGTCACGGCGGCGGAGCCCGGGTGGACGACGCTCTTCGCCACGCACGGGGTGCCGGCGACGGTCTTCTGGGGCGTGGGCTTCGATCGCGGCTCGGCCAAGGCGCCCCGCGACGTCCACGTGGACGGGCTGCGCCGGCTCCTCGACGCCCTCACGGCGGCGCGGGCCGTCGATCCGTTGCCGCGGGTGATCCTCTCGAGCTCCACCGGCGTCTGGGGAGACGAAGGGGGTGGAGTCGTCGATGAGTCGACGCCGCCGAATCCCTCGCGGGATGCGGGCCGCGTGCTCGTCGAAGCCGAGGCGCTGCTCGCGGCCCATCCGGCCGGCCCCGGAACCGCCCTGCGGTTCGCCGGGCTCTACGGACCGGGCCGCCTGCCGCGGATCAGCGACCTGCAGGCGGGCCTGCCGATCGCCGCCGATCCCGACTCCTGGCTGAACCTCGTCCACGTGGACGATGCCGCGGCCGTCGTCTGCCTGGTCGCCGACGCCCGCGCGGCCCGCAGGCTCTACGTCGTGGCCGATGGCCACCCCGTCCGTCGCCGCGACTGGTACGGCACGTTGGCCGCGCTCACGAACAGCCCCGCCCCCCGCTGGGACGTCACCGCTCCGCGCAGCCGCGGCGCCGACAAGCGGGTCGATCCGACGCTCCTGTTCAGCGATCTCGGCTTCCGCCCCGCGCATCCCCATCCGCTCGCCGCCCTGAAATCCCTCGTCGAAGACGTGGGATCGTCGAGGACCGAGTGAACCTCGGGCGTTGTCTGCCCGGAGCGGGCTTCACCACAGGTTGAAAACCTGTGCCACTTGTCTGGACGTGGGGGCAGGTTTTTAACCTGCCCGTAAAACCTCTGCCCCTGGATTCC
>JBBAVS010000008.1:13190-26908 GCA_040397585.1 Pirellulales bacterium
CCACAGGTTGAAAACCTGTGCCACTGGGAACCCGCAGGTTGAAAACCTGCGGCCACGTTCAGGCGGTCACGGCGTTGCCGGCTGCGGCTCCTGCACCTTCGCCGTGTCGGCCAGGCCGGTGACGCCGGCCAACGCCTTGAGGTAGTCGATCGTGACGTTGAGGGCCTCGTCGAAGTAGTAGTCGCGGCGGACGACCGGCTTCTTCTGCGACTCCATCTCCTCGAGCTTCTTTTCCTCCTCGTCTTCGGCGGCCTTGCCCTCGTTCCACTGCCGCTCGAAATCGCTCTCCTTTAGCGAGATCGTCTTCTCGTCCTTCCGCTTCTCGTAGCGGGCGATGTTGCCAGCGAGCTTCTCGAAGTCCTTGTTCCCCTGCACCCGCCTGGCCGACGCCTCGCGGAGCATCGCCACCATGCCGTCGGTGACCTTGCCCGAGGAGCGGAAGTCGGCCCGCGGCACGCGGTCGAACGTGAGCGCGTGGTCGAGATCCGATTCGCCGATCGGCAGGTGGCTGGTGAAGCTCGGCAACTCGATGTCGCTCTTCACGCCCTCGAGCTGGGTGCTGTCGCCGCACGGCCGGTAGAACTGCTGGATCGTCACCTTGATGGCCCCCAGCTGCGGCGAACTGTCGAACCGGGGAAAGAGCTGGCGGCCGACGTCGAGCAGCGTCTGCACGGTTCCCTTGCCGTGGGTCGCCTTGTCGCCCACGATCAGGCCGCGATGGTAGTCCTGGATAGCGCCGGCGAGGATCTCGCTGGCGCTGGCGCTGAACTTGCTCGTGAGCACGACCAGCGGCCCGTCCCAGGCGACACCGGGATCGACGTCGTCGTAGGGCCGGACCTGCTTGTCGGAATCCTTGATCTGCACCACCGGTCCCTTGTCGATGAACAGGCCGGTGAGCTTGATCGCCTCCGGCAGCGAGCCGCCGCCGTTGCTCCGCAGGTCGAGCACGACGCAGTCCACCCCCTGCTTGCGGAAGTCGTCCAGCAGCCGCTTGCAGTCGCGGGTGCTGCTCTTGAACTCGGCCTGCCCCTGCTGCGCCCCGGCCATGTCCATGTAGAAGCTCGGCAGGTTGATCACGCCCACCTTGAAGGGCGTGCCGTCGGGCTTGGTGCTGTGCTCGATCACCTCTCCCCGGGCCTCGGCGTCCTTGAGCTCGATCTTCGCCCGGGTGATGTCGTAGACCTTGGGCACGTTCTCGCCGACGGGGATCACCTTGAGCCGGACGATCGTGCCCCGCTTGCCGCGGATCAGCTTCACGACCTCGTTGAGGTTCATGTCGACGACGTCGACGATCTCCCCTTCCTTCCCCTGGCCCACGCCCACGACGCGATCCTTCGACTTCAGCCGGCCGTCCTTGTCGGCGGCGCCTCCCGGCGTGAGCTCCACGATCGTCGTGTAGCCGTCCTCCCCCTTGAGCTGGGCGCCGATCCCGTCGAGCTGCAGCCGCATGCCGATCTCGAAGTTCTCCAGCGTGCCGGGCGACATGTAGCTGGTGTGCGGGTCGAAGCTGCTCGTGAGCGAGGAGAGGTAGGTCTCGAGGAGTTCGTCGGCCGTCATCTGGTGCCACCGCTTGGCGAGGCTGCGGTAGCGGCGGAGGAGCTTGTCCTTGGCTTCCTCGGGGGACGTCTTCTCCATCTTCTGGACGAGCAGGTCGTACTTGATCCGCCGCCGCCAGAGATCCTCGGCCTCGGCCTCGTTCTTCGCCCACTTCGTCTCGTCGCGATCGATGACGATCGCCTCGTCCGTGGCGAAGTCCTGGGACCCTTGGATGAGCCGCTCGATCAGGGGCAGCCGCTGGTCGACCCGCTGCAGAAACCTGGTCAGCACGTCGTAGGCGAAGGTCACGTCTCCCTTCTTCACGAGCTCGTCGAGCGACTCCCGCTTCGGCATGAAGGAATCGACGTCGCTCTGCAGAAAGTAGACCTTCATCGGATCGAGGGCCTCGAGAAACGACGAGAACCAGCGGCGGGCGATCTCGTCGTCGATCGGCTTCCGCAGGAAGTGCTCGTTCTCGAGCTGACGGCGGACGGCCACCGCGATGTAGCGGTCGTTGGTGCCGGGCTTCACCGACGCCGGCGGCGCGTTGGCCTGCCCGGCCGCGGCGACCGGGGCCGGCGGGGCGGGGGCGGCCGCGGGCGCCTGGATCACCGGCCGATCGATCGGGGCCGGGGCCACCACGGCGGGCGGCTGCTGCGGCACCTGTGCCTCGACGGCGGGCGGCATGACGGCCAGGGCGACCATCAGGGCCACCGCTCCGATCCCGCCGATCGACCACCCCGTCCGTGTCGTTGCGTCCACGCGCTCCATCCTCCGTGTCATGACATGCCTCGTTTTCGTCGCCGGCACGCGGCCTCGGCCGCGGAACAAATCATTGTGACGTTTCTCGTCAGCCTTGGCGAGACAGGCTTTCGACGCCGAGAACCTGCTCCACGCGGCGGGCCAACGCTCTGGCGACGAGCGGATCGGCACCCAGACGGGACACCTGGACCCACTCGACATCGGGTCTCCGCCGCCGGCCATCGGCCACGGCATCGCTTACCTGATCCTCCACGTGGCCACGAAACAGCAGATGCGGCTGCACCACGATTCTACGCACCGCGACGTCGGTCGGATCGCTGGCCGCGGCGAGCGCCTCGTCGAGCCGCGGGCGGGCGGCGGCCACGAACCCCAGTTCGACCCGGCGGGGCCGCTCGGCCGGAGCACCGGCGAGCGTTGCTTCCATGAACGACCGCAGCTGGGCCGCCGCCGCGGGATCGCTCGAGCCGCGGCCGATCATCAGGAGCACGCTGTCGCCGGCCGCCACCGGGCCGCAGGCCGCGACCGCCTCGTGCCGCTTTCTCCGCGAGAGCTCGACGATCTCGGCGATTTCGCCGAAGGGCTCGCTCTGCCGCACGTCGAGGCCGTGCGCTGCCGCCGCGGTGGCGACCGCCTCGGGCACGTCGCGTTTGGCGTGCCCGGCGGCGAAGAGCAAGAGCGGCGCCGCCACCAGCGAGCGGCAGCCGCGGGCGGCGAGCCGCGCGACGGCGTCGTCGATCGTCGGCGCGATCACCTCGAGAAAGCCCAGCTCGACGGGCACGCCGGGCATGAGGCTGGAAACGGTCGCGGCCACCTGACGGGTCTCGGCCGCCCCGACCGGATCGGCCGTGCCGTGGCCGATCACCAGCACGCCGGCCGCGCCGCTCATCGCGCCGCTCCGCCCGTGATCCGCGGCAGCAGGGCGAGCACGCCGACGAGCAGGCATGCCGACACGACGAACGGCAGGGCATGCGAGGCATGCAGGCCGAAGAGGAACGAGCCGAGAAACGGCCCCACGATCCGCCCCAGCGAGGCGAACGACTGGTTGACGCCGAGCACCTCACCCTGCCGAGCCGGATCGGCCTGCTTCGAGATCAGGGCCGACACCGAGGGATTGACCGCCGCGAACCCCGCCACCGCCACCGCAGCCGCGGCGTAGAAGACCGCCTTCGCCGTCGCCGCCTGGCCGGCGGAGGGATCGCGATAGACCCACCAGGCCACGAGGCCGAGCAGGCCGATCCCGACGAGCACGAGCACGACCCCGGCCGCCAGCAGCCAGCGCTCGGCAAACCGCTTGGCGAGCGGGCGGTAGCAGCCCCCCGCGATGAGCAGCATCGCGCCGATGAAGGCGAACACGAGGAAGTTGTCGTTGTCGGTCATGCCGAAGGCCGTGCGGGTGAGGCGGGCCACCGTCGATTCGAAGCCGGCGAAGGAGACGATCGCCAGAAAGTAGACGAGCACCAGCGTGCCGACGCCGGGCATCGAGAGCACGGTGGCCATGCGGCCCAGCCCCGACCGGGGTCGCTCGGGCACGCCCCGCGCAGGCCGCGTCTCGCGAAACACGGCGGCCGCGATCACCAGCGCCACCAGCGACAGGGCCGAGGCGATCGCGCCCACGCCCCAGGGCTGCTGGCGGAAGAGCGCCAGGCCGAAGTAGGCGAGCAGGGGCCCGAGCGTGAACCCGCCGCCGAAGGCGATGCCGATCAGGGCCATGCCGCGGGCCCGGTTCTCGGGCGTGGTGCAGTCGGCGATCACGGCCGCGGCCGTGCCCACGCTCGCGCCCGCGATGCCCGCGCCGATCCGCGACAGGAGCATCAGCCCGAGGGCGAGCGCGGCCTGCTCCCGCGACGGCACGGGCGTGGTCGGCACCAGCACCGCCAGCGCGTAGACGGCGTAGAAGACGACCGATCCGGCGAGGCTCAGGAGCAGCATCGGCCGGCGACCGATCCGGTCGGAGAGCCGTCCCCAGAGCGGACTGAACAGGAACTGCATCATCGAGAAGCTGGAGAACAACACGCCGATCGCCGCCCCCTGGGCGGCCGGCGAGAGCCCGAGGGCGTTGAGAAACGGCTCCGCCTGCCGCGGCATGACAGGAAGCACGATGCCGAAGCCGAGGAGGTCGATGAACACCGTCAGGAAGACGACGAGCAGCGCGGCCCGGGAGGCCGCGCTATCCGGCGCGGCCCGGGAGGCCGCCTCGTCCGGACGTCCACCGGCGGTATCCACTCGGGCTGCTGACATGCTTGCTCCAGATCTCCGCCGGGCCGGACCGGCGCCGACGACTGCTACACTGGCCGCCGATGGCCACTCGCGTCGCGACAGACCGCCGCAACCCGCCCGACGACGTCCAGAGCGTGTCGGACCTCACCGCCCGAGTCAAGGAGCAGCTCGAGACCCGGTTCGCCGACGTCTGGGTGGCCGGCGAGGTGAGCAACCTCACCCGGGCTGGCAGCGGCCATGTCTATCTCTCGCTGAAGGACGAAACCGCCGTGCTCCGCGCGGTGATCTGGCGGGGCACGATGCAGGCGCTCGCGATCGAACCGGCCGATGGCCTCGCCGTGGTCTGCCACGGACGGCTGGAGGTGTATCCGCCCCGGGGCACCTACCAGCTGACGATCGACCGCCTGCACGCGATCGGCACCGGCACGCTCGAAGCCCGGCTCCGCCGCGTGCATGCCCTGCTCGACGCCGAGGGGGTGTTTGCGGCGGCCCGGAAGCGGCCCCTGCCGGAGTTCCCCGCGCGGATCGCCGTGGTGACGAGCCCCACCGGCGCGGCGATCGCCGACTTCCTCGAAACGCTGCTCACCCGCTGGCGGGCGACCGAGGTGATCATCGTGCCGTCGCGGGTGCAGGGGGCGGGCGCTGCGGAGGAACTCGCGGCGGCCCTCCACGCCGCGGCGCGGCTGCGACCTGCCGTCGATGCCATCGCCCTGATTCGCGGGGGCGGCAGCCTCGAAGACCTGTGGTCGTTCAACGAGGAGGTGCTCGTCCGCGCGGTGGCTGCGGCGCCGGTTCCGATCGTCTCGGGCGTCGGCCACGAGATCGACGTCACCCTCTGCGACCTCGCCGCCGATGTCCGCGCGCTGACGCCCACCGACGCGGCCGTGAAGCTCGTGCCCGACGCCCGCCAGGTGACCGCGGCCGTGGTCGGCCTGGGGACGCGGCTGCAGGTGTCGCTCACCCGGCGGCTCGAGTTCGCCCGCGATCGCCTCACGGCGGTCGGTCGGTCGCGGATGTTCGCCGATCCGAGCCGGCTCGTCCGCGATCGCCGCGACGCGATCGACGCGCACGCGCTGCGGCTGCGACGGCTTGCCGGGTCGGTGGTCTCCCGCGCCGGCGAGCGGGTCGCGGCGGCGGCGGCCCGCCTCGAAGCCGGCAGTCCTGTGCACCTGCTTGCCCGCGGCTGGTCGGTGACGAAACTCGACGGCCACGACGCCGCGCTCAAGAGCACCGCCGGCATCGCCGCCGGCGCCACCATCATCACGCAGCTGGCCGACGGACGCCTCTGGAGCCGCGTGGAAAGGAGCACCAACGATGCCATCAAACGCTGAACCCTCAGAGTCACCCCAGCCCGCCTCGTTTGAAACCGCGCTCGCCGACCTCGCCGAGCTCGTGTCCCGGCTCGAATCGGGCAGCCTCGGCCTGACCGAGTCGATCGCCGCCTACGAGCGCGGCGTGGGCCTGCTCCGTCGGCTGCACGAGGAGCTCTCGGTCGCGGAGGAGAAGGTGAGCACGCTGGTCCGCATCGACGACGAGGGGCGGCCGATCCTGGCCGCGACCGATCCGCCGACGGCTGCAGATGCCGGGAAGCCTCCCCGGACAGCCGGCCGGAAGCCGCGATCCCGGACGCTCCCCGGAATGGACGATGCCGGGGCCGACGGCTAGACTTTCCGCGGGCGAAACGAGGTCCCGGGAGGGCTCGTGGCGCCCATCCCGAGCCTCGCACATCTGCAGGCCACGCATGGCGAACTGCCCGGTGACCAGCAGAGAGACATCCTCCGTCGCATGTTCACCGGCCGGCGCGGGCGACGCAATTGCGGCCGCGCTCGAGGCCGTTCGCGACTTCATCGAGCCGCGGCTCGCGGCGGCCCTGGCGTTTGCCGACGAAACACCCCCGCGGCTCGCCGAGGCGATTCGCTATGCCGTGCTCGCCCCGGGCAAGCGGCTGCGTCCCGCCCTCGCCCTCTGGGCCGCCCAGGCCTGCGGTGATCCCCAGCGGGATCCGCTGGTCCACTGGGAAGCCGCCGCCCCCGCCGCCATCGCGGTGGAGTGCATCCACGCCTACTCGCTGGTCCATGACGATCTCCCGGCGATGGACGACGACGATCTCCGCCGCGGCCGCCCCACCTGCCACCGCGAGTTCGACGAGGCCACCGCCATCCTCTGCGGCGACGCGCTGCAGCCGCTGGCGTTCGAGGTGCTCGCCGACGGAATGCCCGCCGCGGTCGCCGCGCAGGCCTGCCTGACCCTCGCCCGGGCCGCCGGGGCCGCGGCGCTGGTGGGCGGCCAGGTTGACGACCTCGCCGCCGAGCGCGGCTGGATCGCGGAACTGCCGGCGACCCCCGTCGAGCAGGTCGCTTGGATGGACCGGATCAACCGCCGCAAGACCGGCGCCCTCTTCCTGGCCTCGCTCCACCTCGGCGGACTCGCGGTGCGGGCCGATGCCGCCCAGCTCGACGCGCTCGCCCGGTTCGGCCGGGCCTTCGGCGTGGCGTTCCAGATCGCCGACGACCTCCTCGACGCCGAGGGGACCGAGGCCGCCATGGGCAAGCGGGTCGGCAAGGACGCCCAGCGCGGCAAGCTCACCTATCCGACCGTCGCCGGCGTGGCGGCGGCCCACGAACGGGCCCGAAACCTGGCCGCCGAAGCGGCCGCGGCGGTGGCGCCACTCGGTGAACCGGCCGCGAGACTCGCGGCCCTCGCCCACTGGATCGTCGCCCGCGATCATTGACGCCCCGCCCGACAGCGGGCACGCACGGAGCACACACCCTCATGGCCGACATCCTCCCGAGCATTCTTTCGCCGCGCGACCTGCAGCGGCTCTCGATGGACGAGCTCGAACAGCTTGCCGTTGAGATGCGGCGGGCGCTCTGCGAGGTCGCCACGTCGCGGACGGCGCACTTCGCCTCCAACCTCGGCGTCGTCGAACTCTGCCTCGCGCTGCACCGCGTCTACGACTTCAGCCGCGACCGCCTGATCTGGGACACCGGCCACCAGATCTACCCGCACAAGCTGATCACGGGGCGGTTCGCCCGCTTCGGCACGATCCGCACCAAGGGGGGCCTGATGGGCTACCCCAACCCGGACGAGAGCCCGTTCGACCTGTTCATGACCGGGCACGCCGGCTGCAGCGTCTCCACGGCGCTCGGGCTGGCCAGCGGCGACGGCCTCCGCGGCGAAGGCGATCGCCATGCGGTGGCGGTGATCGGCGACGGCGCCCTGCCCTCCGGGATCGTGTTCGAGGCCCTCAACAACGCCGGCTTCCTCAAGAAGCGGATGCTGGTGATCCTCAACGACAACAAGATGTCGATCTGCCCGCGGGTGGGCGGGCTGGCGGAATACCTCGACACGGTCCGCACCCACTCCTGGTATCGCGGCTTCAAGCACCAGGCCGGCGAGTTCATCAAGGGCATGCCGATGGTCGGCGAGTCGATGGAGCGGATGCTCGCCAACGTCAAGGAGTCGCTCAAGACCTCGATCCACGGCGGCGCGCTCTTCGAGGCGCTCGGCGTCCGCTACTTCGGACCGGTCGAGGGCCACTCGCTCCCCAACCTGATCCGCTACCTGGAACTGGTGAAGGAGGAGGAGGGGCCGATCCTGCTCCACGTGCTCACCGAGAAGGGTCACGGCTTCAAGCCCGCGGAGGCCGACCCGGTCTTCTTCCACACCCCCGCCCCGTTCGAGTGCGACGACGACGACTGCATCGTGTCGATCAAGAAATCGACCTCGCGGGCCTACACCGACGTCGCCAGCACGGCCATCGGCGCCGCCCTGCGGCGGGATCCCCGGGTCACGGTCATGACCGCCGCGATGTGCCAGGGCAACAAGCTCGAGCCGGTGCGGGAGGAGTTTCCCGAGCGGTTCTTCGACGTCGGGATCTGCGAGTCGCACGCCGTGGCCTTCGCCGCCGGCCAGGCCAAGGCGGGCTGCCGGCCGATCGTGGACATCTACAGCACGTTCCTCCAGCGGTCGTTCGACCAGGTGTTTCAGGAGGTCTGCCTCCAGAACCTTCCGGTGGTGTTCATGATGGACCGCGCCGGCCTGACAGGCCCCGACGGCCCGACGCACCACGGCTCGTTCGACCTCGGCTACATGCGGCTGTTTCCCAACATGGCGGTGCTCGCCCCCGGCGACGAGCACGACCTCATGGCGATGCTCGACTGGGCGCTGGCCCACGACGGCCCGGTGGCGATCCGCTACCCGAAGGCGGTGGTGGAGCGGCACGAGGGACCGCGGCAGCCGCTGGTGCTGGGACGCAGCGAGACGCTCGCCGAGGGATGCGACGGCCTCGTGATCGCCTGCGGCACGCTCCTCGGCGAGGCCCTCAAGGCGGCGACGATCCTCCGGGGCGAGGGCCTCGAGGTCGCCGTCGTCAACGCCCGGTTCGCCAAGCCTCTCGATCCCACCCTCTGCGACCGCATCGAGGCGGCTCCCTGGACGGTGACCCTCGAGGAAAACGCCCTGCCGACCGGGTTCGGCAGCGCCGTGCTCGAGGCGGTCAACGACGCGGGCCTCCACGCGGGCCCGATCGCCCGGCTGGGCCTGCCCGACCGCTTCGTCGAGCATGGCGAACGGGCGGAGCTCCTTGCCGACCTCGGCCTCGACGCCGCCGGCATCGCCGCCACGTGCCGACGGCTGGCCGGCCGCGGCCCGTCCGGCAGCGGCGTGGTCGGCCACGCGACCGCCAACCGTTGATCGACGCCGGAGGCGTGTCGCCCATGTCCAGCGGCTCTCAACTGCGTCCCGGTCATGCGGCCGCGAGCCCGCTGCGGTTTGCGATCGTCGGCCCCGCCGCCAAGCCCGAGGTCGTGGACGAGGCCGACCGTCTGGCAGCCGTGATCCGCCTGGCCGGCCACGAAGCCACGTCTCACCTCGCCGCAGCGTCCGCGGAAGCCGACACGCCCCCCTGCCCCACGGCCACCGACGTCGTGGTGGTGCTCGGGGGCGACGGCTCGATCCTCCGGGCAGCCCGCTGGATGGGCTACCACCAGATTCCGGTGCTGGGGGTGAATCTCGGGCGGCTCGGCTTTCTGGCCGACGTCCCCCGCGCCGCGGCCGCGGAGGCGTTCCGCGGCATCGCCGCCGGCGGGTTCCGGCTCGTGGAGCATCTGATGTTCGAGACGGAGGTCGTCCGCGGCGGCGCGACCGTGGTGCCGCACGAACTGGGCCTCAACGAGACGTCGATCCTCGCAGGCCCGCCGTTCTCGATGATCGAAATCGGGCTCGTGGTGGACGGCGAGCCCGCCACCACCTACCGCGCCGACGGCCTGATCGTCTCGACGCCGGTGGGATCGACCGCCTACAACCTCTCGGCCGGCGGCCCGATCGTCCGCAAGGACCTCGACGCCTTCGTGTTCACGCCGCTCAATCCCCACACGCTCACCAACCGCACCGTCGTGGACTCCGCCGCCCGCACCTACGAGATCGTCGTCCCCGAGCCGAACGAGGGCTCGGCCTGCGTGGTGGACGGCCGGGTCGTGACGGGCCTTGCGGCCGGCGACCGGATCCGCGTCCGCCGGGCGACTCCCCGGTTCACGCTCGTGGAAACACAGCGGCACGGCTACTACGGCACCCTCCGCGAGAAGCTCGGCTGGGGTGGCGGCCTGCGGTCCGCCGAGCGGCCCTCGACGCGGAGCGGCTCATGACCGGCACACCGCTTCGCCGCATCGCCGCCCTGTGCCTTGGGCTCGTCGCCGCGGCGGCCGGCGCCGCGGCGCCGGCCGAGCCGGTCATGCTCCGCTACCGGTTTCGGCCCGACGAGCGGCTGGCGATGCGGGTCGCGCATCGCGCGCTCACCGAAACCACGATGAACGGCACCACGCAGTCGGTCGAGACGATGACGGATTCGACGAAGACCTGGAACGTGGTCGCGGTCGACGACGCCGGCACCGCCACGCTCGATCAGTTGGTGGACGACGTGACGATGACCTCGCGGACGAGCGACCGCGGCGAGGTCCGCTGGTCGAGCGGCAGCGGCACAGAGCCGCCCCCCGGCTACGAACTCGTGCCGCACAGCCTCGGCGTGCCCCTGGTCCGGATGACGATCGCGACGGACGGCCGCGTGCTCGACCGCCGCGAACTCCGCCCCTGCCCGCCGGCGGCGACGGGGGACCTCGTGGTGGTGCCGCTGCCGGCCGAACCGGTCGAAGCCGGCTTCGAATGGACGATCCCACAGGAGGTCGTCGTCGAGGTGCCCAACGGTCCGCGCAAGGCGGTGCGGACGCGGCTGCGGTATCGACTGGAGTCGGTCAAGGACGGCATCGCCACGATCGCCGTGGACACCACCGTGCTCACGCCGGTGGACGATCCGCGGCTGGAGTCCCGGCTCCTGGAGCGGATCTGGGACGGCACCATCCGCTTCGACATCGAACGGGGCCGCGTGGTCGGCCGCCAGACCGCCATCGACCGCCGCGTGGTCGGCTTCGGCGGCCCGCAGTCGAGCGTCCGCTACAAGGCGAGCCTCGAAGAGACCCCGGCCGAGGCGCCCCGCTGAGCCGCGATCGGCTCAGCCGGCGCGGAGCACGTCCTCGACGTGGCGGATCGCCTCCTCGACGTTCCAGGTCGCATCCGCGAGCACCACCTGCGTTCCCGTGGCGACCCAGTCTCCCACTGCTTTCTGCGCCGCGATCACGGTCGAGTGGCTGCGGCGGCCGAAGTAGCCGCCAATCTCGGTCAGCGCCGCCTGCGTGTGCTTTCGGGCGAGGAACATCGCGAGCATCCGCGGATGGCTCGCCGACCGCGCCCGCCGCGCCGACTGCAGCGCGCCGCTCTCGATGCCGAAGGCCTTGCACACCGCCCGCTCGATGTCGGCCAGCCTGACGCTGCGGCTGCTCGAACGCACCAGATCGGCCAGCGCCTCCTGCGCCATCTCGAGCGCCACGGGCACGCCGAGCATGTGGCTCGTGGCCTCGAGCCGGTTGACGGCACCGAGGAGCTCGCGGGCGTGCCGCGTCATCGATGTGGCCACGTAGTGGAGCACGTCGTCCGGCACGGCAAGCCCCCGCTTCGCGCAGACTGCGGCCACGATGCCCCGGCGGACGTCGTAGTCGGGGGGCAGCAGGCGGGCCACCATGCCGCCCCGCAGCCGCGTGAGCAGATCGGCACCGAGCTCGGGCAGGGCGTCGAGTTCGCGGTCGCAGGCGAAGATCAGCTGCCGGCCCTGCCGGAGCAGGGCATCGAGCGTCTGCTGCAGCTCCAGCAGGGTCGCCTTCTTGCCGACGAAGAACTGCAGGTCATCGATCACGAGCACGTCGGCCGAGCGGCAGCTACGGCGAAACCCCGGCAGACCGCCGCCGTGCAGTGCCTGGAGGAAGGCGGTGGTGAACTGCTCGGCCGATAGACAGACCGCGGTGGCCCCCGGATGCAGTTCGCGGGCCCGATCGCAGGCAGCCTCCACGAGGTGCGTCTTGCCGACGCCGCTCGGCCCGTGGATCACCAGCGGCGACATCTCGCCCGGCCGGGCCGCCGCGAGTTCGACCGCGGCGAACGCCATGCGGTTGCTCGGGCCGACCACGAAATCGCCGAGCCGCAGCGGCTGCCGCCGGGCCGGCGGCGCGGCGGCGGCCACCGGGCGGGCGACTACACTCAGCTGACGGCTCGCGGGCTCCACGCCGGGCTCGGGCCGCCGCGGGCCGCGGGCCGCGGCTTTCGAGCCTCGCGGCCCCTCCTGGCGTCGTTTCCGCCGTGGTTCGCCGGCCGAGGACGCGTCGGCCACGGCCGGCGTCGCCGGCTCAGCCGAGCCCTCCGCCGACCGCGACTGCCAGACTGCCTCGGCAGCGCCGCAGGTCTCGCGGACGGCCGCCTCGAACTCGGCCCGAAACGTCCGTCGCAGCCATTCGTGCGTGAAGCCGCTGCCCACCGTGAGCAGCACCTGCAACGCGTCGTCACCGGCAGGTTCGATCGTGCAGGCGGCGTCGCCGAACCACACCGCAAACCGATCATCACCGATCCGGCCGCGGAAGGCATCGAGCACGCGGGCCGCCGAAGGGGCCGGAATGCCGGCGGCCGCGACGACGTCGGATGCGTTCCCCATGGATCCTTCCCTGTGGACCGAAGGCTCTGACCTCCGGCATTGACCGTCCGTGAATCGCGTTTCGGAAATGACTTCCGAAGGTCGCAACGAGGCGCGAGTATAGGAGTGCATGCAGTGCTGTCAAACCATGACAGCACTGCGGCGAAATCACCGCCGCGCACCGCGCGTCGCCACCGCGGCGTCTGGTCTTCCGTGTCGTAGACGCCACGCGACGCCGGCCGCCGCGCGTGGTGCACAACTTGTGCATGGCGCGGTGCCACGGACGTTCTCCCGCGTTTTCCGCGGCCCTGACGCCAGGTCGCGAAGGCTCCGGAACCACGTATACTGTCGCCCATGCATGACGCAGATCGATTCGCGACAGGACTCTCGGCGGCGGCGAGGCTGTTTGGCCGCGTGATGGTCGCGGCCGCCTGCATGCGACTGCCCGGCGTCGTTGCCCAGAACGCGGCCCAGGACGCGGCACCGACGACGGCGTTTCAACCTGGTGACATCTCAATCGGCGAGCCGATCGCGCTGCCCTTTGCCCCGCCGGCTGCGGCGCCCGCCGGCGGAGCGGGCGTCGCCCCGCCGCCGGCGACTGCACCGATCGCCGTGCCGGGATGGCTCGGCATGGCGGTGGCCGAATCGACCACCCCGGGCCGCTGGACGATCGTGGAACTCGTGCCGTCCGGGCCCGCCGCTGCGGCCGGCATCGCGTCGGGCGACGATCTTCGCGGAGTGAATGGCCGGCCGTTGGCCAGTGCCGACGACGTGTCGGCGGCGCTGACGGCGATCACCGCCGGCCAGCAGGTCCGACTGAGCGTGGCCCGCGGTGAACGGGTCAGCGACATCGAGGTGATCGCCCTTCCCCGCCCCGCCGCGCCGGCTGCCGGCCAGGCAGCCATGATCGCGCCGCCGGCAACCGCCGCCGTGCTTCCGCCCAGTGGTCCTGCCGCCGGCCCCGGTTGGCAGGCGTCCACCGCGCCGCCGGCCGTGGCCGGGCCCGCGCCTGATGGCGTGGCCACCGTGTCGGTGCTGACGAACGCGCCTTCACGGCCCGCCATGACCGCCTCCGCTGCCTCGAGCGCCTCCGCTCCTCTGAGCGCCTCCGCTGCCTTGAGCGCCTCCGCTCCTCTGACCGCCTCCGCTCCTCTGACCGCCTCCGCTCCTCTGACCGCCTCCGCTCCTCTGA
>JBBAVS010000008.1:27008-40108 GCA_040397585.1 Pirellulales bacterium
ACCGCCTCCGCTCCTCTGACCGCCTCCGCTCCTCTGACCGCCTCCGCTCCTCTGACCGCCTCCGCTCCTCTGAGCGCCTCCGCTCCTCTGAGCGCCTCCGCTGCTTCGAGCGCCTCCGCTGCTGCAGCAGCGCCGCGCGGCCGTACGGCCCTGGGCGTGCGCACCGTGCCGATCGACCGCGACATCCAGGAGCGGTTTCGCCTCCCGCAGCCGGCGGGCGCGTATGTGATCGGCGTCGTCGGCGATCTCCCCGCCTCGAAGGCTGGAATCCCTCCGGGCAGCGTGATCGTATCGCTCGCCGATCGTCCCGTGCGGTCGCCGCAGGATCTCACCCTGCTCGTCGCCTCGGGCCCGACCGACCGTCCGCTCCCGCTGCACTACGTGCTTCCCGGCGGCGCGGAGAAAAAGGCGGAGGTCGTGCTCCAAGCGCTCGAACGGCCGCTGGAGCAGGCGCTGGTCGGCGAGCCGGCGCTGCAGTCCGTGTCATCGGCGCCAACACTCCAGCCGAGCCCTGCGGCCCGCACCAGCCGCCGGCCGGAATCCCCAGCCGAAGCCGACGCCACGGAACTCCGCCGCGAAGTGGGCCGGCTGCGGGCGCTGCTCGAAGCGGTGGAGCGGCGGCTCGAGCGGCTCGGCCGCTAGCTTCCGCATCCAAGACGCTCCGAGGCGGCAGCGACGGTCCGCAGGGGTTGCTGACGACCAGTTCCTGAACCAGTTCGGGACGTGGGAAGTGAATCGATCCAGGGCCCTTTCTTGCACAGTGGATCATTCATCCAACGCCGAGCAACAGTCAAACCATCGGTGATGTTGGCAGATCATGGCGCACCGTCACCGCCCTCTCCGAGTCCGGACGGGAGCGGTAACGGGACGATCATCACGACATCTGGGCCGGAGGGCACGCACTGGGGCTCACTCGCGAGTAGCCAGCCGGAGAACGCTTGCGGAACTGCCGTTGGCGGTCCTATCCTGTAGAGGCCGAGGCGACGCGGTGGGACTGTCAACCACTCGGGCGGGCGTCTGCCTTGGGTGTTGCGACCTCTCGGCGGGCACTCGAGATCCCGTGCCGAACGCGGCAACGGCTCTCTGGAAGCGGTGGACAAGGCTCATGCGCGTCGTTGCCCGCGTCCTTTTCGACGAGTCCCACCGCCAGGCCTGGTCTACGCGGCCCGAGGTCGCGTCCCGAATGAGGCCTGGCAATCCGGCGGATTGCGGCCTGGTCGAGGCGGCCCGCACGCTGCATGACAACGGCTTCGCGGTGGCCGTGCATGCCACTGGCCCACTCTCGCCCGATGTGCTCGCCAGCGTTGATGTCCTCGTCGTGCCGCACTGCTCGACCGACGAGTGGGAGGCGACGACGGGTCAGGGTTCGCCGGTCTATGAAGCCACCGAGATCGACGCCATCGAGGCCTTTGTCCATGCAGGGGGCGGGCTCGTGGTCCTCGCGGAGACCGAGCAGCCCAAGTACGGCAACTCGCTGGCCGCGATCGCCGCCCGGTTCGGCATCGGCATCGACAATGCGACGGTCCAGGATCCGGCCCATCGCTTCAAGGACGTCTCGACCTGGGTGCTGGTCGATCCGGCCCCGCCACCGGCCGGGGATGGCGTCCTCGCCGCCGACGTCTTTGCGCGCGTCGCCGCGGCCTGCTTCTACCGGGCGGGCGTCTTGACGGTCGCTGATGCCGCCGCCGCGACGGTTTTCGCCCGCACGCATGCGTCGGCGACGCCCCCCCGGGCCCCGGTGCTGGTCGGCGCGCGGGCGGGGGCGGGCCGGGTCGTCGTCGCCGCCGACTCCGACTTCGTCGGCGATGATTCGATCGTCGACCTCGACAATCGCTCGCTCTGGCTCAACATCGTGACCTGGGCGGCCGTGCGGGATCATCAGCCCGGGGGCGCCACCTGCCGAACCGGGCTCACGGCGCGACCCGAATGGCAGGATCTCATACGGGCAGTCGAGGAGATCCGACCGCTGCAGGACGCCGACGGGGCGATCGCGCCGCGGCACCACGTCCGGGCGGCCGACCTCGTGGGCGAGATCACACGGGCGATCACCACGCTCGCGCCGGCTGTCCCTCACCAGGCCCGCCATCTGGTGGCGACGGTCGTCGACTTCGAAGCGTGGGCCCGGAGTGGCTTCGGCCGCCCCGACTTCCTCGACGCGCTGCTCGAGTTCCATCCCGAGCGGACCCGGCGTCACGGGATCGAGCACCTGGTGGTGTTCCCGATGGTCACTCAGAACGGCAATCCCAATCGCAACGTCGAGGCGGTCGTCACCCGCACCGTCTGGCCCGAGTGGATCGCCGATCTCGAGGCCTCAGACTACCCTCATCCCGCCTTCGTGCCGGTCGAGTTCGCGGGATTCACTTCCGGCTACGACACCCATTCCGCCGTCCTCTTCCCCGAGACGATCGCCGCGCGGGAGACGGCTCGGTTCACCTGGGGGGCGATCTTCTGCGACCGTGAGGCGGCCCGCTGTCGACGGGTGACCCGCGAGGCCGCCCGCATCCTCCGCCTGGCCCTGCCCCCGGACGCCGAGATGCTGCTGGCCGACCAGGGGCTCGCCCAGGAGACGTTCGCCTTGTGGGATCTCGTCCACGATCGCACGCACGGTCGCGGGGAGCTTCCCTTCGACCCCTTCATGATCCGGCAGCGGCAGCCGTTCTGGATGTACGCCCTGGAGGAGCTGCGGTGCGACCTGACCACGTTCCGAGAGATGGTGGCACTCGAACCGCGGGGTGTGCCGGCGGCCCGGCATGTGCGGACGGCGATCCTCTGCGACCGGCTGTTCCGCTTCCCCACGACCGGCGACCGCGTTCGCAACTACGACGGCCTCGCCGGCCAGATCCTCTTTGCCTGGCTCCACCGGCGGCGGGCCGTCCGCTGGGCCGACAACGTGCTTGCGGTCGACTGGCGATCCGTTGATCCGGCGGTCGTCGAGCTCTGCGATCAGGTGGAGTCGCTCTACCGCGCGGGGATCGAGCGGTCGCGCATCGGCCACTGGCTGGCGGCGCACGAGTTCGTCGCCGGCCTCGTGCCCCCCCACCCCGCATCGACGTGGGCCCGCGGCGGAGCCGCACTGCCGGCCGACCCGCGGGCGGCCATCGACGCCGTTCTGCCCGATGAGTTTCCGCTGAGCGTGTTCTACGAGCCGCTCCGCCGCCGGCTCGGTCCCGTTATCGAGTCGGCCCGCGGCATCACCGGGGTGGCCGCATGATCGCGCCGCGCCGGGCCTTCGCCAGCGACAACAATGCCGGGGTCCATCCCGAGGTGCTCGCCGCCGTGGTCGCGGCCAATGGAGGCCACGCACCAGCCTACGGATCCGACGACCTGACCGACCGGCTGCAGACGCTCGTGAAGGAGGAGTTCGGCCCCGACGCGGAGGCGTTTCCGCTCTTCAATGGCACCGGCGGCAACGTGGTGGCCCTCGGATCGCTGTGTCGCGCGTGGGAGGCAGTTGTCTGCGCCGACGTGGCCCACGTGAATGCCGACGAGGGAGCCGCCCCCGAGGCGATGGCGGGACTCAAACTGATGACGGTGCCTGCCCCGGACGGGAAGCTCACTGCCGCGCTCGTCGAGACACAGGCCTGGGGCTTCGACGACATCCATCGGGCCCGACCCGCGGTCGTAAGCATCACGCAGTCGACCGAGATTGGCATGGTCTACACGCCCGCCGAGATTCGGGCGCTGGCCGACCAGGCTCACGCTCACGGGATGCGGCTGCACGTTGACGGGGCCCGGCTGGCCAACGCCGCCGCCGCGCTCGGCGTGTCGCTCGGGGAGATCACGAGCCGCGCCGGCGCCGACATCGTGACCTTCGGAGGCACGAAAAATGGCGCGCTGGGCGCGGAAGCCGTGATCACCTTCGATCCGGAGTTGGCCGCCGCCGTGCGCCGGATGCGGAAGACGTGCGGACAGCTCGCGAGCAAGATGCGGTTTGTGAGCGCGCAGTTCGTCGCCCTGCTCACCGACCATCTCTGGGAGCGGAACGCCGCGCATGCCAATGCGATGGCGGCCCGGCTCGGGGCGGCCGTGCGGGGCATCCCGGGTGTGACGCTCTGCCGGCCGGTGCAGGCCAACGCGGTGTTCGCGATTCTGCCCCGCGACATGACCGAAAGACTGCAGGCGCGGCAGCGGTTCTACATTTGGAATCAGGCGACCGGAGAGGTTCGCTGGATGTGTTCCTGGGACACGACGCCCGCAGACGTCGACGCCTTCGCGGCCGACGTCGCCCGCGCGGCCTCTCCGTAGGTCAGGTTCCCCGTGTCAGCGGTCGACCAGCACCGACCGCGGTTGACCCGGCCAGCTCGGTCAGCACGTTCTCGAGCAGATCCGCCCGCACCCGACCAAGCCCGCCTCCGAGGTGGGCGAGCTGGCGGCGAAAAGTCCGTCAGGCGGCGGTGCGATCCCCGGCCTCGCGGCTCGCCGACTCGAGCCCCACCCGCGCGAGCTCCGCGTCGAGGTCCACTCCCGGATCGCCCGTCAGCGCCGCGGTGCGGCGGGCGACGCGCGAAGGCTCCTTGCGGACCGGCCGCTGGTTCGGCCGCCGGCCGCCGCAGGTCGCCCAGGCTTCCGCCTCGTCGGAGAGATGCGTGAGCAGCCGCTCGATCCCGCTCCGATACCGCTCGATCCCTTCGCGGTCGAGCGCGGGTGGGACGGCGATCGCCCGGCTGACGACGCCGCGGGCCCGGGAGAACGGCCGCGGGATCGCGAATCGATCCCAGGTGCCCACCCGCTTGGGCCGATCGTAGCCCATGCCCATGGCCACGATCGGAATGCCGAGGGTGCTGGCGAGGAACACGCAGCCCGGCGCCAGCCGCCGCCGCGGCCCGCGCGGCCCGTCGGGCGTGATCGTGAGATTCCCCTCGGCGGCCCGCTCCGCGAGTTCACGGAGCGCTGCAGACCCGCCGTGGAACGTGCTCCCGCGGACCACGCCGAAGCCCATCGTCCGGGCCACCCGGTCGAGGATGTTGGCATCCCAATGCCGCGAGAGGAGCATGGAGATGTTGGAGTGGCCGCGGAGGTAGAGCGGCATGAGGATGTTCTCGTGCCAGAACACGTAGATCTTCGCGCCGCGATAGGCAGGGCTCACGGGATCGACGTCGGGATCGCCGTAGTCAACCTTGTAGTCGAGCGTGCCCATCCACTGACGGATCAGGGCCGTCGAGGCCAGGGACCAGCAGCCGATCGCAAACGAACTCTTGAGCTTCACAGTCGTCGGTCCTTCCCTGGACGCGAAATCGTCAGCCGCCCCACCACGTGCCCTCGAACACCTCCGCGGCCGGTCCCGTCATCAAGACGTGGCCTCCGAGCTGCCAGGCGAGTTCCAGCCGGCCGCCCGGGAGATCGGCCGCGATCTTCCCGGCGGTGCGGCCGGTGAGCACGCCCGCCACGCAGACCGCCGAGGCGCCGGTGCCGCAGGCCATCGTGATCCCGCTGCCGCGCTCCCAGGTCCGCATCTTCACGTGATCGGGGGCGAGCACCTCGACGAAGTGCACGTTCACCCGCCGCGGGAAGCTCGCATGCGTTTCGATCCGCGGGCCGACGGTGTCCAGCGGCACGCGATCCACGTCGCGGCAGTAGAGGACGGCGTGGGGATTGCCCATCGACACGCAGGTCATCCGCGGGTCGAGGCCGCAGTCGCGCCACCACGGCTCCTCGGCGCCGAGCGCCGCACACGGCGCGTCGATCACGCGGCCGACGCCGCAGCCGGCCACCGGAATGGTGGCCGCGTCGAGCAGCGGCTCGCCCATGTCCACCCGCACCTGCGACGTCCGCGCGCCCGTCGGGCTCACGTCGAGCGTGAGCACGCCGCGGCCCGTCTCGATCGTCACCGGGCCGGCCGGCGCCCGGCCGCGGGAGACCACCAGATGGGCCACGCAACGGACACCGTTGCCGCACATCTCCGACTCGCTGCCGTCCGCGTTGAACATCCGCATCCGGGCGGTCGCCACCGCCGACGGCATCACCAGCACCAGCCCGTCGCCACCCACGCCCGTATGTCGGTCGGCGATCACCGGCGCCAGCGCCGCGGGATCCGCGGGCGTCGGCTCGGCGAAACAATCGACGTAGACGTAATCGTTGGCGGCACCGTGCATCTTGACGATCTTCATCGGTCGATCCTCAGGTCTTCCCGGGCGAGCGGCGGCCGGGCCGTCGTCGTCGCCCCACTCTACCAATCCTCGGCCAAGCGCCCCGTTCACCGCGGCCCCCGATCCTCCCACACCGCCGCCGTCGCGCCATCGGCCCGGCGCCGCGACTGCAGCCGCTGGACGGCCGCGGCCAGCGTCGGGAAGGCCTCGGTCGACGTCATCGGCTCCGCGATCGTGCCATCGACGTGCACCAGCACGAACTGCCCGCTCGCGCCGCCGAGCAGCCGCTTCATCGCCGGCAGCTGCGTTTCCGCCTCGCCCATGATCGGCCGGAGCACGAGGTTGATGCGGGAGTCGAAATCGACCTCGCCGTTGCCCACCAGGCTGATCGCGTCGCCCGAGAGCTCGAGCGTGTCGAGATAGGCATGCGGCCCCTCGATCCTGAAATCGACGAGGCTGCTGGTGAACGCGTTGCGATCGGGATTCTTCACCCGCAGGATCTTGAGCAGCGCCACCGTGACCGGGAGCTCGTAGATGTCGGCGTCGGTGAGCTTCACCTGCCCCCGGCCGACGAGCGAGTGCGTGCCGGCCCGCGAGCCGCGGATCTCGATGCCGCCGTGCACACGCCCCTGGTAGCGACGGACCGCGCCGCTCATGTCGCCGGCGAGCCGGGCCAGGTCGGCGTTCGCCAGCGACGCCGTCACGGCGAACGCGCCGGCCTCACCCGCGGCCACGCTGCCATCGACCTCGAGGATTCCGTCGGCCACCCGCGCGGTCATCCGCCGCGCCGCCGCCCGCGGGTCGGCGGCCGCCTGCCCGCCGAAGCGGGCCCCGGCCGCATCCATCGCCAGCGGCCCGCGCACGGCCGTCAGCTGCACGCCCCGCCACATGGCGCTGTCGATCGCCACGTCGCCGAGGCTCCGCCAGGTCGTGCCGTCGGACTGGCCGCGGAGGCGGATTCCGCCATGCACGTGCTCCAGCGGCATGCCCACGTCCACCGCCGCCTGCTCCATGTCGAGCTGCATGTCCCACGCCGCAGCCGCGGGGCCGGGCACCGCCTCGGGGCGGCCTCCGGGGCCGGCCACCACCTGCGGCGCCGTGGAAAAGATCTCCAGGGCGCCATCCACGGAGAGCATGCCCCGCAGCCGCACGCCCGCGACCGCCTGCCGCAGCCCGGCGGGCAGCGCCCGGAGGACGTCGTGGTCGGCGTGAAAGCGGTCGGCGGCGAGCCGGGCGAAGGAGACATGCCAGCCGCCGTCGGGCGAGAACCGGCAGGTGCCCTCGGCTGACACGCTCGTCCGCGCGTGGGCGCCGCGGACATCGTCGAAGGCGAGCACGCCGTCCTTCCAGTGCAGGCGGCCGCGGAGCCGCTCCAGCCGGTAGGGAAACCAGGCTGGCTCGATCGACACCGTATCGCCCTGCGGCGCGGCCACGATTTCCACCTCGGTCCGCCGTTGCTTGACCCGGTGCTTCACCTCGGCGGTGAACTCCGCGGTGCCGCGCGGCGTGACGTCGTCCCAGATGCGGCGCACGCCCGGCGGCAGCGCGTCGCGAAGCTCCTTCTCCAGCACCACGTTCGTGCCTGCGAGATGCAGCGTCAGTTCGCCGTCGTCCTCGCCGATCCGCTGGAGCCGGCCCGTGCACCGCACGACGCCCGTGTCGTTCGACCCGGTGATCTCCCGGATCGTCCAGTTGCCACGGTCCATGTGGATGTTGCCGGTCACGTTGCCGAGCGGGTAGGGGAAGCCGGCGTAGGCCATGGTGCACTGGTCGAGATGGATACCGAGCGAGTTGGCGAAGCCGTTGGGCAGGTCGGCCGAGCGGTCGTGCCGGAACACGAAGTCGAACGTGCCGGCGCCGCGGAGCGACCGCACGATGTCGGCGCTCCGCGTGGGCATGGCAGCGAGCAGCGCGTCGTCGATCCGCATCCCGTCGCCGCGGACCTCGACGAAGCCCTGGCTCCCGGGCGTCGTCCGCACGGCCGCCTCGACGGTCACCGGATGCCCGCCCGCCTCGCCCGTGAGGTGCATCGAGAGCATCTCGTCGCGCAGGGTGACGGTGCCGACCGTGCGGTCGACACGGTACGGGAACCGGTAGTACGTCAGCGACACGTTGCGGCAGCGGAGCGACACGTCGGGCGTGATCGTGCCCGCCTGCCGCACGAGGTGGGCGCGGACGTCCACCTCGCCCGCCGGCAGCAGCTTGCTCCAGTGCGCCGCCACCGCCTGCGGCAGCAGGGCCTCCCAGTGATGGCCCACGAGCATCCGCTCCGCCTCCACGGTGACGTCGTAATCGGCCGCGGCATTCCAGCCGCCGAGCCGGCCGGAGCCCCGCACCAGGGTCGAGCCGGAATGGGCCTCCACCCGCTCCACGCTCACCCCGCTCGGGTCGGCTGTGAACGCGGCCGACACGTCGCTGATCGCGAACGGCAGCCCGGGAACCTCGAAGTGCCCCGACTCGAGCCGACCGGTCGCGCGAAAGTCGGAACGATCCAGCGCGGCGAGGTCGCCCGCGGCCCGCCACTCGACGTCGAGGCGGCCCCGCAGTCCGGCCAGCCAGTCGGCAGGCGTCGCCGCGGCATGCACGAGGCTCCGCAGCCGCGGCGACAGCTCGAGCGATGCCACCTGCCCCGCGAGTTCATAGCCGCCGGCCGCGAGGATTCGACCCTCGAACGCGGCCCGATCGAAGAGGTCGCCTCCCACCGCGCCGTTCACCAGGATCGCGGCGCCGCCGTCGACGCCGGCGGCCGGGCGGAGGTTGACGCCGATGTTCCGCAGCGACAGCCGGCCGCCGACCCCCTCGGCATCGACGAGCAGGGTCGCGTCTTCGATGGCCACGGGCACGGTCAGGCCGCCACCGCCGCGGCCCGCCACGAGCGAACTGAGGCTCCAGCCGCCGTCGCCGCCGCGGCGGGCATGCACGACCGGCCGCACGACCCGCAGCGCCGTGATCTGCAGATTTCCCGCCAGCAGATCCTGGAGCCCGGTGCCGCAGGCGACCCGAACCTCCTCGATCGCGATCAGCGTGTTCCGGTCGGACGGCTGGGCGGGATCGACGACGGTGATCCGCCTGACGACGATGCCCTCCCCTTCGAGGAGGCTCGCGCCCCCGATGTGCACGGCCAGGTTCGGGAGCGCCGCCTGCAGCCGCGCCTCGACCCGGCGGCGGATCTCTTCGCCGACGCGGTTCGAACCGAGCACGAACGCCACCACGACTGCCGCGACGGAGAGCGGCAGCACCCAACGGACGATCGTCCAGAGGAGGTCGGCGAGGGATCTCATTGGGCCGGCGCGCAGGCTTCCCGAGGCTGACAAACGGGCCGGGAAGGTAGGGGCCGAAGCCGCGGGGGGTCAAGGCACGGAAGCAGCCGTGAAACGCCGGAAAACCCGCCATTTCACCAGCCTGCGTGGATTGCTATAGTGCCTCAGCATCGCCGGGCTTCGGGGGAAACCGGCCGTTTCATTTCCCCGGCTTCACCATCCACGAGGCACCAGCGCATGGCCGCCACCCGCACCTCCCGCCCGGCCGACGATCTCGCCGGCCTCTACCCCAACGCCCATCGCCTCCTCTGGGCCGGGTTCATGGCGATCCTCGCCGCCGGCGTGGGGTTCGCCATCCGCGGCGGCATCCTCGACAACTGGCGGGAGCAGTTCGGCTTCACCGCCTCGCAGGTCGGCCAGATCACCGGCGCCGGGCTCACCGGCTTCTGCTTCGGGATCATCATCGGCGGCGTGATCGTCGACAAGATCGGCTACGGCAAGCTCGTGGCCGTCGCGCTCGCGGGCCACATCCTCTCGGCGCTCGTCACCTTCAGCGCCTCGTCGCCCGACAACGCCTACCAGCTGCTCTTCTGGGGCTCGTTCATCTTCGCGTTCGCCAACGGCACGCTCGAGGCCGTGGCCAACCCCCTCGTGGCCACGGTCTTTCCGCACAACCGCACCCACTACCTCAACATCCTCCATGCCAGTTGGCCCGCCGGCATGGTGCTGGGCACGGTGGCCGGGTGGTTTCTCGACGACCGGCTGCACTGGGACTGGAAGCTCCAGCTGGCGCTCTACCTGATCCCGACGGTGATCTACGCCCTGATGTTTCTCGGTCAGACGTTCCCCAAGTCGGAGGCGGCGGCGAAGGGAGCGAGCTTCGTCGACATGTTCCGCGACGTCGGCATCCTGGGCGCCGCCGTGGCCTGCTACCTGCTCGCGCTGTTCTTCGGCGACATCCTCAAGAACTTCGTCCCCGACAATGCCGCCGCGATCGGCTACGCCCTCGGCGGCCTGCTGCTCCTCGCCGTGGCCGCGATGACCAGGTTCTCGCTCGGCTCCGTGCTGCTGTTCATCCTGTTCGTCACCCACGCGCTCGTGGGGGCCGTGGAGCTGGGCACCGACAGCTGGATCCAGAACATCACCGGCAACCTGTTCTCGTCCGAGCAGGGCAAGGCCCTGTTCATCTGGACCTCGGTGATCATGTTCGGCCTGCGGTTCTGCGCCCACTTCATCGAGACCAAACTCGGGCTCTCGCCGATCGGCCTGCTGCTGGTCTCGTCGATCCTGGCCTTCATCGGCCTGCGGTTCGCCAGCGGGATGGACACGTTCCCGGCGGCGCTGGCGGCACTGGGCATCTACGCCGTGGGCAAGACCTTCTTCTGGCCGACGATGCTCGCCGTGGTGGGCGACCGCTTCCCGCAGACCGGCGCCGTGGCCATGTCGATCATGGGCGGGATCGGCATGCTCTCCGCCGGCCTGATCGGCGGGCCGGGTCTCGGCTACTGCAAGGACCGCTTCGCGGGCGAGTCGCTGCAGGCGACCAACGCCGCGGTCTACGAGCAGTATCGCTCGGAGACCCCGAGCCGGTTCCTCAACATCCCGAGTTCCGAGGTCTTCGGACTCGACGGGGCGAAGGTCAAGGCGGCCCGCGACGCGGCCGCCGCGGCCACCGCGGAGCAGAAGCAGGCGGTCGAGGCTGACCAGCAGGGCGACCGTGAGACGCTCAAGGCCGACTCCGCGATCCCGGCCACCATGGCGGTGATCTACCTCGGCCTGATGCTCTATTTCGCGAGCATCGGCGGCTACAAGCGGGTCGAGATGTCGTCCTGAGACGACCGCCCCGGGACGACCTGCCGTAGGCCGAGCCAGCCGCCGGGCAGTCGCGACAGCCGCACGCCGCCCGGCAGATCGGTGGCGGAGGCCTCGCCGCCCGCGGCCTGCTCGGGCTCCGCCACCTGGCCCGCCAGGGCGGCGTAGTGCCGGGCCGTCATCCCCTGCTGGGGCCAGGCCTCGCGCCGCCAGAGCGCCACGAATACCTCGGCCAGGAGATGCCGGTCGAGACCGCGAAGCTCGCGTGTCCGCAGCACGACGCTGCCGTCGGCGTGCCGACTGGCATGGGCCTCGAGGAGATGTTCCGCGGCGCTGCGGATCGCGCCGGCCACCAGCGCGGCCTGCTGACCGAGCCGGACCAGCGACTCCGACGCCGCCGGAAAGGGGCCGGCAACGCACCGCGGCAGGATCTCGTGCCGGATGAAGTTGCGGACATGCCGAACGTCGGCGTTCGTGGCATCCTCGCACCACGACTGGTGGATCGACTCGAGAAACGCACGGGCCGCGGCCCGCCGGACGCCCAGCAGGGGCCGGAGCAGCGCGACGCCGGGCAGCAGGCTGCGGGCCGGCGGCATGCCGCCGAGCCCGGCCAGCCCGGTGCCCCGCAGCATCCGCTGGAGGATCGTCTCGGCCTGATCGTCCGCCGTGTGGGCGGTCACGACATGCCGGCCGCCATGAGCGAGGGCCGCCGCGCCCAGGAACTCGTATCGCAGCCGCCGGGCCCGGCCTTCGAGCCCCTCGTCGCCGAGGTCGTTCTGCACGGCGATTCGTCGCCAGACGCAGGCGAGCCCCAACCGCTCCGCGAGAGCGGCGACAAACCCGCGGTCCGCGGCGGCTTCCGCCCGCAGATCATGCTCGGCGTGCACGACGATCAGCCGCCGCTCGAGCCCCCGGGGCACCAGCCGGCGGAGCGCGACCAGGAGAGCGACGCTGTCGGCGCCACCCGACACGGCAGCCAGCACCGGCATCGTCCAGAAGCCCGTCGCCGGCAGCGCGGCGGCCACGGCCGCGATGAAGGCATCCCCGGCGGCCGCAGGATCGGCCGTGCCCTGTCCGCCACCGGTCTGGAATGTCGTGTCCATGGTTCGTCGCTTGCCCATTCTGCCAGACGTCCGATCCGCAAGCGGGGCGGAAGCGGGATTGAGCGGCCCGCGGCGTAGCACTACGCTCCCCGCCCCGAAGGCCGAAAGCCGGCCCCACCACCGAGGATACCCCCATGCTCGCCCCTGCGGCCCGTCCGATCCGCCTGGCAGCCCTCGCCGCCGCGGTCCTGCTGCCGACCGCCTGCGGCTGCTCGACGCTGTTCACCGCCGCCTACCTGCTTCAGCCGGCCGACGTGCCGGCGGAGTTCAACGGCCTCAAGGGCAAGCACGTCGCCGTCGTCTGCCGCCCGATCGTGGAGCTGGAGTTCACCGACGCGGGCTCGGCCCGCGAGCTGGCATCGCTCGTCGGCTCCCAGGTCGAGAGCAAGGTCCGCCGGGCCAGGCTCATCAGCCAGCAGGAAGTGGCGCGGTGGATCGACGAGAACTCGTGGGTGGACTACCCGACGCTCGGCAAGTCGCTCGACGCCGATCTCGTCGTGGGCATCGATCTCGAGGAGTTTCGGCTCCACGAGGGCTCCACGCTCTATCGCGGCCGTGCCACCGCCCACGTGCGGGTGTTCGAGGTGGCGACGAAGAAGGTGCTGTTCGACAAGCGGGTCGACGACTTCGCCTTCCCGGCCAACTCCGCGATCCCGGCCACCGACCGCACGGAGGGAGAGTTTCGCGGCATGTTCCTCCAGATGCTCTCGCAGAAGATCGCTCGATGCTTTCACGCCTACGAGAGCCGCGACGTCTTCGCCGAGGACAGCCTGACGTTCTGAATTCACGCGAACCACGGGCCTCCTGCCCGTATTCGCTGGGGCCATCGCGGCTGCAGC
>JBBAVS010000008.1:40208-62177 GCA_040397585.1 Pirellulales bacterium
ATCCGCAGGTTGAAAAGTGGGTGCAGGTTTTCAACCTGCACAAGAAGCAGAGCCGGGGCCGACCATCCGCAGGTTGAAAACCTGCGGCCACTCTCGAAACCTGCGGCCACTCTCGGCGTCTGCGGCCACGTCAGCACGGCGCAGCATCGCACGATCCCCATCGCTGGCGCGATTGGGCTTCCTGACAGCAGGATGCCCGTAGCGAGCGTCCGGCGACGGGGCATGGGCAGCCCTGAGCAACGGCACCACCCCGACGATCCGCAGGTTGAAAAGTGGGTGCAGGTTTTCAACCTGCACAAGAAGCAGAGCCGGGGCCGACCATCCGCAGGTTGAAAACCTGCGGCCACTCTCAAAACCTGCGGCCACTCTCAAAACCTGCGGCCACCCTCAAAACCTGCGGCCACTCTCGGCGTCTGCGGCCACGCCAGCACGCCGCAGCAGCGCACGATCCCCATCGCTGACGCGCTTGGGCTTCCTGACCCCGGGCTGCCCGTGCCCCGAGCGCCGGCATCAGCGCCGCATCAGCGCCGCATCAGAGCCGCTTCACGTCCCGCTTCGGCTTGGGCGGCGTGAGCATCCGCCGCATGTCGTCGGCGGGCCGATTGTTGCCCCCCCCACCGTTGGTCCGCGGCGCGTTCACGCCGGTGTGAGCCTCCTCCCACCGGTAGCCGAGCGGCATCCGCAGCTCCACGGCCGCATAGTGCGCCCAAGGCGTCCCCGGATGCTCGTCGATCACCCGCGTCAGCAGCGTCCGGGTCTGAGCCGCGAGCTTCTCCGTCTGCGACCCGACGGCCGTGATGTCGTCGTCCGGCACGAGCCGCCAGGTGTCGTTCTTCGGATCCTTGAACTTCAGGCCCGCCTTCGCCTGGGCGAGCATGATGTTGTAGGCGTCGGTCCGCACCTTGAGGGCCAGGACGCGGCCCAGCGCGAGGTCATATCCGGCCTGCCAGCGCTTCTCCTGGATCGCCTCGCGGTCCGGCAGGCCCGCCGCGAGGATCGCATACAGAGCGTCGATCTTCGGCTGCAGCACGGCCGCCTTCTTCTGGGCCTCGCCCAGGAGCAGCACCAGCGCCCCGTCGTCGCGGCGAGGAAACTCGAGCCTCGGCCCCTCCATCCCCGAGACCTCCGAACTCTTCGCCGCCTCGACGAGCGCCTTCATCGCCCGGTTGCCGGTGAGCAGCTGGTCGATCTTGGCCGCCGGCTCGTAGTCGGGCCGATAGGCCCGCATCACCTCCGGATCGAAGAAGTAGCGCAACCCGGCCGCCATGTTGGCCACTTCGCCATCGGCCACCCGCCCGGTGGCGTCGCGATTGGCATGCACGCAGAAGTAGATCCCGCCGGTCTCCACGCAGAGCTTGGAGAGGCTGAACGGCCCGAAGCCCGAGTCGATCGGCTCGTCGGCCTCGCGGCCCGACCGCACCCGCACCACCTCCGGATAGAGGGACTCCGGCCCCTGCTCGACCACGGCCCACTGCACGTCGTCGGCATACGTGGGGTCGAACTCCTTGAACTTCATCCGCACCTCGCGCATCCCGAAGGGCGCGGGAACGCCGACGACGTACACCCGCATCGCCTGGGTTCGACAGAAGGCGGCCACCTGGTCGGCGTACTGCTGGTCGTTCCCCACCTCGTCGGTGAAGGCGATGATCATGACGTTGCGCTTCGTGGCGGATCCCCGCACCTGCTTCGCCCGCTGGGCCGCCTCCGCGATCGCGGTGAACGTCATCTCGACGCCCGATTCATCGACGGGGATCGATCCGATCACGTCGATCACGGGCTGCGTCTCCTGCGTCGGATCCTTGATCACCGGCGTGACCTTCTGGCCGTAGGCAACCACGAGGTTCAGGAGTTCGTGGCCGCGGGTCTCCCGGCCGCTGGCCGCGAGCTCCTCGAACACCCGGCCCAGCCGTCCGGCAATCTCCCGCCGTTGGCCGGCCAGACTCACCGACTGGTCGAACACCCAGCAGACCACGGTGTCCCGCTGCTGGAGCGACGCGGCGATCTCGAGCGTGAGCCGGTCGACCGCGCCTCCGGTGCCGGCCGTGCCCACCCCGGTCTCCCCCGCGCCGAGGCGGCCCGTCTCGAGGAACTCCCCGAGCTGGCCACCGGTCGGCGGCAGGTCGGGCGGGGCGATGGCGATCTGGCCGTCGAGCGTCGCCGCCACGTCCAGCGTCACCAGCGGGTCGGCGGCGAGCTCCGGCGCCACCGCCATGGCGACCTCGAGATTCTCGGCGGCGGAGGCCGCGGCCGACGCCTGCTCGGGTGCGATCACCATCTCCGGCGCGACGAGCACGTCGTCCTCGACCGGGGCCATCGGCGCGAGAATCGTGATCGCCCGCGGACGCGGCTCGAGGTTGCCCGTGCCGATCAGGGCCAGCGCCAGCAGGACGACGACGTGGATCAGCAGGCTTGCCGCCCAGGCTGGAGCATCCCCGTCGAGCGGGGTCTCGTCCCCGCTCGTGCGTTCCAGCCACCGGCGTTTTGCGGACGCCACCACGGCCATGACCGCTCCTCGGGGCGCTTCGCCGCCAGCCCTCAGTTCTCATCGACCAACCGATGGCAGTTCTCGCCCTGCTGCCGATATTCTATAGCGCCGCCGGCACGCCCCGCCGGCTGCAGCTTGATTTCCCGTCCTGCGAGCCGAACTCCATGCCCCGCAAGGCCCTCCGCTGGTCGCCGCTTCCGGCCTTCCTGATCGCCGTCTTCGTCCTCCCCACCGTGATGCAGGGGGCCCCACCGGCGGCACCGGCGGCACAGGCAGCAGCCGCGGCCAAGCCGGCCGCCAAGGACACCGTCGCCGAGGTGAACCTCGAGGCGAGCGACGGCACCCCGATCGCGGCCTGGCACTACGCCGCTCCGGCCGAGGCCCCCGCCGCGGGCATCGTGATCCTCCTCCACGACCTGGGCGGCTCACACGGCACCGTGGAGCCCCTGGCCCGGGCGCTCCACGCAGCCGGCTGCGTGGTGGTGGCCCCCGATCTCCGCGGCCACGGCGCATCGAAGCTCGCTGCGCTGCCGTCCTCCCAGGATGACCAGTCGAAGCTGCTGCGGAAGGCCGATTTCGAGATGATGGCCGCCTCACGCGGCGGTCCCGTTCGCGATCAGTCGGCGATCCGCGGCGACGTCGAGTGCCTCCGCAACTGGATCGTCCGCGAGATCAAAGCAGAGCGCATGCCGAAGGCGCCGTTGTTCGTCGTCGGCTCCGGCCTCGGTGCGGCGGTCGCCGTCCACTGGGCGGCGGCCGATGCGGCCTGGCCGGACCTCGCCAGCGGTCCGCAGGGCCGCGAGGTGGCGGGCATCGTGATGATCAGCCCGGCGTTCGCCACCAAGGGGTTTGCCCTCACGCCGGCACTCGGGAGCGAGGCCGTGCGCCGCACGATTCCGGTGCTCGTGCTCGCCGGTGCCGACGACCGCGACGCGATCAAGGTGTTCGAGCAGATGAAGCGGCTGCGCCCCAAGGAGTGGTACGACGGCCGGCGGCCTCCCGGCAGCGAGAAGGATGCGTCGCCTGCGGCGGCGGCGAAGGCGTCGCTACTGCTCCTGGCGCATCCCTCCGACCGCAGTGGCGACGCCCTGGCCGCGTCCAAGTCGTCCGACAAGGGCGGCCGGGCGGCCGACCCCGCCACGGTCATCCCCGGGTTCATCAAGCTCGTTGCCAGCGGCGAAGGCTGAGCCGGCTTCAGGGCAGGCGGAGTTCCATGCCCGGCACCGCGAGTTCGGGACTGCGGAGGCGGTCGCGATTGGCCTCCCAGATCCGTGCGGCCGCCCGCCGATCGCCGTAGAAGCGTTCGGCAAGCGTCTCCAGCGTTTCGCCGGGGGCGAGTCGCACGGTGGTGGCCGTCCGGGGCGGCGCCGCAACTGCGGGGGCGAGCGGCTGCCGGCCGTCGAGCCACGTGGCCGAAGCCGGAACCGCCTCGATCTGCCGCGGGGCCACGGCGGTGGGCGGAGGCTCGATCGAGCGGACACCTGCCTGCTGCGTGGCGGCGATGCCGGGCACGGCCCAGGGGGGCGGCAGCCGGATCGCGGCGCCGATCGGCAGCAGGTCGGGATTCGGAATCAGGTCGCGGTTCGCCGCCCACAGGGCCGGCGCCGCGCCGGGGTGGCCATAAAACCGGGCGGAAATGGTCGCGAGGTCGTCGCCGTCGCGGATCACGTAGGTCGAGGGAGCCGGCTCCGCGGCGGCGGGCGACTGGGCCACGACCGCCGGAACGGGCGTGGGCACGGCCCAGGCGACCGCCGCCGGCGGGGGCGCCTGGGCGTCGAGCAGCGGAGGAGGCGGAACCTGGAGCGTGGAACGGTAGGTGCCGTTCATGCCCGGTGCCTCGCCCAGCGCCGCGGCCGCGACCGGCGGCAGCTGATCGGGCCGGGGCGGAGGGGCGTAGTCGGCCCGGAGTTCCACCGGCGGAGGCAGGGCGTCTGGCGGCGTCAGCCATTGCCCGGGCTCCGCGGCGGGGACCGAGGCCGTCGGCATGAGCGGAGCCGCCGGAGCCGCCCCGGGGCCACCCATCGATGCCGCGGGCTCGTGCGCCGCAGTCCAGGCCTCGGCAGCCAACCGCCCAGCCGGCACCGCCAGCGCCACGCCGGCGGCCACCATCCCGATGCCGATCAGAAATCGCACGCCGCTTGCCACGCTGCCCACGTTGCCCTCGCCTGGTGTGGCGAGCGCTGCCGGCCGGAAGCTTCGCCAAAGCAACCATGCCCCTCGGAGGCGGCCCGCGCCGACCCGCACGTCGCTGCGGTCGCGTCACGCGCGGCAGGCCCGCCCGCACGCGTGGGACGTTCCGCACGGCTTGCCCAGGGCCCCGGTCGTGCACAACCGTCACGGCTGATGAATCCGAACGAGGAGCAGCCGGCCCCGAAATCATGCAGGCCTTCGGGCCGGCGAACGAGCATGGCGGTCCGGCCATCACCGCAGGTGAACAACCTGCTGCCACTTCAGCATGTCTCCGGCCGGCTGCGCTGCCACGAAGCCTCGCGTGATTCACGCAGCGGCCGGTCTCAGGCCGCCCGCGCGGTCGCACCGCCCCGCACCGGCTCGTCGTCCCCGGAGAAGGCGTGCTGGAGCCAGAGCACGATCGGCGAGGCGATGTAGATCGTGCTGTAGGAGCCGACGATGATGCCGACCAGCATCGTGAACGCGAACGCGTGGATGCCCTGGCCGCCCACGGCGTAGAGGATCAGCGTCGCCAGCAGCGCGGTGCCCGACGTCAGGACCGTCCGGCTTAGCGTCTGGTTGACCGCCTTGTCGACCATCGCGGCGGTCACATACCGCCCCTTGCCCCGGAGTTCGCGGAGTCGGTCGAAGATCACGATCGTGTCGTTGATGGAGAAGCCGATGATCGTCAGCAGCGCTGCGACCACGTCGAGGCTGATCTTGAAGTCATCCACCAGCGCCCAGCCAAGGTAGGGCGCCACATACCTGCTCAGGGCGAGGCAGGCCACCGCCACGAGCACGTCGTGCGCCAGCGCGATCACCGCCGCGAGGCCGAAGGCCACGTTCTGGAATCGGATCCAGACGTAGAGCACGATCATCAGCAGGCTGGCGAGCAGGGCGTAGATGGCGGTGAGCTGCGTGTTGCCGGCCACCTTGCCGCCGATCGCGTTCGCCGCCAGGTACACCGGGGTCTCGGCGAGCTTCGCCTTCACGCCCTCGAGGATCCCGCGGGTCGAGGCCGCATCGAGCGTGGTCGTCAGCGTCCAGTCGCTGCACGCCCGCCCCGCCGCCGCCGCCGGATCCGTCGAGACGAGTTCGAAGTCGGCGTCGCCGATCCGCTCCTTCTCGAGGGCCTGCTTGACGTTGTTGCGGAGCGTCACCCGGCTGATCTTCTGGGGGAAGCGGAGCGTGGCCGCGGTCACCGCGAGCGGCGGGGTGGCCTCGGCGGCCGCCGCGCCGGGGGCTGCCGCCGGATCCCGCTGCCGCGACGACACGTCCATGATCTCCATGCCATAGGTCGCGAGCCGGCCCGGGAACAGGTCGCGAATCCGCGTCTCCACCTCGCCGGCGTCGGCCCCGCGGAGCGAGGTGTCGATCTTGTACCGCAGGTCGGGGGCCGCGCCGGGCACGGTCACGGCGCTGACGGCCGCATCGGGCAGGGCCGCCACGGCGTCGCGGACCGCCGAGATGCCCAGCGGCTGATCGGGCTTGAACTCCACCTGCACGCTCGTGCCGCCGGTGAAGTCGATGTCGAACAACCCCTGGCCGCGGTGCCAGGCGGCCGCCAGGCCGGCGAGGATGAAGAGCAGCGAGCCGATGATCGCCGGCTTCATCCACTTCACGAACTGGAAGTTCGGCTGGCCGAAGATCCGGGCCATCGAGAGGCTCGTGATCCAGCGGTTCCGCTCGGCCAGGTCGAACACCACCCGCGAGCAGAACACCGCGGTGAACAGGTTGAGGAGCAGGCCGAAGAACAGCGTGACCGCGAAGCCCTTGAGCTGATCGGTGCCGATCGCGAACAGCACCACGGCCGTGATCAGGGTCGTGAGGTTGGAGTCCACGATCGTGGAGAACGCGCGGGCGAAGCCGTTGCGGATCGCCATCCGCACCGCCGCGCCCCGGTCGATCTCCTCGCGCATCCGCTCGTAGATCAGCACGTTGGCGTCGACCGCCATGCCCACCGAGAGCACGAGGCCGGCGAGGCCGGCGAGCGTGAACGCCGCCTTGAAGGAGATCATCACGGCGACGACGAGCAGGATGTTGAGGAGCACCGCGAGGTCGGCCACGAACCCGGAGAACCGGTAGTAGGCCAGCATGAAGGTCAGCACGAGCAGCGTCGCCAGCAGCATCGCCAGGCGGGCCGACTTGATCGTGTCGTCGCCGAGCTGGGAGCTGATCCGCTGCTCGCTGATCGGCTCGCTCCGCAGGGCGGCCGGCAGGCTGCCGGCGTTGAGCACCTCGACGAGGAAATCGACCTCGGGCTGCTTGAAGTTGCCCGTGATCTGGCCGGACGACGTGATCGTGCTCTTGATCGACGGCGCCGACTGCACGACATCGTCGAGGAGGATGCCGAGACGGCTCTGCAGCCCGTTGGCGGGATCGGGCAGGTTGCGGCCGGTGAGGAGGCCGAAGCGGGGCGAGCCCTTGGAGGTGAACGTGAAGTTCACGCACGGCACGAGGCTCTCGTCGAGGCTCGAACTGACGCGGCCCAAGTCGCCCCCCGTGACGTTGAACGGGTCGTTGATCACCAGGATCTCGATGCCGCCGTCGGGATTCTGCCGCGTCACCAGGCGGCGATCGTCCGAGGGATCCATCTTCTTGACGTCGAGCTGCACCCAGCGGGCGAGGGTCTCCTCGCCCTGGCGGATCGTCTGACCCGCGGTCTTCTCCGCCAGCGCGATCGCGGCCCGGTGCCGGGCATCGTCACGATTGGCGAGGATCCGGAACTCGAGCACGCCGGCGCTCGACACCACCCGCTTGATCAGATCGACCTCCGACTGCTCGACTTCGGGAATGATCACCTCGATCTGGTCGAGCCCATACTGCCGGACCGTGACCTCCTTCTGACCGCCCGGATTCACGCGGCGGCTCACGGCCGCAACGAGCTTGTCCATCGCCACCGGGGCAGCCTCGGCCACCACGTCGTAGTCGATCTCGAGGGCGTCGTCGCCGCTGCGGCGGGCCACCTCGCGAACGGCCACGCGATCGAACTCCGCCCCCTTCACGGCGGCGGCGAACGCCTCACGGGCCCGGTCATCGCCCGTGGCCAGCCGGACCGTCATCCCCCCGCCCTGCCGGCGGCGGACGGTGCCCTGGGCGCCCTCCTGCGTCTTGACGATGCCCTCGACGAGGCGGATCGCATCGTCGACCCGGGCGGACGACTGCTTCGAGTTGTCGACCTCGTAGACGAGGATCAGGCCGCCCTTGAGGTCGATGCCCAGCCGCGGCGGCCAGCCCAGCCGGCAGATCACCAGCCCGGCCGTGAGGGCCACGAGGACGGCGGCGATCCGCCCCCACATGTCGGTCGCCCGCAGGCCGCCCGCGATCAGCCGGGCCACGAACGTGGGCACCGCCAGCGTGAGCAGCGCGATGCCCCACAGGGCCCAGCTCTCCCGCCACCACGGCCCGGCCGCCTCGGTGACCGGAGCCGTTTGCATGGCCTGTGCGATGATGCCTACTGCGATGCTCGACATGTTCATGACTCAATCCCGTTTCTGAATCCGTGTCTCGATTGATCGTCTTGCAGGCGCCCGCTACCGGGCACCGCCTCAGCCGCCACCCTCGTCGTTTCCGCCGCCGGACCCTTCGCGAAGCACCCGCGTCACGCTCGAGAGCGTGACGGTGAGCTTGGCGTTCGACGCCTCGTCGATCTTGAGGGTCAGCCGGTCGGCCTCCCGATCGACGCTGGCGACCGTTCCGTAGATCCCCGACGACGTGACCACGCGGTCGTTCTTCTTGATGGCGGCGAGGATCTCCTGCTGCCGCTTGGCCTTCTCCCGCTCGGGCCGGAAGAGGAGCAGGTAGGCCGCCGCCGCGATCGCGAGCAGCGGCAGGTATTGCAGGGCGAACGGTGGCTGCTCGGGCCGCTCGGCGACCTGCGCGAAGCACACGGCCACCGAGGCAGTCGGCAGGAGCGAGGCGGGCATCGGGAGCGCGATCATGGGGCCATCCGGCGACACGACGACGACAGACGGGACCGTGCCCGTCATGCCAAGCCCGAAAATGTAGTGGTCACGGCGCGCGAGCGACAAGGGCGGTGCGTCACGACCGGACGCCACGCGTCTCGGGTGAGGAACCGGTGCCGTGATCGTCCCCGCCCGCCATCCCCCGGCGGAGTTCGGCCGCCACCGCCGAAAGCGTGCCGGCCACGATCGCCTCCCGCAGCCGGGCGACGAGCCGCTGGTAGAAGGTGAGGTTGTGGATCGACGCCAGCACGGGCCCGAGCATCTCCCCCGCCATGAACAGGTGCCGGAGGTAGCGGCGGCCGTGGCGGCAGGCGCGGCACGGACAACCCTCCTCCAGCGGCCGCTCGTCGGCGGCATGCTTGGCATTCCGCAGCCGCACCTGCCCGGCGAACGTGTAGACGAGGGAGTTGCGGCCGCACCGCGTGGGCAGCACGCAGTCGAACATGTCGATCCCGGTCTCCACGGCGGCGATGATGTCCTCCGGTTGCCCGACGCCCATCAGGTACCGAGGGCGATCCGCGGGCAGATGGGGCGTGGTGGCCCGCAGGGCCGCCACCATCGCCTCGGGCCCCTCCCCCACCGACAGGCCGCCGACGGCGTAGCCGGGAAACCCGAGCGCCCGCAGGCCCGCGGCGCTCTCGTGCCGGAGTTCGGGATCGAGGCCGCCCTGGACGATGCCGAACAGGGCCTGATCGGATCGCGTGTGCGCCGCCCGGCAGCGCTCGGCCCAGCGGAGCGACCGGCGCATCGCGTCTTCCACCACGCGCCGCTCCGCCGGCAGCGCGATGACGTGATCCATCTGCATGGCGACGTCGGCGCCGATCCGCTCCTGGATCCGCATCGAGTTCTCGGGTGTGAAGGCGACCGGGCTGCCGTCGATGTGCGAGCGGAAGAACGCCCCCGCCTCCGTGACCTTCACCTGCTTCGCGAGGCTGAACACCTGGAAGCCGCCGGAATCGGTGAGCGTGGGCCCGTCCCAGCCCATGAACGCCGCCACGCCTCCCGCCGCCTCCACGAGCGCCTCACCGGGCCGGAGGTGGAGGTGATACGCATTGGAGAGCACCATCCCGGCGCCGGTCTCGCGGACGCGGCCGATGTCCACCCCCTTCACGCTGGCGAGCGTGGCCACCGGCATGAACAGGGGCGTGGGCACGCTGCCGTGCGGCGTCGTCAGCGTTCCCGCCCGCGCCGCCCCGTCTGTGGCCTCGATCTGGAATGCGAATCCAGGTTGCATGAGAGGCAGCGTATCCGGTGGGCGGCTCGGGGAAACGCACGTCCATTCGGAGCGGGCGGTGAAATGCTCGAAGCCGGCGGCACTTGCGAGTTCAAGGCCCCAACGGTAGAGCCAAGTCCACCGTCCGCAAGTGTCACCGTCTTCTGCGCGTTCCCCCGACCCGCTCCGCCGAACCTGCCAGCCCGTTCGTCACGGAGCACGAGGACGAAAGCGGTTCACTGGAAAACGGGAGCGGTCGGTCGGGGGGCACGCGCAGGACCTGGTGACATTTGTGGAAGCCGGACTCCGACATTCCGTCAGAGCCCAGAAATCACAAATGCCGCCAGGTCCGAGCATGTCTCCCGCCGGCCGCGGGGCCCTTGTCCGAACCGGATGCGAGCTCAGAAGATCCCGAGCGCCTCGAGCGAATACCGCACGATCAGGCCGGCGACCACCACGCTCACCATGCTCATGAGCTTCACGAGGATGTTGAGGCTCGGGCCGCTGGTGTCCTTGAACGGGTCGCCCACGGTGTCGCCCACCACGGCCGCCTTGTGCGCGTCGCTTCCCTTGCCGCCATGCACGCCGCTCTCGATGTGCTTCTTGGCGTTGTCCCAGGCGCCGCCGGCGTTGGCCATGAACACGGCCACGCAGAAGCCCGTGGTCAGGCCGCCGACCAGGAGGCCGAGCACGCCGCTGACGCCGAGGAGGAGTCCGGTGACCACCGGCACGGCGAGGGCCAGCACCGAGGGGAGCACCATTTCCTTCTGGGCGGCCTTGGTGCTGATCGCCACCGGGGCGGCGTAGTCGGGGAGTTCGGTCCCCTCCATGATGCCCGGCTTCTCGCGGAACTGGCGGCGGACCTCCTCCACCATGCCCTTCGCGGCCCGGCCCACGGCCTTCATCGTCAGGGCGCAGAACACGAACACGCTCATCGCCCCCACGAACATGCCGACGAGCACCTTCGGGTTCATGAGCGTGACGTCGTAGAACCGCATGTAGTCCTGCATCGTGGCCTTCTTCACGTCCACGATCCGGTTCTCGTTGACGAGCCGCTCGACCAGGTCGGCCGCGGGGGCGGTCTTCGCCACGGTGTTGCGGACGGCACCCGACAGGCCTTCGACGGCCGCCGGGAGGATCTCCTTGCCATCGCGGCCCCTCCGGCCGTCGAGGACCGCCGGATCGAGGACCATGTACACGTGGTTGTCGTCGGCCTTGTCGCCGACGGACACGGCGAGCCGGTCGGCGAGCTTCATCCAGTCGCCGGCGGCGAGCTTGGCCCCGCCCGCGGCCACCTCCTGCACGCCGTCGCGGGTGACGACGGCGGCGTGGCCCCAGCGATCGAAGCCGATCCGCACCTCCTCGACGTAGGCCGCGAGCAGGGCGAGCGCCGTGAGGGCCGCCGAGCCGATCGCGAAGCCCTTGCCCGTGGCGGCGGTCGTGTTGCCGAGGGCGTCGAGGGCGTCGGTCCGCTCCCGCACGATCTCGGGCAGGCCCGCCATCTGGGCGTTGCCGCCGGCGTTGTCGGCGATCGGTCCGTAGGCATCGGTGGCCAGCGTGATGCCCAGCGTGGAGAGCATCCCGACCGCCGCGATCCCCACGCCGTAGAGGCCGAGGGCGAACTGGTTGGGATCGGAGAAGTTGAAGCCGTTGGCGAACCCGAAGGCCAGCAGCGTGGCGGCGCCCGTGATCAGCACCGGGGCCCAGGTGGAGAGCATGCCCTCCGCCACGCCGCCGATGATGATCGTCGCCGGGCCGGTCAGGGCCTGGTCGGCCAGTTCCTTGGTCGGGGCGTATTCGTTGCTGGTGGAATACTCGGTCCACTTCCCGATCAGCCAGCCGGCCACGAGGCCCACGATCACCGACACGGCGATGCCGAGGTGGGAGAAGCCGCGCATCAGGAGGAAGGTGATCGCGAAGGTGGCGACCACGATCGCCACGGTCGAGAAGTTGATTCCCTTGGCGAGGGCCGCGAGCAGGGCCTTCTGCGAGGAGTCCTCCTGGGTCCGCACCTGGTAGATGCCCCACACGGAAAGCAGCGTGCCGACCGCGGCGATGGTGATCGGCAGGAAGATGGCGTTGAGCTGCATCGCGCCGTCGCCCGGAAAGGCCGCCACGCCCAGGGCGGCGGTGGCGAGGATCGAGCCGCAGTAGCTCTCGTAGAGATCGGCCCCCATGCCCGCCACGTCGCCCACGTTGTCGCCCACGTTGTCGGCGATCGTGGCCGGATTGCGGGCGTCGTCCTCGGGGATCGAGTGCTCGACCTTGCCCACCAGGTCGGCGCCCACGTCGGCTGCCTTGGTGAAGATGCCGCCGCCCACGCGGGCGAACAGGGCCTGCGTGCTCGCGCCCATGCCGAAGCAGAGCATCGTCACCGTGATCTCCTCGAGCGACAGCGGCTTGAAGCCGAGCAGCGGCACCAGCCAGTAGAGGACGAAGAACCAGAGCATGATGTCGAGCAGGCCGAGGCCGACGACGGTGAGCCCCATCACGGCGCCCGAGCGGAAGGCGATCTGCAGCCCTTCGTTGAGCGACCGCTCCGCACCGGCGGCGGTGCGGTTGCTGGCCAGGGTGGCCGTCTTCATGCCGAACCAGCCGGCGAGCCCCGAGAAGAACCCGCCCGAGAGGAACGCGAACGGCACCCACAGGCTCTGCACGCCGAGGCCCAGCGCCATCCAGAGCAGCAGGATGCAGATCGCGAGGAAGGCCCAGCCCACGACCTTGTACTGCTGCTTGAGGTAGGCGTCGGCGCCCGTCCGCACGTAGCCCGCGATGTCGATCATCTTCTGGGTGCCGGCGGGCTGCGCCTCCATCCACTGGAAGAACTGCCAGGCCTGGAAGAGGGCGAGGGCGGAGCTGGCCACGCCGACGAGCCACCAGAAGATGTAGAAGAGGTTCGCGAATCCGGAGGGGGGCGCCTCTGCGTTCACCGCCGTGCCACCGCAGCCGGCGAGCGACACGAGGGCGAGGGCAACGAAGGCGATGGACGCGTGGACGGCGGGTCGCTTCACGATCAGGACGCTCCGGAAGACGTGGAACAAAAAGGCCCGGAAATCGGCCGGGCCGGCGGCGGCACTGCCTGCCCCGGCAGAAGGTTCGCCGGCGCGGAGATTGAACCCTCCCCCGAGGCGGGTGTCAAACAACCGCGGCCCGAGGGCCTCCGCCGCCCCCCGGACCATGCCACCGCGGCGGTCCCTCAGACCGACGCCTTGCCGATCGCGTGGTAGGAGAACCCCCGGGCCTGCATCTCGCGGGGGGCGTAGAGGTTGCGGCCGTCGAAGATCACCTTCGACCGCATCCGCGAGGCCATGGCATCGAAGTCGGGCCGGCGGAAATCGCCCCACTCGGTCACGATCGCCAGGCAGTCGACGCCGTCGAGGGCCTCGAGGCTGCCGTCCGCGTAGTGCAGCCGCTGGCCGTAGATCGCCCGCACGTTGTCCATCGCCTCGGGGTCGTACACGATCACCGTGGCGCCGCCGGCCAGCAGCCGCTCGATGAGGTCGATCGCCGGCGCGTCACGGACGTCGTCGGTCCGCGGCTTGAAGGCCAAGCCCCAGACGGCGACCTTCTTGCCCACCAGGTCGCCGCCGAAATGCGCGTCGATCTTCTGCCCGAGGACTTGTTTCTGCGCGAGGTTCGTTTCGTGGACCGCGGCGAGGATCCGCGGCGCGAGCCCCCGGCTGCGGGCCATCGACGCCAGCGCCTGCACGTCCTTCGGGAAGCAGCTGCCGCCGTAGCCGGCCCCCGGGAACAGGAAGGCGAAGCCGATCCGGCTGTCGTGGCCGATGCCCCGCCGGACGTCGTCGATGTCGGCCTCCATCCGCTCGCAGAGATTCGCCACCTCGTTGATGAAGCTGATCTTCGTGGCCAAGAGCGCGTTGGCCACGTACTTCGTCATCTCAGAGCTCTCGGGCGACATCACGAGGAACGGATTCTCGGTGCGCAGGAACGGGGCGTAGAGCGACTTGAGGACCTCGCCCACCTCGGGCGACCGCACGCCCACGACCACGCGGTCGGGCTTCTGGAAGTCCTCGATCGCGGCCCCTTCCTTGAGAAACTCGGGATTGCTGGCGACGTGGCAGTCGCGGCCGAGCGCCCCCTTCAGCCGCCGCTCGATTCCGGCGCACGTGCCCACCGGCACCGTGCTCTTGGTGACGACGACGGCCTCCGGGGCCAGATGCGGACCGATCGACTCCACCACCTTCCAGAGCGCGGACAGGTCGGCGGAGCCATCGGCGGCCGGGGGCGTGCCCACCGCCAGAAACACCACCTCCGCGCCGCGGATGGCCGCGGCGGTGTCGGTGGTGAACCGCAGCCGGCCGGCCTTGGCGTTCCGCTGGACGAGCTCCTCGAGCCCGGGCTCGTAGATCGGGATCTCGCCGCGGTTGAGCCGGGCGATCTTGTCGGCGTTGATGTCGAGGCAGGTGACGGCGTTGCCGCTGTCGGCGAAGCACGTGCCCGTGACCAGACCGACGTAGCCCGTGCCCACGACCGCGATCTTCATGCCTGCTCTCCATCGAGGGGCGGGGCGTCGGCCTCTTCCTGCTCGCTCGGCGGCACCGGCACCACGGCGGCGAGCGCGTCACCGTCGTCCATCCGCATGATCCGCACGCCCTGGGTGTTGCGACCCATCGGGCGGATCTCGCGGACGTTGACCCGCTGGATCTTGCCGCGGGCGGTCATCATCAGCACCTGGTCGTCGTCGCGGACGGAGACGATCGAGACGACCGAACCGTTGCGGGCGGTCGCCTTGATGTCGCGAATGCCCTTGCCGCCCCGGCGCTGGGTGCGGTATTTCGCCCCACTCGAACTCGCGTCACCCTCGGGATCATCGCCGGTGGCATCGACGGCCTCCGTTTCAACAGCAGCCTCGTCGCTCTCCTCGCCGGGAGCCGGCCCCGACACGGGGGTGCCCGCGCCGAACGGCGTCCGCTTGCCGTAGCCGTTCTCGCAGACCGTGAGCAGCGTGGCGTCGGGATCGGCCACCACCATGCCGACGAGGCGATCCCCCGTTCCGAGCTTGATGCCCCGCACACCACTCGTGTCGCGGCCCATCGGCCGGGCGTCCGACTCGGGAAACCGGATCGCCATCCCCTTCGCCGTGGCCAGCACGAGCTCGTCGCCGGGTTTGGTGATCACCGCATCGACGAGTTCGTCGCCGTCGCGGAGCTTGACGGCGATCAGGCCCTTCGTCCGCCGCCGGCGATACTGCTCCAGGGCGGTCTTCTTCACCACGCCGCTCCGCGTGGCGAGCATCAGGAACTGGTTCGGATCCTCGAAGCCGCCGACCGCGCGGCAGTCGGCCACCTTCTCACCCGGCTCGAACTCCAGCAGGTTGACCAGCGCTCGCCCCTTGGCCTCGCGGGCCAGCTCCGGCAGCTCGAAGACCCGCATCGAGAACACCTTGCCGAGGGTCGTGAACACCAGCAGCCAGTCATGGGTGCTGGCCACGAAGAGGTGCTCGATCGGATCCTCCTCGTCGGCACTCGCCCCCTTGAGCCCCTTGCCGCCGCGCCGCTGCGCCCGGTAGACGTCGGCGGCCGTCCGCTTGACGTAGCCGGAACGGGTGATTGTGACCACCATCGTGGCCTCGGTGATCAGCTCCGCCATGTCGCGGATGTCGCCCGCCTCGCCGCTGATCTCGGTCCGCCGCTCGTCGCCGTGCTTGGCCTCCAGCTCGACCAGCTCCGCCCGGATCAGGGCCTTGATGTTCGCCTCGCTGGAGAGGATGCGGCGGAACTCGCCGATCTTGGCGAGGAGCTCGCGGTGCTCGCCGCCGAGCTTCTCCTGCTCGAGGTTCACGAGTTGCCCGAGCGTGAGCCGCAGGATCGCATCGGCCTGCACCGGCGAGAGGCCATAAGTCTCGGCCGCGCCCCGCTCATCCTGGAGCACCGCGAAGCCCTCGGCCCCGAGCGCCCGCTCGAGCAGCGCCGCCGGCGCCTGCAGCTGGCAGAGCCGCTCCTTCGCCTCCGCCTGCGACTTCGAGCTGCGGATGATGCGAATCACCTCGTCGATGTTCGCCAGCGCGACAAGCAGCCCCTCGAGCGTGTGCTTGCGGCTGCGGGCCTTGGCGAGCAGGTGCTGGGTGCGGCGGCGGATGACCGCGGTGCGGTGCCGGAGGAACTCCTCCAGCATGTTCTTGAACGAGAGGATCCGCGGCTTCCCGTCCACCAGCGCGAGGAAGATCAGCGAGAACGACGTCTGCAGCGGCGAGAACTGGTAGAGCTGGTTGAGGACGACGTCGGGATCGGCGTCGCGCTTGAGCTCCAGAATCAGCCGCACCGGCTCCTTGAGGTCGCTCTCGTTGCGGATCGCGGAGATCCCCTTGATCCGGTCCTCGTTGACGAGCTCAGCGATCTTCTCCTCGATCGCGTCGCGGGTCTGCTGGTAGGGGATCTCGGTGACGACGATCCGGTGCCGGTTCTTGCCGAACTCCTCCACGTGGGCCCGGGCCCGGAGCGTGATCGTGGAGCGGCCGGTCATATAGCCGCGAACGAGGGCCTCCCGCCCCATCACGATGCCGCCGGTTGGGAAGTCGGGGCCGGGCACGATCTGCAGCAGTTCGCCCATCGACACGGCGGGGTTGTCGATCAGGGCGACGAGGGCCCGGCAGATCTCGTCGAGATTGTGCGGCGGGATGCTCGTCGCCATGCCGACCGCGATGCCGCCGGCGCCATTGACGAGGAGGTTGGGAAACCGGCTGGGGAGCACGACCGGCTCGGTGTTCCGCTCGTCGTAGCTCGGGATGTAGTCCACCGTGTCGAGATTGAGGTCGTCGAGCATCAGCGCCGCGATCGGCGAGAGCCGGGCCTCCGTGTACCGCATCGCGGCGGCGGGCAGGCCGGCGATCGAGCCGAAGTTGCCCTGCTTGTCGATCAGCACGTGCCGCATGTTCCATTCCTGGGCCATGCGGACGAGCGTCGGGTAGATCACGCTCTCGCCGTGCGGGTGGTAGTTGCCGCTGGTGTCGCCGGAGATCTTGGCGCACTTCACGCGGGCGGCGCCCGGCGAGAGATTGAGGTCGTTCATCGCGACCAGGATCCGCCGCTGCGAGGGCTTGAGCCCGTCGCGGACGTCGGGCAGCGCCCGGCTCACGATCACGCTCATCGCGTAGGTGAGATAGCTGTCCTTGAGCTCCTGCTCGATCGGCAGCTCGATTAGCCGGCCGCCGGAGATGTCGCGCAGGCCGTCTCCTTCGGGCCGCTTGTCGGGGGTGTCGTCGTCGCCTGCCGGGGGGGTCTGTTCGTCTGCCACCAATTTCGGCCTCCGGCCGCATGCGGACCCGCGGCGGCCAACCTGGAGGGGCCCTGCGGCGATGCTTGAACATACCCGTCCCCGGGGGTCGGTCAACCGGCTCGAAATGCGGTGAATTCCGCTCGATTCGCCTGTTTGGTAACGGCTTGACCCGCGCCGGCTCCGGCCCCTACTCTCCCGCCCCCCGCAAACCGCCGGGGGGCGCCGGGCCGTCGGGGCCCGCCATCCAATCCTCCGGGCTCTCGTCATGCCGATCACACGCACCGCCGGCCTGACCATCGTCGCCCTGGCGGCGGTCGTGCTCCTGCCCAACCTCGGCGGCTCGCCCCTCTGGGACGACGACGAGCCGCGAAACGCCGCCTGCTCGCTCGCCATGCATGCCAGTGGCGACTGGATCGTGCCGACCTTCAACGGCCGGGTGCGGGTCGAGAAGCCGGTGCTGGTGAACTGGCTGCAGCTCGTCGGCTTTGCGATCGCGGGCGTGAACGAAACCGGGGCCAGGCTGGCGTCGGCCGTGCTCACGATGGCCACCTGCCTGCTCACCGGCCTGATCGCGGGCCGAATCTTCCGACCGGACGTGGGCCTGTGGGCCGGCATCGTGATGGCCACGTGTCTCTGGACGGGCGTCGGCGGCCGGGCTGCCACTCCCGACGCCGCCCTCGTGTTCTGCACCACACTGGCCCTCTGGACGTTCGTGCGGGGCACGTGTCGCCCGACGGCCGACGGCACGGGCTGGCGGGATGGCCCGGTCGTGATCTCATGGCCCACGGCCGTGGGCGTGGGCGCAGCCTGCGGCCTGGCCGTGCTCGCCAAGGGGCCGATCGGCCTCGTGCTGCCGCTCGCCGCGCTGGGGCTGTTCTGCTGGTGGCAGGCCTGGCTCGACCCCGGTCGTGCCGGCCCACTGGCCGCACGACTCGCCTCGACGACCGCGGCATGCATGCGCGGCCTCCGGCCGCTGATCGTCTCCACCGCCGCCGTGGCCGTGGCCGCGCCCTGGTATGCCGCCGTGACCATCCGCACCGACGGCGAATGGCTGCGGAGCTTCCTCCTGGTGCACAACCTGGGCCGCTTCATCGCGCCGATGGAAGGTCACGCCGGCTCGCCGCTGGTCTACTTTCCCGCCGTCATCCTCCTCGGAACGTTCCCGTGGTCGATGGCCTCGGCGCTCGTCGCGGGCCACGCGGTCCGCGCGGCCCGCGATGCCGTCGGCATGCGGCTGGCGGTCTGCTGGATCGCCGCCTGGGTCGTGCCGCTGTCGCTCTCGGGCACGAAGCTGCCGGGCTACGTCTGGCCGATCTATCCGGCGCTCGCCATCGCCGCGGGGCACTTCCTGGCGGACTGGATCCGGCGGCCGGCCGCGACCACCGACCGCTGGATGAGGGTGGCCTGGATGTTCCTCGCGGCGTCGGGCCTCGCCCTCGCGATCGGCCTGCCGCTCGTCACCCGACGGGTCGCCCCCGGCGCGGAATGGCTCGGGCTGATTGGCCTCGTGCCCGTCGTCGGCGCCGCGGCGGCCTGGGCCTGCCAGTCGCTGTCGTCGCGGATCGCCGCGACATCCGTCTGGGCGGCCACGGCCTGCGGCACGGTGGGGCTGCTGCTCGCCATCGGGCCCGCCGCCGTCGGTCACGTCGGCGGCACGCGGGATCTCATGGCCGGGCTCCGCCGGCATCCCGATCAGGCCGTGCCGATCGCGACCTTCAAGGCGCCGGCGAGCGCTGTTTTCTACGCCGGACTCGTGGCGCCGTGCGGCGCCGTCACCGAACTCGCCGCCCCGGCCGCCGCCGCCGCGTTCGTCGCCGAACACCCCCAGGCGCACCTCGTCGTCGATGCCCGGTTCGAGGCCGAGGTGCAGGCCGCCCTGCCGCCGGAGTATGGCGTGCTGCGGACCGCCAGCAGCTTCCCGTCGGCGCGCCGGATGCTGCTCGTGGGCCCGAAGGACGCCGCTCGTCCCGCGCGGCTGGCGACGGAGCCGGCGCCGGCCCCGTCGCGTCACTGACCCCCTGCTCCTCCTCGAGTCCGTCCAGGAACCATCCGATGCCCAGTTGGAAACGCCCCCTGCTCGTCGTGCTCGTCGGCGCCCTGGCCACGCTGGCCGTCGCGACCGCGCCGACGCCGCTCTGGGACGAAGACGAGGCCCGCTTCGCCGCGATCGCCCGGTCCATGGTGGAGACCGGCGACTGGGTCGTGCCGATGTTCAACGGCACGCTCGCCGTGGACAAGCCGGTGCTGATGCACTGGTGCATGGCGGCCTGCATGAAGGTCTTCGGAATCAACGAGTTTGCGGCCCGGCTGCCCTCGGTGATCGCCACGCTGCTGACGGCGCTGGCGCTGTTCCGGGCGGGCCGCCGCTGGTTCGACGACACCACCGGCGTGGTCGCGGCGCTCGCCTACGTCGGCTGCCTGCTGGTCTCGATCGAGGCACACGCCGCCACGCCCGACGCGATCCTCACCGCCCTGACGGCCTGGGCCACGCTGCTGGTGGCGGAGAGCGTGATGCCGGGGCCCGACGGTCGCCTGCGGACGTGCTCCCTGACGACCGCCGCAAGCGCCGGCCTGCTCCTCGGCCTGGCCGTCGTCTGCAAGGGGCCCATCGGCTTCGTGGGGCCGCTCGCGGTACTCGGCCCGTGGGCCTGGTGCCTGGCGATTCGGGCCCGCGCGGCGGCTCGCGGCACCAGCGGCACGACGATCGGCCGCTTCGTCGCCAGCGGCGTGCCGGCGGCGTTCGACGCCCTCCGCTGCCTCCGCCCCGTCACGCTCGCGCTCGCCGCCCTGGCGGCGGCGGCGCCGTGGTACGTGGCCGTGACGCTCCGCACCGACGGGGCATGGACGACCGGCTTTTTCTTCGTGCACAACGTGGGCCGGTTCATGGCCCCGATGGAGAAGCACAGTGGCGGCGCGCTGTTTCACCCGCTCACGATGCTCGTCGGCTTCTATCCGTGGTCGTGCTTTCTCCCCTTCGCCCTGGCCGTGGCGGCGTGGCGGGTGGCCAAGGGCACGATCTCCGGCGTCGCCGCCGCCGCCACGCTCCTCACGCTCGTCTGGCTGGGCGTGTGGGTCGGCGGGTTCTCGGCCGCCGCCACGAAGCTCCCCAACTACGTGCTGCCCGCCTACCCGGCCGCCGCCTTCCTCGTGGCGATCGTCGCGGTCGACGCGGCCCGCAAGGCCGCGAGCGGTGGCTGGCCGCACCCGCGCTGGATGGCCACGGGCCTCGCCTCGCTCGTCTTCGGTGGCGCGGCGACCGCGGTGACGGTGATGGTCGCGGCCCGCTACGGCATCCCGGGCGCCGAGGCGGCCGCCGCCGTGGGCCTGATTCCGATCGTCGGCGCCGCCGCCTGCTGGATGCTGGCCGGCCGGCGGCCGCTCGAGGCGCTGGCCGCCTTCACCGCCACGGGCCTCGTCTACGCGGCGCTCGCCGTCGGCCCTGCCCAGACCCAGCTCGCCGCGGCGAACACGCTTCCCGGCTTCGTGCAGGACGTGCAGCGTGGCCGCGAGTCGGCGCGGCTCGGCACCTACCTCGTCTCCAGCCCCAACGTGGTGTTTTATGCCCGCCATCCCGTGAGCCAGCTGGCCGACGGGAGCGTGGAGGCTGTGGCGGCCTTCTTCCGCTCGGCACCGGACACGCTGCTCCTGGTGCCGGAAGACTCCTTCGCCGCCGTCGAGCCCGCCCTGCCGCCCGGCTTCGGGGTCGTGGGCCGCACCCGTCCCGTCTTCCGTCCGCACGACCTGCTCGCCGTCGGCCGGCTGGAAGAGCGAGCGCCGCGCACCGCCACGCGCACCGACGAGGAGCCCGCCCGATGAGCAGCCACACCTTCCCGTCCTCCGCCCCGCACGATGGCCCCGGCCCGACCATCCGCAGGGCCGCCGATCGGCCCGTCCACGGGCTGCTCTCGGTGGTGATCCCCTGCCACAACGAGGAGGAAGTGATCGAGTCCACGCACGCGCGGCTCGGGGAGGTGCTGCCGGCCAGCGGGCTCGACTTCGAGATCATCTACATCGACGACGGCAGCCGCGACGGCACGCTCGGCCGCCTGGAGGCGATCGCGGCCCGCGACCCGCGGGTGCAGGTGATCGAGCTGGCCCGCAACTTCGGCCAGCAGGCGGCGATGTCGGCCGGCCTCGCCGCCGCTCGGGGCGACGCGATCGTGATCACCGACGCCGACCTTCAGGATCCGCCGGAGGTGATCCTGGAGATGGTCCGCCGCTGGCGCGAGGGCGTGGACGTGGCCTACGGACGCCGCCGGTCGCGGGACGGCGAGACCGCGTTCAAGCTCGTGACGGCGAGACTCTTCCACCGGCTCTTCGCCCGACTGATCCCCTACCCCATGCCGGTCGACACCGGAGACTTCAAACTCATCGACCGCGCGGTCGCCGATGCGGTCGTCGCCCTGCCCGAGAAGCGCCGCTACCTGCGGAGCCTCGTCCCCTGGGCAGGCTTCCGGCACGAGCCGGTCTGGTACGACCGTCATGCCCGCATGGCCGGCGTGACGAAGTACTCCCCCTGGAAGCTGCTCAGACTCGCGGGCGACGCCCTGATCCTCTCGTCCGACGCTCCCTTGCGGCTCACCTGGCTGGCCGCGGCCGCGCTCGCGGCCGTCGGCCTCGGCGGCCTGGCGGTCGCCGTGGCATCGGCCTGGAGCCGCACCGCGTCGCCCGGCCCCTCGCTCGCGGCGATCACGGCGGTCGTCGCGCTCGTGGCCGCCACGCAGACGACAGCCGTGGCCATCGTCGGCGAATACGTCGTCCGCGGATACCGCGAGGCGCAGGGTCGGCCCACGTGGGTCGTGCGACGGACGATCGGCCCGGGCCGCGCGGCGACCCGCCCCAATTCGAAGGCCGCCTGACCCCGAGGCTCCGGAACGGCCCGGGCCCCGTCGCCAAGTGGC
>JBBAVS010000009.1:0-59884 GCA_040397585.1 Pirellulales bacterium
GCCAGGCCGGGGCGATCGCCGCCGTGCCGGAGCCGACCGGACTGGCGCTGCTGGCGGCCGGCATCCTGGCCGCAGCCACCCGGGTTGCCCGGCGAAATCGGCCGGTTTTTCGGTCCTGAACTGCCCTTGAGCGTCCGCCGACGATCCGGGACGATCCGCGGCCCCAGCGGAATCCACGGATGCGTCTCACCCTCGCCATTGTGATCCTGATCGGCCCCCTGTCGGCGGGCCGCTGGGCGGCGGCGCAGGAGCCGTTGCCGCCGCCTCAGGCGGCGCCGCTGATCCTGCCCGCCCCGCTCGGCCCGCAGCCCAACGCGCAGCCGAATCCGTTCGCGCCGCTGCCCGAGGGGGCGATCATCGGCCCCGGCGGGCCGGTGGTGCCGGGGCCGCCCCCCACGCCGGGCAACGCGCTCGTGATCCCGCCGCTCGACGCCGAGCTGGTCTGGACGAAGCTCGTCGACGTCACCGACGACTTCTTCAAGGTCCATTCCGAGCAGCGGGTGGTGTTCGCCAACGGCGTGCCCACCGAAGGCCGGATCGACACGTTTCCACAAACCGGTGCCACCATCCTCGAGCCCTGGCGGGGCGACTCGGTGGGCTGGGACGAACGCTGGGAAGCCACGCTGCAGTCGATCCGCCGCATCGCGACGATGCGGCTCTCGCCCGACTCGGCGGGCTGGCGGGTCGAAGTGGTTGTGAACAAGGAGCTCGAACACCTCGCGCGGCCGATGCGGGCCACGACGGGCGGCGCCTCGTTTCGCAACGACGACTCGCTCTACCGCTACGGCACTCCCTTGCCCACCCTCGGCCAGCAGGTGGGCGACCAGCCGCGGCCCGTGGCGAGCCCCACACCCAACCTCGGCTGGATCCGCCTTGGCCGGGACGCGAAGCTCGAGCAGAAGATGCTCGCCCTCGTGCTCGCCAAGCTCGGCTTGCCGGCGCAATCCCGGATCGAGCCCTACTACCAGCCCCCCGACGCCGCCCCCGGGGCCATGCCCCAGCCAACGCCGCCCCCGGCGGCCCCGCCCGTTCCTCAGGGGCCGATCTACGGCGCTCCGATTCCGCCGGAGCAGCTGCCACCGGGGGCCGCGATCGCCCCGGGGCCGCCGGTGCCGATCGAGACGCTGCCGATCCCGCGCTAGCCGGCGCCGGCCGGAAAGCAGCGGCCATCCCCCATCCTGGCCATGCCGACGAACAGGCCGCCGACCTACGATGTCCTCGGCGTGGGGTCTTGGGATCCTCATGCTCCGCCCCCGCCGAGGCCATCACGATGGATGACTACGATCTGCCGATCGAGCGGGCGCAGAGCCTCGCCCAGCACAACGGCGACCTGTCGCTCAACTCTTGCACGTCGCTGTCCGAGCAGGCCGCCGCCGTCCTTGGAAAACACAAGGGCGGAACGCTCTGGCTCAACGGTCTCCGCGGCCTCTCCGCGGCGGCGGCCGCAGCGCTGGCGGGCCACGAGGGTGCCCTGTCGCTCGACGGACTGACCTCGCTCGCCGACGACGCCGCGGCGGCCCTCAGGCGGTTCACACACGGGCTCTCGCTCGATGGCCTCACCTCGCTCTCGGACCCGGCCGCCGAGTCGCTCGCCTCGCACGAGGGGCCGCTGTGGCTGAACGGGCTCTCGACGCTCTCCGACCGAGCGGCGGCGGCGCTCGGCCGGCACAACGGATCCCTGTGGCTCAATGGCCTGACGGTGCTCTCCCCGGCGGCTGCCGGCGGGCTCGCCCGACTCGGCAGCTTTCTCTCACTCGACGGCATCGCCGGGCTGTCGGCCGACGCTGCCGCCGCGCTCGCAGCGCACCCCGGCGACCTGTCGCTGGATGGGCTCGAAGCGCTGACCGACGACGTGGCCGCCGCGCTCGGTCGGCATCGCGGCATGCTGCGGCTTTCGGCCATCGAGACTCTGTCAGACGCCGCCGCCCGAGGGCTCGCCCAACGGAGCCGCGTGCTCGTGCTCAACGGCCTCAGCACACTGCCCGACGCGATCGCCGACGCGTTGGCGGCCCACGTAGGACTTTTGTATCTCAATGGTGTCACGGATCTGCCACCCTCGGCAGCTGTCCGGCTCGCCCAGCATGCCGGCGACCTCTATCTCGAGGGCCTCCCCGCGCTCCACCCCGAGGTCGCCCGCGAACTCGCGCACCACACGGGCTGGCTCTACCTCAACGGCCTGCAGTCCCTCAGCGATGGCTGCGCGGCCGCACTGCGAAGCAAGCCGGGGTTGACGCTGCCCGAGCGGCTGCTGGCGACGCGCTGAACCGCCGGACGCTCACTCCATCAGGAAGCCCAATCGCGTAAGCGATGGGGACCTCGTGGACCACCGCGCCGCGAGGGGCTGCCCATGCCCGTCGCCGGACGCTCGCTGCGGGCATCCTGCCCTTCGCTCGCTCGGTGTTTCCTCCGCTTCGTCATCCTGACTCGCGGAGGAAACAAACGCCGGCTCCCGGGCACGGGCAGCCCCTCGCTCGTCGTGGGATCGCTCGTCGTGGGATCGCTCGTCGTGGGATCGCTCGTCGCTTGCCCGTGCGGCGTGCGTTCACTCGTCGGTCACGCAGCCACGGGATGCGGGGGCGACGCAGCGGATGTACTTGGCGAGGATGCCGCGGGTGGCCTTGAGCGGCGGCGCCTTCCACTCGGCCCGGCGGCGGGCGAACTCCTCCTCCGAGACCTCGGCATCGATCGAGGCGGCGTCGGCGTCGATCACCACCACGTCGCCGTCTCTGACCAACGCGATCGGGCCGCCCTCCTGGGCTTCGGGCACCACGTGCCCCACGATGAACCCGTGCGAGCCGCCCGAGAAGCGGCCGTCGGTGATCAGCGCCACGTCGTTGCCCAGGCCGGCCCCCACGAGGGCCGACGTCGGCGTCAGCATTTCGGGCATGCCGGGCCCGCCCTTCGGGCCCTCGTAGCGGATGATCACCACATCGCCCCGCTTGATGCTGCCGTGCTCGAGCGCGGCGAGCATCGCCTCTTCGCTGTCGAACACGCGGGCCGGCCCGCGAAACCGCGATCCCTCCTTGCCCGTGATCTTCGCGACGGCCGAATCGGGGGCAAGGTTGCCATGGAGGATCGTGATGTGGCCGGTCTTCTTCAGCGGGTCTTCCACCGGACGGATGATCTTCTGGCCCGGGGCGAGCCCCTTGCTCGTCGCCAGGTTCTCGGCGAGGGTCTTGCCGGTGACCGTCAGGCACTCTCCATCCATGAGCCCCTTGTCGAGCAGATACCTCATCAGGCCGCTGGTGCCGCCGATCGAATGCAGGTCTTCCTGCACGTACTTCCCGCTCGGCTTGAGGTCGGCGAGGTAGGGGATGCGACGGGCCACCTTCTGAAAGTCGGCCGGCCCGACATCGACCCCGACGGTGCGGGCCATCGCGATCAGATGAAGCACCGCGTTCGTCGAGCCTCCCAGCGCCATCACCGTGACCATCGCGTTTTCGAAGGCCCGGCGAGTCATGATGTCGCGGGGCTTGAGATCGAGTTCGAGAAGCCGGCGAATCGCCGCCCCGGCCCGCAGGCACTCGTCCATCTTGTCGGGATGCTCGGCGGGGATCGAGGCGCTGTCGGGCAGCGACATGCCCAGCGCCTCGATCGCCGTCGCCATGGTGTTGGCGGTGTACATCCCGCCACAGGCGCCGGCACCGGGACAGGAATGCCGGACGATGTCGGCCCGCCGGCCGTCGTCGATCCGGCCGGCGACGTATTCGCCGTAGCACTGGAAGGCCGACACGATGTCGAGCACGGTGCCGTCGGCCAGGTGGCCCGGCTTGATCGTGCCGCCGTAGACCATCAGGGCCGGGCGGTTGAGGCGGCCCATCGCGATCAGGCAGCCGGGCATGTTCTTGTCGCAGCCGGGGATGGCCACGAGGCCGTCGTACCACTGGGCCTGCATCACCGTCTCGATCGAGTCGGCGATCACGTCACGGGACGGGAGCGAGAAGCTCATCCCGTCGGTCCCCATCGAGATGCCGTCGCTGACCCCGATGGTGTTGAACCGCATGCCCACCATCCCGGCCGCGGTCACCCCCTCGCGGACCTTGGCCGCGAGCCGATCGAGGTGCATGTTGCAGGTGTTGCCCTCGTACCACATGCTCGCGATGCCGACCTGCGCCTTGTCGAGGTCGGCCGGCTGCATCCCGGTCCCGAGGAGCATCGCCTGCGATGCCCCCTGCGAACGCGGCTGCGTGATCCGGGAACTGATGCGGTTGAGCACGGACATGAGCGGGGCTTCCTGCGCGAAGGCGGGCCCGGCTGGCACTGCTGCGGCAGCCGCGACCGATGACGAATGGCCGCAGGATAGTATGCTCCGTGGCGGTTTGAAAGCCGCACCGGCCGCCGGCGGCTCCTCCCGCTTTTACCCCGGATCCCCGATGCCTCCCGCCTTCATCTACTTCGACCTTGGCAACGTCATCTTCTTCTTCGACCGCGACCGGTCATTCACCCAGATGGCCGCTGTCAGCGGGGCGGACGTGGCCACGGTTCGCGACGTGGTGATGGAAGGGGGCCTGCAGAAGGCGATCGAGCGGGGCGACATCGACTGGGCCGGCTTCCACGCCGAGTTCTCGCGGCGCACCGGCACGCGACCCGAACCGGCCGCACTCTCCCGGGCCGCCAGCGACATGTTTTGGCTCAACACGGCGCTGCTCCCGATCATCGCCGGCTGCCGCCGCGCCGGCGTGCCGATGGGGATCCTCTCCAACACGTGCGATCCCCACTGGGACTTCCTCGTCGGCAGCGGCTACGCGATCCTGCCCGCCGCGTTCCGCGAGATCGTGCTCAGCCACGAGGAGCACAGTGCGAAGCCCGACCGGGCGATCTACGACGTGGCCACCGCTCGGGCGGGGGTGTCGCCGGAAAGCATCTTCTTCTGCGACGACCTGGCACCCCACATCGACACGGCCCGCGCGGTCGGCTGGGATGCGGAGCTCTTCGTGTCGGCGCACGAACTCGCCGACCAGCTCGCCCGCCGGGGCCTCCGCCTAGGGGTCTGAAGGCGGGGCGGCGGCGAGCCGGGCGACGACCGCCTCATCGAAACGGCCCTCCACCGCCACCACACCGTCGATCTCGAGGACCGGCACACGGAGGTCGAACCGGGCCCGGGCCGTCGCGTCGCGATCGACATCGACGACGGCCGTCTCCGGACGAAGGACCAGCACGATGTCTTCGGCCGCCTCGCAGAGGTGGCAGCCGCGACGGGAATAGAGCACCCAGGCCACGGTTTGGGATAGGATTCGAGAGCGAGGGCAGGCCGCCGAGGCGACCTTCGCCCCGCGTCACCTCCGAGTGTTGCCGCCGATGTCCGCGCCGGTCCAGTCCGTCGATGAGTTCCTGCAGGTCGCCCGCCGCAGCGGCCTCGTGGAGAACGACCGGCTGATGGCCGCCGTCGAGCCCTGGATCGGCCACTCCGGCCCGCTGCCCGAGGCGATGCTCCAGGCGCTGGCCGACGCCGGACTGCTCACCCGCTGGCAGATCGAGCAGCTCCTCAAAGGTCGCTACAAGGGATTTACCCTGGGGAAATACCGGCTCCTCCGGCTCCTCGGAGCGGGGGGCATGAGCAGCGTTTACCTCGCGGAACACGCCACCCTCAAGAGCAAGGCCGCGGTCAAGGTGCTGCCGGTGAAGCGGGTGGACCAGACTTCTTACCTCGCCCGCTTCGAGCGCGAGGCGCGGCAGTCGGCCCGGCTCAATCATCCCAACATCGTCCGCACCTTCGATCTCGACACGGCCGGCTCGATCCACTTCATCGCCATGGAATACATCGATGGCATCGACCTACACGCGAAGGTGAAGCGCGACGGGCCGCTGCCGGTGCGGGAGGCGGCCGAGTATGTTCGCCAGGCGGCGCTCGGACTCCAGCATGCCCACGAAGAGGGCCTGATCCACCGCGACATCAAGCCGGCGAACCTGATGCTCGACGGCCGGGGCACCGTGAAGGTCCTCGATCTCGGGCTCGCGCTCGCCGGTGGCGATGAAGACGGCTCCCTGACCCGCGAGCACGACGAGAAGGTGCTCGGCACGGCCGACTATCTCGCCCCCGAACAGGCAACCGACAGCCACAAGGCCGATCGCCGCAGCGACATCTACTCCCTCGGCTGCACGCTCTACTATCTGCTCGTCGGCAAGCCTCCCTTTGCCTCCGGCAAGCTCGCCGAGCGGCTCCAGGCCCATCTCACCAAGCCGCCGCCCAACCTCATCGAGCAGCGGCCCGACGTGCCGATCGCCATCGCCGACCTCTACTTCCGGATGCTCCAGAAGCACCCCGATGGCCGCCCCCAGTCGGCGCAGGAGGTGGCCGACGCGCTTGGTGCCTGGCTCGGCACGGGGCCGGCGGCGGCCGGCTTGGCCCGCTCGGACACGCAGCGGCGGCCGCTGCCCCGCCGCGCGGTCGGCGGCCACGATTCGGGGGGCGTCGTCGTCCGCAGCGGTCCGGGCAGCGGCTCGAGCGGCATTTTTCCCGGGATCGCGCCGCCGGCGCCAGGCGGCTCGGGCAGCCTCGCGGGCACGCCCTCTCCCTCGAGCATCGTCCGCGGGCAGCTCTCGAAGGCCCCGCCCCACGCCGCCACGGCCGCCGCCCCGCCGCCCCGCAGCGGCGCACCGCAGCCCGCCGTCAGGATCGAGACCGCCGCCACCGCGGGTCATCACGGCACGGCGCCGCCGCCGCGCCGCCGGCGCGACATCGCGGGCCTCCCGCCGGCCGCCTGGATCGCCGTCGGGCTCGGTGTGCTGCTCGCGATCGGCCTCGCCGTGGCCGTCGCGCTGAAGTAGACAGCTGCCGAAGTGCCAGGCGCGGTCAGCCGATGCGCCACGGCCCCGCCGCGAGCTCGTCGATGCCGCTGCGATGGGTGAGGTCGTAGTCGAGCGGTGTGAGCGTCACCTTGCCCGCGGCCAGCGCGGTCACGTCCGACTCTCCGGGCGATGGCGGCGGGGGCGGATCATTCGTGGCCCAGTAGTAGGCCCGGCCCCGCGGATCGACCCGTCGCTCGAAGGCCTCGCCGTAGCGGGCGATGCTCATGGGCACCACCCGCAGTTCCGGCGTGCCGGCGAGCGCCCGCGTGGGGATGTTGACGTTGAACAGGCTCCCGGCGGGCGGGTGGCGGTCGAGCAGGCCGCGGATCACGTCGATGGCAATCTCGGCGGCCCGGTCGAAGGCGGGATGGTCGTCCCACTCGAGCGACACGGCGATGCTCGTGATCCCGAAAAACGCCCCCTCGATCGCGGCCGCCACGGTGCCCGAGTAGAGCACGTTGATGCCGGCATTGAGGCCGCTGTTGATGCCGCTGACGACCAGGTCCGGGCGGCGGAGGCAGAACTCGGAGATTCCCAGCTTGACCGCGTCGGCGGGGCTGCCGTCGACGGCCCAGCCGCGGCGGCGGTCCCCGTCGAACACCTCCTTCGCGGTCAGTGGCGTGAGGAACGTGATCGCGTGGCCGACGCCGCTCTGCTCGGTCGAGGGCGCCACCACGCTCACCTCCCCGAGGCCGCGGAGCCGGCGTTCCATGGCCGCGAGGCCCGGCGCGAAGATGCCGTCGTCGTTCGTCAGGAGGATCTGCATGGGCGGCACTATAGCAGGGTCCACCGTGGCCCAACCACGCCCCAACCACGCCCGGGCCGGGCCTTGGCGGCGGTGCGTCGCGGCATTGCCGCAGCCGCCCTATACTCACCTGCTTTTCCCGCCTCGGCCCGCCATGACTCCCACTGCCTCATCGCCCGCCCGCCCCGAGCCGCCCGCGACCGGCCAGCAGGCCGAACGGGTGCTCGTGCTCGACTTCGGCTCGCAATACGCCCAGCTGATCGCCCGCCGCGTCCGCGAGCAGCACGTCTACTGCGAGATCGTCCGCCACGACATCACGGCGGCGCGGATCCGCGAGCTGGCCCCGCGGGGCATCATCCTCTCGGGTGGCCCGGCGAGCGTGTACGAGGCGGGGGCGCCCCGCTGCGATCCGGCGCTCTTCGGCCTCGGCATTCCGGTCTTGGGCATCTGCTACGGCATGCAGCTGGCGTGCGACGCGCTCGGCGGCCGCGTCGGCCGGGCCGCGGCGCGGGAATACGGGCGGTCGGATTGCGAGGTCGTGGATGCCGACTCGCTGTTCGCGGGCGTGCCGGCCCGAACCGAAGTCTGGATGAGCCACGGCGACCAGGTGGACGGGATCGCGAACGAGTTCGTGCCGCTGGCCCGCACCGCCACCTGCCCGTTCGCCGCCGTCCGCCACAAGTCGCTGCCCGTCTTCGGGCTGCAGTTTCACCCCGAAGTCACCCACACGCCGGCGGGCGGCACGATCCTCGCCAACTTTCTCACCCGCGCCTGCGGCTGCCGCGGCACCTGGCGGCTCGACGACTTCGCGGCGGCGAAGATCGCCGACATCCGCCGCCGCGTCGGCAGCGACCGCGTGATCTGCGGGCTCTCGGGAGGCGTCGACTCGGCGGTCGTGGCCGCCCTGCTCAGCCGGGCGATCGGCGACCAGCTCTCCTGCATCCTCGTGGACAACGGGCTGCTGCGGAAGGGCGAGGCCGCGGCCGTGATCGAGGAGTTCACCGGTCACTTCCGCACCGACCTGCACGTGGTGCCCGCCGAGGATCGCTTCCTCGGGGTGCTCGCGGGGGTCACCGACCCGCAGGAGAAGCGGCGGCGGATCGGCAAGGCGTTCGTCGACTGCTTCGCGGCCGAGGCGGCCAAGGTCGAGGACGCACGGTTCCTCGCCCAGGGCACGCTCTATCCCGACGTCATCGAGAGCGGCGCGGCCGCCGACGGTCCTGCCGCCACCATCAAGCTGCACCACAACGTGGGCGGCCTGCCCGACGATCTGCAGTTCGAGCTCATCGAGCCGCTCCGCGACCTGTTCAAGGACGAGGTCCGGCAGCTGGGGCTGCAGCTCGGCCTCCCCGAACGGATCGTGTGGCGGCATCCATTTCCGGGCCCGGGCCTCGCCGTCCGCTGCCTGGGCGAAGTCACGAGGCCGCGGCTCGCCACGCTCCGCGACGCCGACGCCATCGTGCTCGAAGAACTCGACCGGGCCGGGCTCATGCGGCAGGTCTCGCAGGCCTTCGCCGTGCTGCTGCCCGTGCAGAGTGTCGGCGTGATGGGCGACGCCCGCACCTACGACGATGCCCTCGCCGTCCGGGCCGTTGAGACGGAAGACTTCATGACGGCCGACTGGAGCCATCTTCCCTATGACGTGCTCGCCCGGATCTCGACCCGGGTGATCAACGAGGTGCGGGGCGTGAACCGCGTGGTCTACGACATTTCGTCGAAGCCGCCCGCCACCATCGAGTGGGAATAGCGCCCCGCCGGCCGGCGGACGGTATTCTGATGGGCGGGTGGCGACCGGCCGCCCACTGGAGGAGTCGATGCAGGTTTCGCTCGTCGAGGACGACCCGATCATCGCCAAGGCGGTCACCGCGGCCGTATCGGCAGCCGGCCACCAGTGCCGCTGGATCTCCAACGGCACGACCGCCGGCAAGGAGGCGCTCCTCGCCAGCGACCTGGTGATCCTTGATCTGATGCTCCCGGGGGCCGACGGCCTGACGGTGCTCAAGGCAGCCCGGGCCGGCGGCGTCCGCACGCCGGTGATCGTGCTCACCGCACGCGGCCTCGTCAGCGAAAAACTCGAGGCCTTCGAGGCGGGCGCCGACGACTACCTCGTCAAGCCGTTCGCGATGGACGAACTACTGGCCCGGATCGAGGCGGTCCACCGTCGGGCAGGCGACAAGCCCGCGATGACGCTCGCGGCCGGCGCCCTCACGCTCAGCCTCGCCAATCGCCGGGCGTCACTCGACGGACGGCCGATCGACCTCACGCCGACGGAGTTCAACATCCTCGAACTGCTGATGCGGTTCCACGGGCAGGTCGTGACCAGGAAGATGCTCTGCGAGCACGTCTGGGGCTTCGACTGGGACGGCCCCACCAACGTGATCGAGGTGCACATCAACCGGCTCCGTGGCAAGGTCGACAAGGGCCGCGCGGTGTCGATGATCCAGACGGTCCGGGGCCGCGGCTATGCACTGGCGACCGATTGAGCGGCTGCGGAAGACCTCGCTCCGCACCCGGCTGACGCTCTGGAACACGGCGGTCGTGATCCTGCTGACGGCGACCACGCTGCTGGCCGTCCGGTTCGCTGCCCGCAAGGCGCTCTACGCCGACGCCGACGCCGAGCTCCGCGCCGCCTGCCTGGAGGTCGCGCTCGCGATCCGGGAACTCGGCGGCGATGAGGCGCCGATCGTGGCGGAGCTGCGGCGCAAGGTGGCGAGCCACGAGGAGCGAGGATGGTTCCTCCATCTGCTCGCCTCCGATGGCACCACGATCTGGAAGAGCGACCATTGCCCCGCAGAGGTCGCCAACTATCCGCCGGCCGACGTCGAGCGGGCGGAGACGGTCCGGCAGGTTGGTCAGTTTCGCTACGTCCGCACCCGCGTCGATCGCACGACCGGCCCGTCGTATCTCGTGCGGCTGGGCACCTACACGACCGGGCTCGACGAGAGCCTCGCCGGCCTGATTCGCCTACTGACCACGGTGGGCCTCGGGCTCACGCTGATCACGCCGCTAGCCGCCTACTGGCTCGCGGGCCGGGCCACGAAGCCGCTGGGGTCGATGCTCCACATCGCCGAGCGGCTCAGCCCCACCCGCCTGGCCGACCGCCTCCCGGTGCGCGACACGAGCGACGAGCTCGACCTGCTCGCCCGCACCATCAACGGCCTGCTCGACAGGGTCGCCCGCCACGTGAAGGCGCAGGAGCAGTTCGTCGCCGATGCGGCCCACGAACTCCGCGGCCCACTCGCCGGGCTGCAGGGCTCCCTGGAGGTGGCGGCGGCCCGGCCCGACGCCACCCAAGCGGAGCAGGACGAGTTGTACGACATGCTCGAGGCGGCTCGGCACCTCTCGAAGGTCGCCAACGACCTGCTGCTGCTGGCGGAGTCGGGGAGTCCGGCACAATCGCCCCTCCATGCGGTCATCGACCTGCGGACCGTGGTTCGGCAGGCCGAGGCGATGTTCTCCGGGGTCGCCGAGGAGAAGGGGGTCGGGCTTCGCATTTCGGCCGACGGCCCCGTCGATGCCTGCGGCGATCCCGTCGAGCTGCGGCGGCTCGTGAGCAACCTGCTCGACAACGCGATCCGATTCACGCCTCCGGGAGGCACGATCGAGGTCCGGGCCGTCGTCGCCGGCGGCTGGTCGATCCTGACGGTCACCGACACCGGCTCGGGGATCGCTGCCGGCGATCTCGACCACGTGTTCGACCGGTTCTTCAAGGCCGACCCGGCCCGGACGCCCGGTTCGAGCGGCCGGAGCGGAGGGCTGGGACTGTCGATCTGCCGGTCGATCGCAAACTCGTGCGGGGGCACGATCGGGATCACCAGCCGGGTCGGCGAGGGCACGCAGGTCACCGTACGGCTCCCCGCCAAGCCTTCGGCCGGCGTGAAAGCCCCGCCCCTCGAGCCGCTTGCCTCTGCCTGACCAGAGCCCCCATCCTGCCGGCTTCCGGCGACATCGCGACCCGCGACGCGGGCGGAAACAGGCCGCGATCGACCGCTCGCCGCTTGTGATGCCGAAACCATCACGCCTGCCCACGACTCTGCCGATGAAACAGACGGTCGCGATTGCGTCAGGATTGCGGAATCCTGCGACCCCAAGGACTGGGCAACCTGGGCGAACCCATGGACGGCCTCCGCAGGCGTCAAATCGTGATGGTCCTGGCCGGACTCGCCCTGGCGAACCTGACGCCGGATCTCGGACCCCGTCTCGGCTGGGCCGCGGAGAGGGCGTTCGTGGTGGCCGACACCGCAGACACCCAGCCCCTGGCAATCCCGAGCGTGGCGGCTGAGTTCGGCTCGTTTGCCGACGTCTCCGAGGCCGTCGAGGCCGATCGCCAGCGGATGACGGCGCTCGAACGGCGGATTCAGGAACTCGAGTCCCAGAAGGCAGCCGAGGCCCTGCCCGCGCCGTCTGCCGAGGCAGCGAAGGGGACCGAGGCCGCGAAGCCCGACAAGGAACCGGACAAGCAGGGCTCGGAGGCGGACAAGGAGACCGACAAGACCAAGGACGCCACGAAGAAAGACGAACAGAAGCCGCCCGAACCCTACGAGATTGGCAGCGACACCAACCTCGCGTCGAAATGGGTTTCGGGCTACCAGGCCGAGTCGAAGCAGAAGGACTTCAGGGTCAAGGTCGGCGGCCGCGTCCAACTGGATGCCGTCGCCTTCTCGGCGGGGGCCGGCCCCAACCGCCCCCCCACCGAGGGCGGCCTCGACCCCGAACTGGCCGACACCGTCGCCTTCCGGCGCGGCCGGTTCCGCGTCGAAGGGCGGATGTACGAGTTCTACGACTGGGCGGTGGAATACGACTTTGTCAACCAGCTCAACGTCAACAACGAGACCTATCCCACCGAACGCGACTCCGGGCCGCTGACCGCGATCACGGACCTCTGGATCCAGCTTCGCGAGATCCCGATCCTGGGCACGGTCCGCGTCGGCAACCAGAAGGATCCCTACGGCTACGAGCATCTCACGAGCAGCCGCTGGCTCAACTTCATGGAGCGGTCGTTCAGCCAGGACGCCTTCGAGGGCCCATTCAACAACGGCTTTCTGCCGGGCATCCAGGTGCTCAACAGCACCGAGGACGGCGACGTCGGCTGGCAGGTGGGCGAGTTCAAGAACACGACCAACCCCTTCGGCTTTTCGAACTCCAGCGGCGGCAGCATGACGGTCGGCCGGCTCGTCTATCTCCCGTACTACGAGGACGAGGGCCGAAAGCTGATGCACCTGGCGATCTCCGGCCGGACGATGGAGCCGCGGCGGCAGTACACGGCGTTCGATCCGGTCACCGGCCTGCCGACCGGCGACCCGATCAACGCGGTCCGCTTCCGCAGCCGGGGTTCGATTCGCAACGGCCCCCCCGGGCCGCTCAACTCGATCTACGCCGACTCCGGCCTGCTCCAGGGCACGTGGCAGAACATGATCGGCCTGGAGTTCGTCGGCAACAACGGACCGTGGTCGTTCCAGTCGGAGTACTTCGGCTCCTGGCTCTACAACGCGACCACCACCGCCGCCGGCCCGCTGGCGACCAACGGCATTCAGCCACCGCCGGGAACGAAGGTCGGCACCGTCTACTTCCAGAGTGGCTACGCGGAGGTCCTCTACTTCCTCACCGGCGAGAGCCGCACCTACTCGAAGATCGAGTACCGGTTCGACCGCCCCGTCCCGCACAACAACTTCTACGCCGTCCGTGGCGGTGGCTCCGGCCGGCGGCTGAGCCTGAGCGAGGGGGCCTGGCAGGTGGGCATGCGCTACAACTACCTCTGCCTGAGTGACGGCGAGGTCAACGGCGGCGTGCTCAACGGCTGCACGCTCGGGCTCAACTGGCTGCTCAACCCCAATGCCCGCGTCTACTTCAACTACGACTTCACCTACCGCGACTTCACGAATACGCCGTTCAACAAGGTGGGTGGCAACGTCGTGCCGTGGCCGAGTTACGACGGCAGCGGCTGGATCCACGGTTTCGGCACCCGACTCGCGTTCGACTTCTGACCTCGGCCGCACGGAGGCATTCCCATGCGACGCACCTGGAACCATCTGCTCGCCAGCGCCCTGCTCGCCACGCTCGCCGCGGCGGCCGTGGCGGCCGTGGCGACGAGTCGGGCCCGCGCCGGCTGCTCAGGCTGCACGGGTGGCTGCCAGGAGTGTGTCCCCGTCTGCAGTGGCACCTGGGACGAGAAGAAGTCATCGAAGCCCGTCTACTCGATGAAATGCGAACACGCCTGCGTCCGTGGCCGAGACGCATGGCATGCCCCACCGCCCGAGTGCCGCTGTCATCCACCGTGTGGCGAGGTGATCGTCAAGAAGAAGTTCTACAAGACAGACGGCCCCGAAAAGGTGGAGCGGGTGCCCAAGTACGAGGTGAAGATGGTGCCCACGGAGCCCTGCGACGCCACCCCCTGCCGCGACGACTCGCGGCTATGCTGGTGGAACCCGGTCGCCCTCCTGCACCGCTGCACGTCGTGGTGGTGATCGGGCGCGCGGACAGGGCTTCCGCCGCATGCCAACGTCCACCGCCAACGATCCCCCCGCCGCTGCGTCACCCGCCGACATCGCCGTCGTGTTCGCGTTGGCCGTGGAGGCCGACGCCTTCGAGCGGCTCGTCGCCGACCGCCACGAAACCCGCGGGGCCCGATTCACGTTTTCCACCGGCGTGTTCGGGGCCCGGCGGATCGCCTGGTGCATCGCCGGCGTGGGCCGCGCCGCGGCCGCGGCGGCGGCCCGCCAGCTCGTCGCTGGCCACCAGCCGCGGCTGCTCGTCTCGGCCGGCTTCGCGGGCGGCCTCGATCCCGCGTTGCGGCGGGGGGTGGCCGTGCGTCCCGATACGGTGGTGACCGACGGCGCGACCCGGCCACTCGCGCTCGTCGCTCCGCCTGGCGAAGCGGCCCACGGGCCGCTGACGATCGTCACGGTGGATGCCGTGGCCGCCACCGTCGAGATGAAGCAGCGGCTCGCCGAGCAGACCGGCGGACGGCTCGTCGACATGGAAACCTACGCCGTGGCCGAGGTCGCCACCGCGGCCGGCGTGCCGTGCGCGGCGGTCCGCGTGATCTCAGACGACGCGCATGAGACGCTGCCCGGCGAAGTGGCATCGCTGGCGAGCCCGCAGTCGGCCCTGCGACGCCTCGGCACGCTGGTGGGAGCCGTCGGCCGTCGGCCCGTTGCCGTGGTCGATTTCTGGCGGCTCTGGGAGCGGTCGGTCGTGGACTCGCGCACGCTCGCCGCTGCGGTGGCCGAAGCGATCCGCGAGGCCGGCTGACGCAGGTCTTCACGTGGCCGCAGGTCTTCACGTGGCCGCAGGTTTTCAACCTGCGGAATTCCGCCCCCGTGCCCCCTTCATGGGCAGGTTGAAAACCTGCCCCCACTTCAAGCACTGCGGATCCCTGCCCCCGTGCCCCCTTCATGGGCAGGTTGAAAACCTGCCCCCACGTCAGTCAGCGGGCGGGCGTCAGTCCGCCGCGATCAGGCGGACAAGGGCGTTCTTGGGCAGGTCGGGCACCGCGGCGGGTTCGTCGATCCCCAGGTGCCGACACACCGCCCGTGCGGCGGTGCGGCCGCTGCGGATTGCCCCCTCCATGGTCGAAGGCCAGCCGGTGGCAGTCCAGTCGCCGGCCAGAAACAGGTTGGGCACCATGGTGGTCGTGGCGGGCCGCCAGGCATCCACGCCCGGCCGCACGGAGAGCACGGCCGTGGGATCGGTCACGACCTTCGCCTCGCGGAGAGCGGCGGACCGGGCGGCGGGAAACACCTCGCGGAGTTCCGCGACCACCTGATCGACGAGCGCCCGCCGATCCCCCTGCATCAGCCCCCGCGACGCGCTGATGACGACCTGGCAGTGGCCGGGGGCGGTGGCCCCGGGATCGCCCCGAAACACCCACTGCGAGACGCGGCCCACGAGCACCGCGTGGGGCACGTCGATGACGTCGCGATCGAACCAGAGGTGCACCGCGGTGATCGGCGAACCCGCCAGACGATCGTCCACATCGGGCACGACATCGGGCACCAGCCGGCCGGCTGCCTTCCAGGGCACGGCGACGATCACCGCGGCACACGGCCGCCGCTCCGCCCCGCAGTGGACGGCCACCACGCGGCCGTCCGTGGATCGCTCGATCTCCGTGACCGCCGCCCCGGTGGCCACGGCCACCCCCGCCGACTCGAGCCAGCAGACCAACCGCTCGCCGAACAGCCGGCCCAGCGGCTCGGTGGGCACGATCAGATCCGCCGCGGCGCGGTGGGCGAGAAAGCCATCCACGGCCACCTTGCGGGCCGCGGCGATACCGACGAGGTCGATCGACTCGCCGAGCGCGCTCTCGATCACGGGCTGCCAGAAGAGTCGGATCACCCTTTCGGGCTGCCCGACCGACCGCAGCCATTCCAGCGCCGTGGGTGCGACCACCGCGTCGGCGATCCGGCGCCGGGCGAGCCGCAGCATGCCCCTCGCGAGCGCCACTCGTTCGCCGATCGAGAAATGCCGCATGCCGAACAGCAGGGGCGCGAGGTGCAGCGGGGCCGGGAGGAGTCGCGACGGCGTGCAGCGGCTGCGGTCGCCATCGGGGCCGATGAACCAGAGCGTCCGGTCGCGGCGGAGTGCATCGTCGAGCCCCGCCCGGTGGCAGAGATCGAGAAAGCTGGTGCAGCAGCCCATCGCCACGTGCTGGCAGGCATCGACGAGTCCGCCGCTCACCGGGTCGTCAAACGACGCCGCGCGTCCACCACACCGCCGCCGCGCCTCGAGCAGCGTCACGCGGCACCGGCTCTCCGTGGCCGCGGCCGCCGCCGCAAGTCCGGCGAGCCCGCCGCCGACGACGATCACATGCGGCGGCTCCGAAAGGCGCATGACGCTCATCGCCAGATCCTCGTGCCGCAGGCGAGCGTCAGAACCGCCGCCGAGACAAGCCGCGGCTTCGAGGACCTGACCTTCGTCGTGAAGATCCCGGCGCCCCGGCGACGCACCGCCCCGAGCAGCGCCCGGTAGACGCCGAACATGGCGCGAAACACGCCCCGGCCGTCGGTGGAGAGCAGCCCGTCGAGCGCCGTCGCCCGACGGAAACCCGCCGCTGCCCGATCGGTCTCGAGCGCGGCAAGCCGGGCGAACTCGGGGCCGATCCGCCCGGCGAGCAGGTCTTCCACGCGACAGCCGCAGGCCGCGAAGTCCGCCAGGGGCACGTAGACCCGGCCGCGGCCCAGGTCCTCGGGCACGTCGCGGAGAATGTTGGTGAGTTGGAAGGCGACGCCGCAGTCGTGCGCCAGGTCGAGGGCGGCGGGGTCGGTGAATCCCCAGACGTGGATCGCGGCGATCCCCACGGCGCTCGCCACCCGGCTGCAATAGAGCTCGAGGTCGGCGGGGGTCTCGTAGCGGTCACGGTCGAGGTCCATCCGCACGCCCGCGAGGATCTCCCGCAGGCACTGCTCGGGCACCGCGTAGCGGCGCACCGTGTCGGCGACGGCCCGCAGCACCGGGTCATCCACCGGGCGGCCTGCGAGGGCCTCGTCGGTCGCGGCGGCGAAGGCGGCCAGTGCGGCCGCGGCCGCGGCCCGATCGACCTCGTCGTCCACGAGGTCGTCGGCCACGCGGCAGAAGGCATAGAGCGCGGTCGTGCCGCGGCGTTTCGCCTCCGGCAACAGCCCGATCGGCATGGCGAAGCTCGAGCCCGAGCGCCGGAGGATCGCCGCGCACGCGGCGTGGTCGGCCGCCAGGGTGGTCATGCGCGGCCCCCGCCAGCCACGCGGGATCGCCACCAGGCGCCGGCCGCGAGCCGCAGCTTGGTCCAGCGGCCCACCGTGGGACGCCGCGCGAGCGTGTCGAAACCCTGCCGCTCGATCGCGTCGGCGACGGCCCGGCCACCGCCGAGGAACATGGCGATCGCCGGCCGCAGCACGGCGGGGGCGGCATCGGCCAGCGGTGCGCCCGCGGCGAAGCAGCGCCGGGCCCACTCGACCTCCTCGGCCAGCAGCCGTCGCAGGGCAGGGGGGGCGGCCGGCGCGTCGAGCATCGCCTCATCCACGCCGTGCCGCGCCATGTCGTCGAGCGGCAGGTAAACCCGGCCCGCGAGCCGGTCGCGGCGGACGTCCTGCCAGAAGTTCACGAGCTGCAGCCCCGTGCAGATCGCATCGGACATCGCCACCCGCTGCGGGTCGCGACAGCCCTCCAGCGCCAGCACGATCCGGCCGACGGGATCGGCCGAGCGCCGGCAGTAGCCGACGAGCTCGTCGCGGGTCGCATACCGCGTCTGCCGCTGGTCCTGCTCGAAGGCGGCGATCAGATCGGCGAAGGGCTCACGATCGAGGCCCGCGGACCGGATCGTCTCGGCCAGGGCGAGAAACACCGGATGCTGCGGCCGGCCTGCGAAGCAGGCGTCGAGCTGCTCCCGCCATGCCGCGAGCGCGGCGGAGGCCTCGGCCGGCGTCGCCGACTCGTCGCCGAGGTCGTCGGCCCAGCGGGCGAAGGCATAGACGTTGGCGAGATGCTGGCGGAGTCGCGGCGGCACGAGCCGCGTGGCGACGGTGAAGTTCTCGTAGTGCCGCCGGGCCACGGCGCGGCAGAAGGCCTCGGCGGCGGCGAGGTCGTCGGCCGCCGGCACGACCGCCAGCCGCCACGCCACGGGGTCGCGGGCGGCCGCCTGGCCATGCTCCGACGACGGCGTGTGTGGGGTCCCGACGTGCATGCACTGCTTTCGGTCGCCGCGGCAGGCATGCCCGGCCACCGGCCTGTCTGGCCGCCTCTGGCCGCCTCCACTACGATGCGGTGGCGGCCCCGACCGTTGTACCCGATGGCGGCGGTCCCTCGCCCGTCATCGCCCCGAGCCGGAACAGCCCGATGAAGATCCTCCTCGCCAGTCCCCGCGGCTTCTGCGCCGGCGTCAACATGGCCATCGAGACGCTGGAGACGGCGATCCGCCTCCACGGCACGCCGATCTACGTATTTCATGAGATCGTCCACAACCGCCACGTGGTGGACCGGTTCGTCCGTGAGGGTGCGGTGTTCGTCGATGCGGTGGAGCAGGTGCCGGAGGGTGCGGTCTTGCTGTTCTCCGCCCACGGAGTCGCCCCTGAGATCCGGCGGGTGGCGGCCGAGCGGGGGCTGCGGGCGATCGACGCGACCTGCCCGCTCGTCACCAAGGTGCACCTCGAGGCGATCAAGTATGCCGGTCAGGGCTACCGGATCGTGCTCATCGGGCACGAGGGGCACGACGAGGTGATCGGCACGATCGGCCAGGCGCCGGCCGCGTTCACGCTCGTGGAATCGCCGGACGACGTGGACCGGCTGCCGTTCGGCCCCGACGACAAGCTGGCTTATCTCACGCAGACGACGCTTTCGGTGGACGATGCCTCGCGGATCATCAACCGGCTGAAGGAGCGGTTCCCGCAGATCGTCGGCCCGCCGAAGGACGACATCTGCTACGCCACGCAGAATCGCCAGGAGGCCGTCCGCCTGCTCTCGGAGGACGCCGACCTTGTGATCGTGCTCGGCAGCCAGAACAGCTCCAACAGCCAGCGGCTCGCCGAACTCGCCCGCGAGCGGGGCATTCCGGCGCATCTGATCGACGGCGCCAACGAGATCGACCCGGCCTGGTTCCACAACGCGGAGACGGTGGTGATCACCGCCGGGGCGAGCGCCCCCGAGGCCGTCGTGCAGGACTGCCTGACGTGGCTGCGTGACCGCTACGGTGCCGAAGTCGAGGAGCGGTCGATCCGCCAGGAAGACGTCTACTTCCCGCTGCCCAAGGAACTCCGGGCAGCCGCGTCGGCGGCCCGGCTCCCCATGGCGTAAAGCCGCAGGTTGAAAACCTGCGGCCACTTCGGGCAGGGAGAGCTCGGGGCTGCCCGTGCCCCGGGAGCCGGCTTTGCTGACAAGCGCAGCCAGGATGGCGAAGCGCGGTCAGCATCGAGAGAGCGGAGGGCAGGATGCCCGAAGCGAACGTCCGGCGACGGGGCATGGGCAGCCCCGGGCGGCGCAGAGCACAGCGCAGGAATCCGCAGGTTGAAAACCTGCGGCCACTTCAGTGCGTGAGCTTCTTGTAGCGGAAGCGGTGCGGTTCGTCGGCGGCGAGGCCGAGCCGCTCCTTGCGACTCCGCTCGTAGACCTCGAAGTTGCCCTCGCAGACGTGGACGTAACCATCTCCCTCGAAGGCGATGATGTGCGTCGCCAGCCGGTCGAGAAACCAGCGGTCGTGGGTGATCACCACCACCGAGCCCGCGAAACTCGTGATCCCCTCCTCGAGCGACCGGAGCGTGTCCACGTCGAGGTCGTTGGTGGGCTCGTCGAGCAGCAGGAGATTCGCCCCGCCCCGGAGCAGCTTGGCGAGGTGCACTCGGTTGCGCTCACCGCCCGACAGCGTCCCCACCTTCTTCTGCTGGTCCGGCCCCATGAAGTTGAACTTGGCGACGTAGCTGCGGGCGTTGACCGTCCGCTTGCCGAGTTCGATCGTGTCGTGGCCCTCCGAGATCTCCTCGAACACCGTCTTGGAGGGGTCGAGGGCGTCGCGGTTCTGGTCCACGTAGCCGATGTCCACCGTGGAGCCCACCTTGACCGTGCCGGAATCGGGCTGCTCCGCGCCGACCAGCATCCGGAAGAGGGTCGTCTTGCCGGCGCCGTTGGGGCCGATGATCCCCACGATGCCGCCCGGCGGCAGCTTGAACGACAGGTTCTCGAAGAGGAGCTTGTCGCCGAAGGCCTTGGAGATGTTGTCGACGTCGATCACCTGGTCGCCGAGGGGCCGGCTGGCGGGGATGAAGATCTCGATGTCTTGCTCCCGCACGGCCGCCTGCTCCGCGGCCAGTTTGTCGTAGGCCGCCAGGCGGGCCTTGCTCTTCGCCTGCCGGGCCTTGGGCGACATCCGCACCCACTCCAGCTCCTTGTCGAGGGTCTTCTGGCGAGCGCTGGCCTGCTTCTCCTCGAGCTCGAGCCGGGCCTTCTTCTGCTGGAGCCACGACGAGTAGTTGCCCTCGAAGGGGATGCCGCGGCCGTGATCGACCTCGAGGATCCACTTGGCGACGTTGTCGAGGAAGTAGCGGTCGTGCGTCACGGCGACCACGGTGCCGGTGTACTCGGCCAGATGCCGCTCCAGCCAGTTGACGCTCTCGGCGTCGAGGTGATTCGTGGGCTCGTCGAGCAGGAGCAGGTCGGGCTTCTCGAGCAGGAGCTTGCAGAGGGCCACGCGCCGCCGTTCGCCGCCGGAGAGGTTCGTCACGCCCCAGTCGCCGGGGGGCAGGTTCATCGCGTCCATGGCAATCTCCACCTGGCGGTCGAGATCCCAGAGGTTCTTGGCGTCGATCTCGTCCTGCACGGTGGCCTGTTCCGCGAGGAGCTTGTCCATCTCGGCGTCGGAGAGGGGTTCGCCGAGACGGGCATTGATCTCCTCGAACCGCCGGAGCACGGCCCGCGAGTGGTCCACGGCCTCCATCACGTTCTCGAACACGGTCTTGTTCGGATCGAGCTTCGGCTCCTGCTCCAGGTAGCCCGCCGTGTAGCCCTCGGCCAGCCGGGCCTCGCCGTCGTAGTCCTTGTCGATCCCCGCCATGATCTTCATGAGCGTGCTCTTGCCGGCCCCGTTGCGGCCCAGGAGACCGATCTTCGCGCCGGGATAGAAGGCGAGGTTGACGTTCTTGAGGAGCTCGCGCTGTCCGAACTTCTTGTTCAGGTCGCTGATCTGGAAGATGAAAGCTTGACCCATCGGAGAAACGGTGCTCGGGGGACGAAAAATGGGGTGGGAAACTGTCGTGTCGACGATCCTAGCAAAACTCCGGCGCGGCATGAGGGCCGTTGCTGCCCCCCGGGGCATGGACTACGATGCTGGAAACGCTTGAACAACCCGCACTGCCTCCCGTGCCGCGGATTTTCAGCCCTGCCGACGAGGATCTTTCCATGGCCGACTACGTTCATCCCGAAGTGCTCGTCTCGACCGAGTGGGTGGCCGAGCATCTCTCCGATCCGCAGGTGCGGATCGTCGAGTCCGACGAGGATCGCGGCCTCTACCTCCAGGGGCACATCCCGGGGGCGGTGGAGATCGACTGGGCCGTGGACCTCCAGTGCCAGGTGGTCCGCGACTACATCGACCGCGCGGCGTTCGAGAAACTCTGCGCCGACCGCGGCATCACCAACGACACGACGGTGGTCTTCTACGGCGACAAGAACAACTGGTGGGCCTGCTACGCGTTTTGGGTATTCAAACTCTACGGCCACAAAGACTGCCGGATCATGAACGGCGGCCGGAAGCGCTGGGAACTCGACGGCCGGGCGTGGTCGAACGAGCGGGTTTCCTATCCGCCCACGCAGTACACCGCCCAGGAGCAGGATGGCTCGATTCGAGCCCTCCGCGACGAGGTGCTCAAGCACGCGAAGGCGGGCAAGCAGTTGCTCGATGTCCGCAGCCCCGAGGAATATCGCGGCGAGCGGATGCACATGCCCGATTACCCCAACGAGGGTGCGATCCGCGGGGGCCACATCCCGGGGGCCCGGAACGTGCCCTGGCCCATGAATTGCCACGACGACGGCACCTTCAAGCCGGTGCGGGAACTCGAAAAGCTCTACATCAAGGAGCTGGGGATGAAGCGGCGGTCTCCCACGATCGCCTACTGCCGGATCGGCGAGCGGTCGAGCCTGACCTGGTTCGTGCTCACGTATCTCCTCGGATTCGGCAACGTGAAGAACTACGACGGCTCCTGGCTGGAGTGGGGCAACGCCGTGCGGGTGCCGATCGCGAAGGGCGCGGAGCCGGGCGGCTCGGTGGCCACGACGTCGGCTCCGGCGATGCACGCCTGAGCCATGGCGAGCGTGCGGGAACGCCTTGACGAGTTGGTTGGCGAGTTCGCCGATCTCGACGCCCGAGAGAAGCTCGAGCTGCTCGTCGATTTCGCGAACGGCCTGCCGCCGCTGACGGCCGACTACCAGGCGCGGAAGGCGATCGAGGACCGCCGCGTCCACGAGTGCCAGACGCCGGTGTTTCTCTGGATGGAGTCGCGGGACGGCTCGGCCCGGCTGATCGCCGAGGTGGCCCCGGAGGCGCCCACGGTGAAGGGCTTCGTGGCCCTGCTCGCCGAGGCGATCAACGGCCGCCCCACGGCCGACGTGGCCACGATCTCCGACGACGTGCTCGACCGCATGGGCCTCGCAGACGTGCTCGGTATCCTCAGGACCCGTGGCCTGCGGGCGATCGTCGCCCGGGTGAAGCGGGGCTTCGCGGAGCAGGCCGCCGGCTGACCGGCCCGCCCGACACCTCCTCGACCGCAGCCGGAAAGGACTCGTCCATGTCGCCCGCGGAAAAGGTGGTGGCCGGTATCGATCTCGGTGGCACCGCCATCAACTACACGTTTCTCGACGAGCGCGGCGATTTCCTCATCGACGGGCTCTGTGAGCATCCGGCGCGGAGCGTCGAGGGGCCCGAGACCTGCATCGGGCAGATCGCCGACGGCCTCGAGATGGCGGCGGCGCGGGCGGGCGTCGCGCGCACGAAGCTCGTCGCGGTGGGCCTCGACACGCCGGGGCCGGCGAGCGCCGCGGGCGTGCTCAGCCGGAAGGGCTCCACGAACTTCGTCCACCCGGCGTGGGCCGGCTACGACATGCGGGCAGGGCTCGAGTCGCGGCTCGGCCTCCCGGTCACCTACCTCAACGACGGCAACGCGGCGGCGCTCTGGGGCCACGTGGCGATTTTCGGCTCCGACAACACGGCCACCAGCATCTCGGCGATCATCGGCACGGGGCTCGGCGGCGGCGTGATCGTGGGAGGCCGCGTGGTCACGGGCCGCAACGGCTTCGGGGGTGAGCTCGGCCACGTGCTGATTCCGCACGGGGCCGTGCCCGGCATCGAGGGGGTCGTGCCGGCCTGCAACTGCGGCCGCGTCGGCGATCTCGAGTCGCTCTGTTCCCTGACGGCGATCCGCCGTACGCTCCTGCCCCACTTCCTGGCCCGGAATCCCGGGCATCCGCTCGCGGCCGACGAAATCGACGTGGCGGCCAAGAAGGTTCGCGGCCTGGCGGAACGGGGCGACACGATGTGCCGCGACATCTTCCGCGTGCAGGCCCACGCCCTGGGCCTGTTCTTCGACGAGATGATCAACGTCTTCGATCCCGACGCCCTGATCGTGGGCGGTGGGGCGGTGGAGACGAGCGCCGAGTTTCGCCGCTGGTTCCTCGACGAGATCCGGGCGGGCATGCCGTCGCAGCGGGAGGAGCAGGCGAGCCTGCCGATCCATGTGATGCCCACGGGCGACTCGGCCGGAGCGCGGGGGGCCGCCCTCGACGCCGCCCGCATGGTCCGCGAGCGCTGCCTCTGAGCCACGCCGAGTGGCCGCAGGTTTCCAACCTGCGGGGGCTCCGTGCCTGAAGTGGCCGCAGGTTTTCAACCTGCGGGGGCTCCGCTCGAGCTGGCCGCCCCCGCTCGGGGCTGACCATGCCCCGTCGCACGCCCTCAGCCGACCGGATCGATCACCGGCAATGCCGGCAGCCCGTTCGGCTGGAGCCGCGGCCCCGGAGCGGGCCTGGGCGGCGCCTCGTCGCGGCCTCGCCGCGGCGGGCCGAGCAGCATCAGCCGCGCCGTGGCCAGCAGGCCGCCGAGCGAGCCGAACGTGGCCTCGACCGCCGCCGGCTCGTAGCCGCAGTGCACCATGCAGTCGCCGCACTTCGGATTGCCGCTGGCCCGGCCGTAGCGATCCCAGTCGGTCCCCTCCATCAGCTCGCGAAACGTCGTCGCATAGCCCTCGTCGAGGAGATAGCAGGGCCGCTGCCAACCGAAGAGGTTGTAGGTGGGCGTGCCCCAGGGGCGGCACTCGAGCTCCCAGTCCCCCTTGAGGAACTCGAGGAACACCGGGGACTGGTTGAACTTCCAGCGGGCCGGGGCCGCGTCGAGGATCCGCTGGAAGAGCGACTGGCTCCGCCGCCGCGAGAGGAAGTGATCCTGATCGGGGGCCTTCGAGTAGGAGTAGCCCGGCGAGATCATCATCCCCTCGACCCCGAGGGCCATCACCTCGTCGAAGAACCCGCGGTAGCGGACCGGGTCGGCGTCGGTGAAGAGCGTCGAGTTGGTGGTCACGCGGAAGCCGGCTCGGCGAGCCGCGCGGATCGCCGCCACGGCCGCGTCGAACACGCCCTCGCGGCAGACGGCGTGGTCGTGCTCCTCGCGGGGGCCGTCGAGGTGCACCGAGAAGGCCAGGTAGGGCGACGGCCGGAACCGAGGGAGCATCTCCTCGAGCTTCAGAGCGTTGGTGCAGAGATAGAGATACCGCCGCCGGGCCACGATGCCCTCGACGATCTCCACGATCTGTGGATGGAGCAGCGGCTCGCCGCCGGGGATCGACACGATCGGCGCGCCGCACTCCTCGACGGCGGCGAAGCATTGCTCGGGCGTGAGGTGCGAGCGAAGCACCTCGACGGGGTGCTGGATCTTGCCGCAGCCGCCGCAGGCGAGATTGCAGCGAAAGAGCGGCTCGAGCATGAGCACGAGCGGGTAGCGGTCGGTGCCGCGGAGCCGCTGCACGGCCACGTGCCGCAGCACCGCCATCATCTGACCGACGGGCACGCTCATGCCACCATCTCCCGGCGTGCCGTCGTCGCCGCCCGGAGCGTCCGGGCAAGCGCGATCAGCGGAAAGTAGATCGGATACCAGTGATACTTGAGGTAGAACACCTTGGGGAAGCCGGTGCCGGTGAACTCCCGCTGCTTCCAGGTGCCGTCGGCCTCCTGGCGGGCGACGAGCCAATCGACGCCGTGCCGAACGGCGGCTGACTCGTCCCGGCCGGCGGCGATCAGCCCCGCCACGGCCCAGGCCGTCTGCGAGGCCGTCGGGGTACCCGTACCGGCGAGACTGCGATCGGCGTAGCTCTCGGGCGTTTCGCCCCAGCCGCCGTCGGCCTGCTGGCAGGTCTCCAGCCACTCGGCTCCGCACCGCACCGCCTGATCGTCGGCGGGAATCCCGATGGCCCGGAGGCCTTCGAGCACCTGCCACGTGCCGTAGACGTAGTTGACGCCCCAACGGCCGTACCAGCTGCCATCGGCCTCCTGCGACCGCCGCACATACGCCAGGGCGCGATCGACCGCCGGATGGCCGGGCCGGAGGCCGATCTTCCCGAAGGCCTCGAGCACGCGGCCGGCGAGATCGGGCGAACTCGGATCGATCATCGCGTTGTGGTCGGCGAACGGCACCTTGCAGAGAAACTCGCTGGTGTTGTCGCGGTCGAAGGCCCCCCAGCCGCCGTCGGTGTTCTGCATCGCCGCGATCCAGCACGACGCCCGGGCGATCGCGGCCTCGACCGCGGCGACCCGGCCGGGATCGGCGAGCGGCGAATCCCGCCACGTCGCCAGCGCGATCATCACCATGGCCGTGTCGTCCACGTCCGGATAGAAGCGGTTGGCGTATTCGAAGCACCAGCCGGAGGGCTCCGCCGCGACGCGATCGGCCCAGTCGCCCACGAAGCGGATCTCGTTGGCCAAGAGCCAATCGACGGCCCGCTCCGCGGCGCGGCGGGCCTCGGGCCGGGCCCCGCCGACGCTCGCCGACTCGACGATCGCGATCGTCGTGATCGCCGTGTCCCACACGGGCGAGCGGCAGGGCTCGAGCCGCGTGGTGCCGTCGGCCTCACGCTCCACGAGCCCGTCGAGCCGGCGCCAGGCTTCGGCGACCTCTGGATCGTCGTCTCGGCAGCCCATCGACTTCAGGGCGATGATGCTCCAGACCATCGGCGGGAAGATCGCGCCCAGACCGTCGCTGCCTTCGAACCGGTCGAGCATCCACTGGCGGCAGGCCTGGATCGCCCGCGGCCGCAGCGGCGTCAGGCCCAGCGCTTCGCAGCCCTTCATCAGCCGGTCGAAGCCGCGAAAGAAGCGGGCCCAGAAGCTCGTGTCGACCGGCGGCTGCGGGCCGTCAGCGTCGCCGAAGAGCTCGGCGATGCCACGGTCTGCAGGCACGTCGCGGAGCGGCTTGAAGGCCCACATCAGCGAGAGCGGCACGATCATCGTCCGGGACCACGCCGAGACGCACGAGAGATTCACCGGAAACCAGTGGGGCAGCAAAACGGCTTCCGGCGGAACGGCCGGGCAGGCGGCGTAGGGCATCTGTCCGAGCAGCGCGAGGTAAAACCGCGTGAAGCTGTTGACCGCCCACGGGCCCCCGGCCTTGGCGATCGCCTGCCGCGCCCGCATGACCGCCGGCTCCGTGGCCGCGTGCCCGACGAGCTTGAGGGCGAAATAGGCCTTCACACTGGCGCTCACATCCACGGGCCCGCCGGGATAGATCGCCCACCCGCCATCGGGCAGCTGCTCGGCGAGAATGCGGTCGGCGGCCCCCCGCACGCGGTGATCGTCGAGCCGCCCGGCCCAGGCGAGCAGCAGGAGGTATTCGCTCTCCAGAATCGTGTCGCCCTCCAGCGGCGCCCGCCAGTGACCGTCGGCCGCCTGGTGATCAAGGAGCCAGGCCGCCGTGCGAGCGATCGCCTGCTCGGCGTCGGCATCGTCCACGGAGGCCCTGGCCACGGCACGGCGGAAGGGCCGCGGCGGGCTCGACGTCCGGGGGGCTTCGCTCTCGAACGTCACGGCCGACGAGGAGGCCGTCCCGGCGGGAAGGCTTTCGGCGACGGGTCCGGTGAAGGTCATGCGTCCATCCCTGTTGCGAGCCAAGCGGGCGATCCTTCGCCCGAAACCAAAAAACAGGCCGGAGAATAGAGAACCGCGGGTCAACGCGACAAGGGCGGACGAACGGCGAGGACGGGCGACCCAGGAGCGACGGCAGGACCTGGGCCAAACGGGCGGCAATTCCGGAAGGCTGGGTCGACTTTACGGCCCCCGCGCCCCGATCGCCGTGCCGCCGCCGACCTCGGCCAGGGTGACGACTACCCGCGTGCCCTTACCGGGGCGGGAGTCGATGGCCAGTCTGCCGCCGTTCGACTCGATCAGCCGCAGCGCCTTCGGCAGCCCGAGCCCGATCCCGCGGCCCGCATCCCTGCCGCAAAAGAATGGATCGAACGCCATCCGCGCCGACTCACCGTCCATGCCGGGGCCGTCGTCGGCCACCGTCAGCCGGCAGCCGGCGTCGTCGGATGAGGCCTCGATCGCGACGCGGCCCGCCTCGTCGGCCGCCTCGACGGCGTTGGTGACGAGAGCCCGAACAGCCTCGCCCACCTGGGCCGGGTCGACCCTGACCATCACCGGCGCCGGCGCAGGCGCGTAGTCGACCCGCACGCCCTTCGCGTCCGCGGCGGGCCGGACGGCGTCCACCACCGACCGCAGCACCTCGCGAAGGTCCACGTCGGCAAGGCTCGGCCGCGGCGGTCGCGCGAACACCATCAGCCCGCCGATCATGTCTCGGGCCCGGAAAGCCTGATCGACGATCGTCGCCAACTTCCGCCGCCGCTCCGGATCGCGCTCATCAACGAGCAGGGCCTGAGCGCGGGCCGCGATGTTCGCCAGCGGATTGTTGATCTCGTGTCCCGCACCGTAGGCGAACGCCCGGACCGCCTCGAGACGGGCCTCGAACACCGCCGCGTCGAACGCGGAACCACCCGACCGGGCACCATCCATGGCCGCGCCTCCCGAGAATGCTCAGGGCCGCCCGCGTCCCCGGGGGACGCGGGCGGCCCGGCAAAAACCACTGCGCACCGTGCCGCTCAGGATCCGGAACCGGCCACGCCCGACTCGATGTCGAGCAGGCCGCAGATCCGATCGACCAGCATCTCGGCCTCGAAGGGCTTCTGGAGAAACTCGTTGGCCCCCGACGCCTTGAGGTCTTCGATCTTGTCGGGCTCGCACATGCCGGAGATGCAGATGATCCGCACCTCGTCCATGGTGGAGTCGCTGCGAACCCGCTGGCAGACTTCCTTGCCATTGATATCCGGCAGCATGACATCGAGCACGATCAGATCGGGACGGTAGTCCTTGACCATCATGCCGGCGTCGAAGCCGTTGTTGACACTCCGCGTCTCGAAGCGGCCGTCCCGCTCGAGCACGTCGGTGATCAACTCGACGAGATCCTGATCGTCGTCAACCACGAGAATCTTCCGCCGCCCGCTCTCGAGGGCGTCGGTCGGAATCCCGTTGTCCCGCATGAACAGGAACAGCTGATCCCGCGGAATCCGGCGAAACCGGCTGCCCGGCACGCGAAATCCCTTCAGCTGCCCCGAGTCGAAGCAGCGGATGATCGTCTGCTGGCTCACCTTACAGATCTTGGCGGCTTCGCCAGTTGTATAAACGGTCTTTTGCATGTGTTTGACCACCCTCTCCCTAGCCGTGGTGCAGCTAGTCAAAAACGGTGCCCGGGGCCTCCTCACCGGCGACTCAGCCCCGAACGCCTAGGCCTCCTTGCCAGGAACACTCAACCAGTCCACCCGAACGCTCGCCGACTTCGCACTCCGTGCTACCGACGCCGACGGGTGTTTCGAACCGGGGCCCGCAAGGATTCCCGACAGGCGGGGAAAGAAGGGGAAGGAGAAATCCGTTCCTCGTCCTGCCTCCGTGCATGCCATCCTTGCCAGACGACCCAACTCTACAGGTCGCTTCCAAGGCGAGTCAATATCGACCCAGTCGCCGCAAACGCCTTGCCCGCAAGGATTTTGCGCGAAGCCACCGAACGCGCCCAGGAATCCGATCCCACCGCGTCTGCTCAGCATCACGCCGGCACCACGACCTCGAGAAGTTCGATCGCCGGCTGCCCGCCGACGAGGATCTCCGCCACGCGGCCGCTGAGGGATGCCGCCACCTGCACCACCTCGCGGAGATGGCTGCCGGGCTCGATCCGCACGAGGCTCACTCGCGTCACGTCGCAGAGCAGCCCGGCCTCGATGAGGACTCTTCCCAGCGGCACGGCACCACGGCGAATGGCAGCCGCGGTCGGCGGATCGACCGCGGCGAGGTCGATCCGCACGATGCCGTATTGCACGGCGCGGCCATCCGGCCGGACCAGGAGGATCTCGCGGGCATAGCGTTCCCCGTCCCCCTTCCGTTCCGCCAGCACCCGCACGCCGAGCGGGCAGCCATGATGCCGCTCCATCGTCACCGTCATGTGGCTGCGATGATCGAGCAACGCCCGGTCAACGTCCGGCAGGTCGGCGGACCGGACGGGGGTGATCGTCCCGAACGATGCGACGTCGGGGCAGAACAGGCCGACGAGCCCCAGGCCGCGGGCCACCGCGTCGGCATCGCTCGGCGGCGTGGGCACCGACGTCATCGCGGGTCCGTCGCCCCGGCCGGCACGGCGAGATCGAGCAGGAACTCGAGCACCTCGCGAAGCCGCGGCAGGCCGCAGGCAGCGACGGCCTCGGCGGCGAGCCGGCGTTGCTCGGCGGCGATCGTCGCAGCCTTCGCGCTGACACCGGCCCGGTCGTAGAGCCGCCGCACCTCGCCCAGAGCCGCGGCGTCGCCCGAGTGGCGGGCCCGGGCCGAAGCCTCGAACAGCGCGGCGCGGTCGGCCGCGCCGAGATTCTCGACGGCGAGCGCCCACAGCACCGTCGGCCGGCCGCCCATCAGGTCGCCGGCGGCGCGGCGGTCATTCTCCAGATCGCCTGCCCAGTCCTTGAGATCGTTGAGCACCTGGAAGCCCGCGCCGACGTGCAGGGCATAGCGATCGATCGCGGCCACCTTCTCGGGCAGCGCCCCCGCCAGCCGCACCCCGAGGGCCACGGCCGCCTCGAACGCCGGCGACGTCTTCAGGCCGTAGATCTCCAGCGCCTCTCGCGGCGTGAGCAGCCCGGCGGCCGCGGCCGCGGCTCCGCGGTCCCGCCACCAGAGTTCCGCCCCCTGGCCCCGCGCGAGCCTGACGTGCGCGTCCGCCAGGATCGCCACCGCGTCGCGGATCGTGGCCGCGTCGAGGCCCGGCAGCGAGGCCATGATGCGGTAGCCCACGCCCAGCAGGTAGTCACCGGCGTTGATCGCCGAGGGCACGCCGACTTCCTCATGCAGCGTGGCGCGGCCGTAGCGAACCTGATCGGCATCCTCGATGTCGTCGTGGACGAGCGACGCCTTGTGAAAAATCTCGATGGCGACCGCCGCCGCCTTGGCCGAATCGCGAGCCACGCTCGAATCGGAGGCGAAGCCCGCCGCCGTGGCTCCCGCACGCCCGGTGAGATCGACGGTCACGGCATCGAAGGCGGCGAGCGTGACGAACGGCCGCAGGAACTTGCCGCCCCGGGCGAGGAAGTCGGCCGACATGCCGGCAGCGGCATCCAGCGGCTTCCAAGCCGCCGGGGCCTCGGCAGCGCCGCCGAGCACGCCCGGCATCCCCAGCCGATCCGCCAGCGACTGGATCGCGTCGGCCTCGAACATGCCCGCGGCCTCGCGGAGCAGCGGGAGATAATCGCCGACCGGCGCCGAATCACCGCCGGCCACGCCGAGCAGCCCGAGCACCCAGTCAACGTCGATCGCAGCCGCCGAGAGTGCCGCGGCGCACGAGCCGGCGCCTGCCGGGACAGCCTGGTAGGGCACGGCCGCGATCGGCAGCGCGAACGCGGGGAGCATGGCGAACGCCTTCTCCAGGTCGGCGAGCCGGGCGACGCCGAGCACGCCGTCGTACTGGCCGGTGAGCAGCGACCCGATCGCGGCCACCGCCCGTGAGGTCGATTCCACGACCCAGCCCTGATCGCGGGCCGCCGCCCAGATCGTGGCGATCCCGCACGACGGACCGCAGACGTGCGGCACGCCGGTGCCCGCCGCGTCGGTCGCCAGCGGGCAATCGGGCAGCAGGAGGAGTCGCTTGCCGGGGGCCACGGCCGCGAGCCGATCCCGCCAGTGCTCCGAGACGAGCGCCACCATCGTCCAGCCGACCACCTCGCCCGGCGCTCCGGCCCGGCGCACGATCCGTTCGGCGTGTTCGCGAAGCCCGGCCGCCGTCCGGGCGGCTGGAGGCATGCCCTCCGCCTTCCACGAGGCGACGCAATCTGCCGCCATCGCCCGCAGCCGATCGCGGAGCTGCCGTGTGCCGGGACAGGAGTGGGAGGGTCCGGTCGTGGGCACCGCAACCGCGGCCCCGGCATTCGAGTCGACCGCCAGATGGTGCACGAGACTTCTCTCAGGAGGGCAGGAGGGAGCGGTGCGCTGCCGGACCGCCTGCAGAAGCCTAGGAGCACGACGGCTGGGTGTCGAGTCTTGGAATCGTCAGGCCCCCGGCTTTTCCACAGCATCCGGCTCGAAAAACGCCGGCAGCAGCGCGTCCACCCGCAGCAATCCCGCGCGGGTCAGGACGGGATGCGGCGTCCGCCTCTCGAGCCAGCCCTCGCGCTCCAGACGCGTCCAGGCCACCTCCCACTCGACGAGCGGATCGACGCCGTACTTCGCCGCCAGCCGCCGCGTGTCGACGGTGCCCTTCTTGAGGCCGAGCACGAGTTCGCGAATCAACAGCTCCCGCCGCGTCGGCCGCAGGCCGCGATGAACCGGCAGTCGGCCCGCCTCCACCGCCTCGAGATACGGATCCCAGTGGGGTTCGTTCTGGTAGTGCACGCCCGAGAGGTGGCCGAAGCTGGCCACTCCCAGCGCCACGAGGTCGGCCCCTTCCCAGAGCATGTCGCGGTAGCGGAACTGGACTCGCGCCGGGTCGCGGACCAGCGTGTAGCCGCTCGACACCGCATACCCGCGACTCAAGAACCGGTCGAAGGCCTCGCCCACCCAGCGCCGCTTCGTGGCCCAATCGGCGACGGGCACGTCGCGGCCCTCGCCCTTGGCGTCCTTGACGAACACCGTGTTGAAGGGGAGTTCCATCTGGTAGATCGTCACGCTGTCGGGCTCGAGCGCCAGCGTCTTCTCTACCGTGGTTGCCCACGTCTCGTCGGTCTCGCCCACCATCCCCGCGATCAGGTCGACGTTGGCGCTGGGAAACCCGGCGGCCTTGATCCAGTCCCAGGCCCGGAGGATCTCGGCCGAGAGGTGGGCCCGACCGTTGGCCTCGAGGATCCCGTCGTCGAAGTTTTCCACCCCGAGCGAGATCCGCGTCATGCCGAGGGCCTTGAGCGCGTGCACCTTGGGCTCCGAGAGCGTGCCGGGTTCGCACTCGAACGTCACCTCCTCGGCGTCGTCCCAGCCGAAGCTCTCGTGGATGCCGGCCACCAGCCGCTCGAGCTGCTTCACCGACAGGAACGACGGCGTGCCGCCGCCGAAGTAGACGTAGCGGAGCGATCGGCCCGTCACCGCCGGCTGCGCGGCCGCGATCCCGGCCTCGCGGGCGAGCGCCAGCGAATACCGCTCCACGTCGCTGGCGGCGACGTCGGTGTAGACGCGGAAGTAGCAGAACTTGCACCGCTTCCGGCAGAAGGGCACGTGGAGATAGAGTCCGAGCGGCACCGCGGCCGGCGGCGCTGCGAAGGCCGCGAGCACCTCTGGCACGGCAGCGGTCGTCCACCGCGCAAACGGCGGGTAGTTGGCGACGAAGTAGCTGCCAGGCTCGGTGACGTCGCTCATGCTGCCTGCTCCGTGAGTTGCTGCCGCCGATCCTCGGCTCGCCAATCCCGTCACATGCCCCGGGCCGCCAGCAGGTCGGCGAAGTCGCGGAGGTGGTAGGCCACCTTGGCTTTGTCGAGCACGCGGCACAGGCTGCGGACCGCGATCCCCATGCCATCGGGACCGCTCGTGCCGCCGAACTGCCCGCCGCCGCGGACGTGCGGCTCGAGATCGAGGAACACGCCGGGGATCCCGCGGCGGGCGAGCTTCTTGGTGAGCGTGGGCAGCATGCCGCGGAGGTCGGCGAGGATCTTCTCGTGGCCGCCGGCCCCGACGTCGGCCGGCACGAAGTGGGCGAGGGCGTCTTCCTCGACGTGCTTGCCGCGAGCGGCGGCCTTCACGGGGCGGTAATCCTTGATGTGCACCCAGCCGAGGCCGGGCTTCATCGCCTCCCACTGCTTCCAGACCTCCGCCGTCGAGAAGCCCTGGACGATCAGGTTGGCGGCGTCGAACACGAGCACGAGCCCGGGATGGTTCACGCGGCGATGAATCTCGGCGAGCAGCTGGCCGGTGCGGCCCACGAGGTTGGCCTCCACCTCGAGCCCGAACGTGAGGTCGGACCGGTGGCAGGCCTCGGCGATCCGGCCGATCTGCTCCACCGCCTGCTCGAGATGGTCCTCGGGCTTGGCGTCCTTGGGGGGATAGAAGGAGAATCCCCGGATCAGCTTCGTCTCGAAGGCGTGGGCGAGCTCGCAGGCCTTGGCCACGTCCTTGGCGAGATACTGCTTGAACGGCACGTAGGCGTTCTTCGTGCCGTCGGCCTGGTCGAGGAGCTTGACCTTGCCGATGGGCGAGGCGATCGAGGCCACGTTGAGGCCATACTCGTCCTCGAGGTGGCGGACCTTCTGGATCTCCGGCAGCGTGAGCTTCATGACGTTCTTCACGCCCTTGCCCACATCGATGTTCCGCAGGCTGTAGTACTCGAGGCCGAGCGCCGCCAGCGCCGAGAACTGCTCGACGGCCGAGAGGTGAAAGGCGGCCTCGTCGGCGAGGGCGGAGAGAAGGACGGCGGGCTGCGGCATGGATGAACCTGCAGAGAATGGGACGGCACAGACCCGATTGTGCGCCGCTTCGGAACAGAAAGGTAGCGGCCGCCCGGGCCGGGGGAAAAACCGCGGCGGCCCCGCCGGCCGCGAGCCCTCAGACCGACGCGAGGTGCTCGGCGGCCGGATGCGACACCACGATCCGCGAACTGATCCCGCCCCGCGGCGTGAAGGTGGCCACCAGCGTCATCCGCCGGGGCTGGAGCACGGCCACGAGGTCGTCGAGAATGCGGTTGGTGACGTTCTCGTAGAAGATCCCCTCGTTGCGAAAAGCCTGCAGGTAGAGTTTGAGGCTCTTGAGTTCGACGCAGGTCTGGTCCGGAACGTAGCGGAAGGTGAGCGTCCCGAAGTCGGGCTGGCCCGTTTTCGGGCAGACGCTCGTGAACTCGGGACAGACGATCTCGATGAGATAATCTCGGCCCGGAAACTGGTTGGCGAAGGTTTCGAGCTGGGAGCGGGACGGTGCGGTGGATGAGGTCATGATGTTCGCGGAGGTGCCATGGGTGATGCCGAAACGATAGCCTCGCAGGCCGGGGCAGGGCAGGGGGCCGCGCCGGGGACGGCCGTCGTGCTCCTCTCCGGCGGCCTCGATTCGGCGACCGCCGCCGCCTGGGCCGTCGCCAGGGGGCTGCGGCTGTCGGCCCTCTCGGTGGACTACGGCCAGCGGCACCGGGTGGAGCTCGCCGCCGCGGGTGACGTGGCCCGGGCGCTCGGCATCCACGATCACGTGGTGGTGAAGGTCGACCTCGCCGCCTTCGGCGGCAGCGCGCTGGTCGATCCCGGGATCGCCGTGCCCCACGACCGTTCCGACACCGAGATCGGCCACGGCATCCCGATCACGTACGTGCCCGCCCGCAACACCGTGTTCCTGGCGCTCGCCCTGGCGATGGCCGAGACCCGCGGCGCCGAGGCGATCGTGCTCGGCATCAACGCCGTGGACTACAGCGGCTATCCCGACTGCCGTCCGGAATACCTCGCGGCGTTCGCGCGGATGGCGACGCTCGCCACCAAGGCGGGCGTCGAGGGCCGGCCGCTCGAGTTCCTCGCCCCGCTCGTGGACCTCTCGAAGGAGGCGATCATCCGGCTCGGGCTTTCGCTCGGGCTCGACTACGGCCTGACCACCAGCTGCTACGACCCGCTACCCGGCGGCCGCCCCTGCGGCACCTGCGACTCCTGCCGGATCCGCGCGGCCGGCTTCGCCGCGGCCGGCGCCGTCGATCCGCGGTGCGAGCCGGCCCGGTGGCGGTAGCACGGAGCATCCGATGAAGATCGCCGAGATTTACGCGTCGCTGCAGGGCGAGGGGCTCCTGGCCGGCACCCCCTCGACGTTCGTCCGCACGAGCGGCTGCAACCTCCGCTGCGTGTGGTGCGACACGCCCTTCACGTCGTGGAAGCCCGAGGGGCGGGAACTGAGCAACGCCGAGGTCCGCGCGGCGGTCGAGGCGCTCGCCCCGCGGCATGTGGTGCTCACCGGCGGTGAGCCGCTGCTCTTCGACGACGTGGCCCCGCTGGCCAGCGGCCTGCGCCGCGACGGGTTTCACGTGACCGTCGAAACCGCAGGCACCGTGCTGCCGGCGGCCGACGGGCCGCTCTTCGACCTCGTCTCGATCAGCCCGAAGCTCGCCTCGTCGGCCCCGCCCCCCGACACGCCGGGCAACTGGGCCGCCCGTCATGCCGCGGCCCGGCGGCGCGACGATGTGCTGCGTGCGCTCGCCGCGGCGCCGCACCAGTTCAAGTTCGTGGTCGAGACCGCCGCCGATCTCGCCGAGGCGGCGGACTGGCTCGACGACCTCGGGCCGGGCGTCAATCGCAGCCGCGTGTTCTTCATGCCGCAGGCGCGGACCCCGGAGGAACTCGCGACGCGGACGGCCTGGCTGGCACGCGAGTGCCACCGGCTCGGGGTCCGGCTCGCGCCGCGGCACCACATCACCTGGTATGGCGGCCGGCGGGGCACGTGAGCCCTGCGCCGCCCGGCCTCAGGAAGCGTAACCGCGTCAGCGGTACGATCGCCAAACCAGGAAGCGTAACCGCGTCAGCGGTACGATCGCCAAACCAGGAAGCGTAACCGCGTCAGCGGTACGATCGCCGTCATGAAAGTGGGTGCAGGTTTTCAACCTCGTGAAAGTGGGTGCAGGTTTTCAACCTGCACATGGCTGGTTCCGCAGGTTGAAAACCTGCGGCCACTTTTGAAAACCTGCGGCCGGGGGCTCGGCGCTACGCCGGCTTCGCCGGCGCGTGGCCCCGGGGGCCGAACGCGAGCACGGTCGCCGCACCGGCCGCCACCACGAGCATGCCCGCCAGGAAAAACGGGCTCACGGAGTCGAGCCGCGCCTCGTGCATCGCGAGGGTGGTGAGGGTGTTGATCACCGGCGCACACCCGAACACGACCGGCATGACCGTGAAGGGCTTGCCGCCGAGCGTGAAGGCGAGGATCGTGCCGAGCGCGCCCAAGGCCCCGAGCGAGCCGGCGCCGAGGCTCCAGAGCACGCCGTTGGCATTCCACTGCCCGGTGTCGCCCAGCGGCACGAGCAGGGCGAGCGGCACGAGCACGGCGATCAGGAAGTACGACACCCCGATGCAGATCAGCGGCCGCAGGCGACTGCCCTGCATCCCGGCCTGGCCACGGTGCAGCACCGGGCCGTAGGAGCCCCACGAGAGCATCGCCAGGGCGATCGACGCCAGCACGGCGACGAGCCGCTCGGCCTTCGCCTCGACGGTGGGCTTCGCCGGCGCGGCGACCTCGGCCGCCTCCGTGGCGGCGGCGACCGGCCGCGGCGGGGGCGTTTGCGGCTTGAACACGAGCACCGTCACCGCGCCCGTGATCACGAGCAGGAGCCCCGCGAGGAACGGCGCCTTGAGCTGGTCGAACGACTTGTTCATCGCCGCCGTGAGCAGCGTGTTGATGACCGGCGCCCCGCCGAACACCAGCGGCATCACGTAGATCGGCTTGCCGCCGAAGTGGAGCGCCAGGATCACCCCGAGCGCCCCGCAGGCCCCCGCCACGCCGGCGAGCAGGCTCCAGACCACGCCCTTCGTCGTCCACGCGCCCTTTTCCCCCTTGAGCAAGAGCAGGGCCGGCACGAGCACGGCGATCACGAAGTAGGCGATGCCGACGCAGACGAAGGGCCGCAGCGGCGAGTGCATGTCTTCGCGGCCGACGTGGAGCACGGGGCCATACATGCCCCAGCACATCGCGGTCAGGCCAATCGCCGCCAGCATGCCCAGAAACTGCAGCATCATCTCGCTCCTCGGTGACTCGTTCCGGCGGCCATCATACCCGCCCCTGCGGCCGCTCACGCTGGCCGGCGTCGGGCGAGCGCGGCGAGCGTGGCGGCCCCCACCTCCTCCACGCCGATCAGCCGCATGCAGTCGTGGTGCCCCAGCGGACACGTGCCGCGATCGCAGGGTGAGCAGGCAAGCGTCCGCCGGATCTCCACGCACCGCTGCGGGTCGGACCGGCCGATCCGCGGGTCGGTGGGGCCGAGAAGGGCCACCGTGGGCACGCCAAAGCCGGCGGCGATGTGCCGCGGCCCGCTGTCGCTCGAGACGGCGGCGTCGGCCCGCGCGTAGACCGCCTTCGAGAGGCCGAGGGGCAGCTCCGGCACGTCGCCGAGGCCGCGAATCGCCGTCGCCGCCGCGCGGTCCACGATCGCCCGGGCCTGGTCGCGATCGGCCGGCCCGCAGTGCACGAGCACCCGCACGCCCGGCACGCGGTCGGCAAGCCACCGGGCCAGCGCGGCGTGGTTCTCCACGCCCCAGGCCCGCGCCGTGCCGTTGGAGCTGTTGTCGTTGAGGATCACGAGCGGGCCGTCGCGGTCGGGAAACAGCCGGGCGAGGAGTTCGTCGCCGCGGGCCTGCTGGCCGGCATCCACCGCGAGCTCCACATCGAGCGGGCCCCGCGGCACGCCGATCGCCTCGGCGATCTCCATGAAGGCCACCGGCGGTGGCACGATCGCCTCCGTCCGCCGCGGCTGAACGACATCGGTGAGCAGCCAGCGGCGGCGGTGGCCCGCCTGGCCGACGCGCCGCCGGGAGCGGCCTGCGAACGCGAGGGCCGCCGAGGAGAGCGAGTTGGGCAGCACGAGCGTGATGTCGGGCCGGTCGCGGCGCAGGGCCCGCGCCGCAGCGGCGAACCGCTGCTCGGGCTGGCGGCCATGGCGGTCGTAGAGCACGTGGCCGTCGAGCCAGGGCGTGGCGGCGAGCAGGTCCGCGACCACCGGCCGCATCACGCCGGTCACCCGCGCCCGGCTGCCGAAGTGCGCCTTGACGGCACGGAGCAGCGGCGTCGCCATCACGGCGTCGCCGACCCAGCGCGGCAGGATCACGGCGATGTGCATGCCGGAAAACGTATCCGCCCGCGGCCCGAGGCGGCGAGGCCATTTCCTGCGGGCGGGGGCGGGCCTCACCCGCGCGGCCGCTCCGGAATCGCGGTGCGGGCCGACGCCAGCCCGCCGGCCACGAGCGCCGCGGCGAGGGTCAGCCCCGCCGACGCCGCGAGCCAGACCAGCGGCAGCCGCGCCGTGCCCCCGGCCACCGCAGGCCAGACCGCGATGGCCCCCGCGAGCGTGCCGGCGAGGATGCCGAGGCCCACCGCGACCAGCGTCTCGAGGGCCAAGAGCGCTCGCACCCGGCGGAGCGTGAAGCCGACGGCCCGCAAGACCGCGAGGCCGCCGAGCCGCTCCACCACGCCCTGCATCTGCACCGCCGCCACGCCCGCCGTGCCCAGGAGCAGGCCGAGCGTGCCGAGCAACTGGAACCCGGCGAGGAAGGTGTTCTGCACGGCCTGCAGCCCGCGGAGCCGCTCGAGGGCGGGCTCGAGCGTCACGCCCGCATCGGCCCAGGCGGCCCGCGCGGCCGCCGGCAGCGTGCCCTGCAGCGCACGCTCGAGGCCCGAGGCGTCGAGCAGCGCCATGCCGTAGCCGGATCGCGCGGGGAAGATCCGCTGAAAAGCCTTCTCGGACACGAGCACGCGGCCTTGGAGGATGCCCGGTTCGAGCAGGCCGACGATCAGAAACTCGACGTCGTCACCCGACTCGTCGGGGAGGGTGAAGCGGCTGCCGACGCCGCCGAGTTTGAGCCCCCACTGCGCCGTCGCCTGATCGAGCACCGCTGGCACGGCCGTTTCCTTCTCCCAGCCGAGCCGCTCGATCAGCCGCCACGGATTGCCCGCGGCGGTCGCATCGAGCGGGAGGTGATCCAGAAACCGGAAGCCGCCGCGATCGATCAGCGCCGGACCGACGCCGACCACCTGCGGCCTCGTGGTCGCGTTGAGGTTCGTGCAGCTGGCGTCGTCACCGTCGCTCACCCGCAGCAGGGCGACCGCCGTTCCCGCCAGGGCGCGATCCTGCTCCGTGGAGAGGCCGAGGCTGCCGCGGGTCGCCGGATCGGTGGGATCGACCGCGGTCGGCTCGCCGAAGGTCGCGATCGTGGTCCAGCCCCCCGTGGGCGACCGGCGATCGGCCGGATCGGCCGGCGGCCGCACCGCAAACGCCGACACTGCGACCACGAGAAACTGGCCGCAGGCCACGATCGCGGCGATCGAGAAGGCGCGGCCTGCACGAGCGGCGAGCGTGCGGCCGGCGAGCGCGAGCAGGCTCCGGGCAGGACCGTGTGGCGGGGCCGCAAGGGCGAACCGGACGACCGCGAGCAGGCCCGCGAGGGCGGCGAACCCCGCCGCAAAAAAGAGCGCCACCGCGGCATCGGCGGGGGCTCGACTGGCGGCCAACGCCGCGGCCCCCGCGATCGCCAGCGTGATCGCGGCCACGACGAGCGGCGTGCGGCCGCCGCGGATGGTTCCGGCGGCCGGCAGGCCGCCCCGCAGGAGGGCCACAGGCGACTGCCGCCCTGCCCGCGCGGCCGCGACCGCGACCGCTGCGAGCGCCAGCGCGAACGTCGCGGTGGCCCCCGCCGCAGGCGCGACGATCGAGAGTGGCTGGGGCGCGAACACGGCCGCCGAGCCGGCGGCGATGTCGCGATCCCACACGCGGCCGAGCACGCCCACCAGCAGCCGCGTCCAGAGCGGCCCGAGCACCGCCCCGGCGAGAGCCCCGGCGACCGCGGCGGCACCGGCGACCAAGAGCAGGACCGCCGCGAGCCGGCGCGGCGGGAAGCCGACCGCCGCCAGCGTGCCGAGCGTTTGCGCCTGCGCCGCGACCAGCAGGCCGAAGAGCAGCCAGACGAGCAGCAGGCCCGCCACCACGACGAACGACGAGAGGGCGAGAAAGAGGCCGCCGAAGGGGGTGGAGCCCCGCGCGGCGGCCTCGGCCTCGGCCCGCAGGGCGAGCACCCGGATGCCGGCCCGCTCAGAGTCGATGCCGGCGGCGATCCGCGGCGCGATCTCCGCGGCCGCGGCAGCATCGCCGGCAGCGTGCCAGCCGGTCGTCGTCCCGAAGCGGCTGCCCGCGAGCCGCCGCGCGGCCGCCAGCGACACGAAGGCCTTCGGAGTGGCGCGATACTGCTTCCAGTAGCGGTCGTCCTCATCGTGCGGCGGCACCGTGCGGACGCGGGCGGCGTCGAACGGAAACGGCGGATCCCAGTCGGCGATCGAAGCCTCGTCGGTCACCCCCTCCACCTCGGGCACCAGCGCGCGATCGACCGCGCCCCCCGACATCTCGGCCACGCCGGCCACCCGAAAGCTCTCCGTCCGCTCCTCCACCCGCCCATGGATGGTTTCCGGCATGAACGAGGTCACAACGAGGAGATCCCCGGCCGCCACGGGCCGCCCCTGGGCAGCGAGATCATCGGCCATCCAGCGATTGACGATGATCTCGTCGTCGAGCGGCACGTCGAGCGGGGTGCCGGTGGCATCGACGAGCGGCCCGCCGGGCAGCGTGACGGCGTCGATGCCGAGCACGGTCGAATAGGGAATCCGCGCCCGAGGCTCGCCGTCGCGGTCGAGCGGCACGATGTCGTTGGCCAGAAAGGCGAGTGTCGCCTCGCCCCCGAGCGGCCGCAGCACCCGCGCCGCGGCCCGATCGATCTCCGGCGGGATCACCAGCCGACGGCTCGAGAGCCGGAGACTGGAGCCACCGGCCCGAGCGCCCGCCTCCGCGGCAATCGGTTCGACGACGACACCGTAATCGTCCAGCCGCGGCTGCAACCGGGAGCGGATCGACGCGGCGAGATCGCCCGCCGACGTGCCCGATGCGATCACGAACACGGCGTTGGCGACATCGCCTTCGCGGAGGATCGCCTGGGCGTCTGTCAGCGACACCACCGCGAGCGGCTCGGCCGCCTGCGTGGGCCGCAGCGAAAACCGCCCGAGCCCCTCGTCGGGGATGATGGCCGCCACGCGAAGCCGGCGGCCGACCGATTCCGGCGTGCGGCGGCCGAGCGGGCTGTCGGCGGGCACGGCCGACCGCTTCGGCAGCCGCAGCACCAGCGTGTCGCCGACCGCGGCGCCGAGGATCGCGGCGAGGCGGCCGTTGACCACGAGAGTCCCTGGCTCGAGTGGCGGGGGCGGCGGCTCGAAGCCCAGCCCGGCGGGGTCGTCGCAGGCCAGGAGCGTGGCCCGCGCGGCAGCCGGGGTGGTGGTGGTGGCGGCGAGCGTGACCGGGAGCACGAGGCCCGGGATGCAGGCGAGCTGCGGCGGCTCCGCAGCGGCGGCGGCGGCGAGCTCGGCGGCGAGCGAGCGGCGGAAGAAACCGTCGCCGACTACCGCGACGTCGATCCGGCCGAGGCGGCCGACGGCGAGTCGCCGCAGGCCGGTCTGGATCACGTCCCCCACGCCGAGCGCCCCGGTGATCGTGGTGGCCACCACCGCGCAGGCCGCGGCGAGGGCGACGAGCTGCGGCCACCACCGCACGGCGAGCCCACTGGCCAGGCCCGGCAGCGAGCGGACAGGACGGCTCGCCTGGCTCATGGCTCCAGCCGCCCATCGCGAAGCCGGCGAATCTCGCCGACGCGTTCGGCAATGACCGGGTCGTGCGTGACGACCACCAGCATGCTGCCCGACTCTTCCACCAGTTCGACCAGCAGGGCCGCCACGTCGCCCGCGGTCCGGGAGTCGAGCTGGCCGGTGGGCTCGTCGGCGAGCACGAGCCGGGGCGAGAGCAGGAGCGCCCGGGCCACCGCCACCCGCTGCCGCTCGCCACCCGAGAGTTCGCCGGGCCGATGCGTGAGCCGGCCGGCCAGTCCGACACGCTCGAGCAGCCGCGTGCCGCGGGCGACGAGGTCGATCGGCACGCGACCGCTCGCCAGCGCCGGCACGAGCACGTTGTCGAGGGCCGTGCAGCCGTCGAGCAGATGATGATCCTGAAACACGAAGCCGATGCGGCGATTGCGAAACGCAGCCAGCGCCGCCGCATTGGCGGCGTAGGGATCGACGCCGTCGAGGGTCACGTGGCCCGCCGTCGGCGGCTCGAGCCCGCCGGCGATCGAGAGCAGGGTGCTCTTGCCCGATCCGCTCGGCCCCATGATCGCCAGCCGGCCGCCCGGCGGCAGCGCGAGTGTCACGTCGTCGAGCACCCGCACCGGAGCGTCGCCGCCCGGGTAGTCCTTCGTAATGCGGTCGAGGTGAAGCACGGGCGGCGCGTCAGCTGGCGGAGCGATGGACTTCGAGGCGGCGAACGATGTCGGCGGGGATCGCGACTGCCTCCGGCTTGAGGCCGGGCCGCATCAGGCAGCGGACCGCCACGATGCGGCCATGGGCCACACGCCGCCCCTCGTGGGCGAAGAGAAACGCATACGTCACGCTCGACCGGCCGATCGCCTCGACCTCCACGCTGACGTCGAGTTCGTCGCCGAAGCGGACGGCGGACGTGTAGTCGCACGCGGCGGAGACGCGGGGCCAGCTCGCATCCGCGCCCTCGGCCCCGCGTTCCACCACGGCTACGCCGACGAAACGGAGCAGTTCGTGCTCCACCGACTCCATCCAGAAGAAAAACGCCGAGAAATGCGCGATCCCCGCGGCATCGGTGTCGCGAAACTCGACGCGGCGGCGGGTCGTGAACGGTCCCATCGCGACATCACGACCGGGCTGAGGAAAGCGACCGTCGGCGACCGCGGCCTACTCGCCCACGTAGGGGAGCAGGGCCATGAACCGGGCCCGCTTGATGGCGCGGGTCACCGCGTGCTGGCTGGCGGCGGTGCACCCGCTCTTCCGCCGGCTGAGGATCTTCGCCTGCCGGTTGACGAGCTTGCCGAGGAGTTCGAGGTCCTTGTAATCGACGTACATCGGCCGCGGCCGGGCGCCGTCGATGAAGATGGGGTCGCGCCGCTTCACCTTGGCGCGGGGCTTGGCCTTCTTGCGGGCGGTCTTGGCCAACTTGGCACGGGGTCCTGCGAAACTCATCGGGGTTCTCGAACGGGAAACATCGGGGGATCGTTAGCACCCGGGACACGACGACCCGGGGGCACCACTATAACACGCTCGCGGGAGCCGGGCAGGGTCCACCCGGCTCCCGCGATACGATTTTGAACGACATCGAGCAACCCGAGGGTCGCTCGCACCATCACTGGAGACTAGTAGCGGTCGCCGCCGTAGCCACCACCGCCACCACCACCGCCGTAGCCGCCACGGCCGCCGCCACCGCCGCCGCCGTAGCCACCGCGACCACCACCGCCGCCGCCGCCGCCGTAGCCGCCACGGCCGCCGCCGCCGCCACCGCCGTAGCCACCACCACCGCCGCCACCGGCACGCGGGGTCCGCTCACGGGCCTCGTTGACCGTGAGGGGACGACCGTTCATCTCGTGCCCGTTGAGGGCCGAGATCGCAGCCTGCAGCCCCTCGTCGGTCTGCATCTCGACGAAACCAAAGCCGCGCGACCGGCCCGTTTCACGATCCGAGATCACCTCGGCGCTCTGCACGGCGCCGTGGGCAGAAAACAACGCTTCGAGATCGGCCGACGTGGTGGACCAGGGGAGGTTCCCCACGTAAATCTTCCGGGACATAAAACTCAACCTCAAGAAATCGGGAACTGGATCACGAGCCAATCATCGACAGGTCGACCTTCGCCGAAGCACAAACCGCAGTTCCCGGACGGAGAAGAGTGCGGACGAGAGTCAGTCGAACGTGGATAGTTGTAGCATTCTGCCCCCCGCACTACAACACCGCCGGGGGGCTGATCACGGCGGCCGCCGCCGCAAGCACCGCGGGATTCACCGGGGCAAACCGCCTGGTTCTCGCCCATCCCGGGGCTGCCACTCGCCACACCAGTCACGCCCGTCGGTGTGGGGCCAGATGCCCACCAGGGCGAGTTTGTCATCCCGCACCGCGGGCAGGGCCGGGGGCATCCGGCGGCATTGGCCCCAACCGGTGCCGTCCCCGATCGAAGCCTCCGGCCGCCAGAAGCAGCACGAACGGCACGATTCGGGGTGGGCTGAGGTGTCGGGAACGATCATGCGAAACAGTATAGAGCGGAACCCCGCAGGCGGCTTCAAGCCCCGCGAAACCGCGGCCGTCAGGCGATCCCTTCAGCCCTCATCGCCTCCCAGTCGGCCTCCGACGGCTTCGCGATCGTGCCGAACAGGAAATCGCCGATGGGAAACGCCACGTTGAAGTTCTTGTCGGGATAGCGGTGGTGGAGGTAGTGGTGCCGAGCCACGCAGCGGTAGGCGACCCAGTTGGAGAAGAAGCGGCTTTCCGGCTTGTGCATCTCCAGGTGGATCTGGTTCCAGATCGCGTGATGCAGGCATACCACCACCGGAAACATGATCGCGCCCGTGACCGAGAACCAGACCAGCACCAGGCTCAGCGGGAGCGACTCCACGAGCCCCTCGAGGATGTTGAGCCGGATGCCCCGGTCCTCGCCGGGCGGCACCGGGTCGTCGTGAAACGTCTTGCGATACTGCGTGTGGTGCTCCACCGCATGGCTCGTGAACATCCGCTTGCGGGCCTTCAGGCCGCGGGTGAAAAAGAACCGCGGCATCTTGTGCATCAGGCGGCAGTGCACCTGGTGCTCGATGACCGACATCACCACCACCATCACCACGAACCATCCGGCGATCCGAACGCCTGTCTCGAGCATCGTGCGCCCTCTGCGGGTTCGGTCGCCCCTGTGTCGATACCAGCCTGCCAGCGCAGCGGATTCACGGAGCTGGGGGAGAAGTACCAGACCGGGCCGGCGGGCGTCAGCCCAGTTTCCCCCCCTTTCCTGCCCGAGAAGCAGAACTCCGCGCTCGCCCCTCATGCCACTCACCTCGATCCGGCGGGGGCGTGATGAACTTGGCAACGACATGTCCGACGCCGTCCACGAACGGGCCGAAGGGCGGAGGTTATCGTGCCCGGCGACGCCGAACCGCTCGACCGGCCACGCAGGCAAGCCCGCCCGCTCCCATCGCCCACGTCGATGGCTCGGGCACGGCAACCGGACTTGCGAGACGAAAACCGGTGATGGCGTCCTCGTACGACGGGTCGAACTCGACCCGGAAGGAGGACGACAAGGCGGACGCTTGAACGGTCCAGTCGCCCCCCCGCAGCCCACGAGACGACCCCGGCAAGCCATCGAGATCGTTCCACTGAAACACATTGCCGCTCTGGTCGAACGTGCCGTAGAAACTCGCACTGTTCGTGAACGCGCCCACGTCCGTTAGGTAGTTCTGATTGGGGTCGATGCTGCCGCCAACCTGCGTCACGGAATAGATGCCGCCGGCCTTGTAGTTGGCCTGATTCGACCCGCTCCCCACGATGTTCCCCGGATCGGCGTTGCTCTGTGTGGCGTACTTGGAGTAGCCGCCCGAGCCCGAGTTGAGCACCGGGCTGTAGTAGGCCGCCTTGTACCACTCGTTCTCGGTGGGGATGAAGAACGTCGGAGCAGCACTCGTATTCGGGTTCGTGATGTTCTTGGCCGGAGCAACGCCGCCGTTGTCCACCCCGACCAATGCGTAGGCCCCGTTCTCCGTGGTCGCGTTCGTCTGGGCTCCCGTCGGCTGGCCGTTTGCCATCCAGTTGGCAAAGCGGGCCGAATGCCACCAGGTCACGTACGTGATCGGGCGGTCGGCACTATCGCCGCCGTTGTTGATCACGCTATAGGTGTATGACCCGGACGAACCAGCCCGCGAAATCCCCGCCACGGCGCGGTCGGTTGCCATGCTCGTGCTGTAGAGGGCATACGTGTCGGTCTTGGCCACGGCATTCAGGAAGGCCGTGTACTGACCGATCGTCACGTCGTACTTGCCGATCTGGTAGCCGTAGGCCACGCCGCCATAGCCGGTCGTGTCATGTGCGTTGCCGGCATTGCCGACCGGCACCAGCTGATAGGTGATCGGAGCGGCCTGCACCGTTCCTGCCGCTCCGGCGAGAACGACAAAAAAAACGATCATGAAGCCGGCACCAGCGCGGCCCGGCACGTGGATGGCCATGGAAAACATGTTCGGCCTGGACGGTTGAGATCGAACGACGTGAGCGACTCCGACTTCCACCACGCGGCAAACCCTGTGCCGTTTCCTCAACGCGTGTTTTTCGCGAGCAATTTGCCACGCACGTTCCAGGAGCATCAGCCGGCTCCTCATGCCAGTGAGACGCGATTTCGCAGACCTTGCGAAATGGTTTCGCCAAAACTGCGAATCGGCACGCCCATTCGTCGAGGCGCGCGGCGAAGGCGGCGGTCCACGTTGGCCTCGAGACCGCTGACGGAAGACCTCATTCGAGGCGGTATGTTTCTCTCGCGACCGATCCTCGATCGAACTCTCGCTCTCGTCGGGGAGTGAGTCGTCCGGTGCAGCCCGCGGTTCGCTCGGGTGGCCCGCGGGGTGCCTGGGCCGCTTTCGCTCGGCCAGGCGGATGAGGCAAACGCGGCCAAGGCGGCGTCGCGGCGACTTCCCCGCAGTTGCCTTACCCAGATTTGGTGGCTGTCACCTTTTCCACACCTTTTCCACTTTTCCACCGCCTTTTCCACAGCGGGGCGGGACCAAGGTTGTCCCGCAGCATTGCCTCGGTCGCCGTACCGCGCCGTCGGCACCGGCTTCCGGTCCTTCTCAGTCGCCCGCCACTCCCTCGGCGGCAACGGACAGCGATCGGCCCGCGCCGTCAGATGTTGTCGCTCTTGGCGAGGTTGCACCTCCGGCAAAGCAGTTGGACGTTGGTGTCAGAGTTTCCTCCACCTTTGGCCACCGGAATGACGTGATCGAACTCGAGATACGTGTCCGCGCTGCACTCGGCGCATCGGCCGCCGTACTTCTGCCAAACCCGCTGACGTACATCGCGAGGAATCCTGCGGCGGGCCTCCCGTTCGTCGCTGGCAACGATCGTCTGGTTCGCGCGACCGATCGCCGTCTCCCATATCGCAACAGGTCGCTCGCCACCTTTGCCAAAGTCGTAGCGGCCAGCGCCCTTGCCGCTGCAACGAATCTCGATGCAACAGAAAAAAGGGTGATGGGCGAGGACGCGGCGATGATTGATCTCGGCTGGCCGGTCTGACGAGTTGAATATCGCGCGAGAGTCCGTAATGACGAGGCCTCCGGTCGCCCGATCAACGCGGGTGCCGCTCGCAAGGTCGCGCACGCGAAGGAAATCAACCGGGCCTGTCCAATGCGCGATTTCACCCGCTCTCAATGCAATGCCTACGGGAGCAGCGACGCTCGGAAGAATCCCGCGGGCCAGGGCTTGCATCTCCTTCGCTTCAGCAATCTCGCCTTTGACGTAGGCCGCGAACTCCACATCGTCAATCAGGTTTTCAAGGAGCGATGCAATAATGCGATCCTCCCTCTCGGAAATCTCGTTATCGCTGCGGGCGTCCGCAAGCGCGTGTTCGACCAACTGCTTTGCCGGCTGGCGAATCGCCTGCAGCATTCGATCTTTAGGTATCCCAAGCCATTCGACGGTTTCACGAAATCGCTTCCACTCGTCGCGAGTCAGTTGCCCATCTGAAGCGACGCCAGCGAAAAGACTGCGAGCGAGATGCTCCCCCTCACTCTCCAGAAACGACTGCATTAATGAAGCTACTGTGTGACCCGATGCCGTCGCAACGTCGTTCAGATGCTGCCGCTCGTGGTCGTCAAGGTGCGCGTCCGCGAACGCGTTCGCGAGGACTCGCTTAAACTCACCAAGTGCTGCCTGTTGATCGAGCGCTGTCAATGCGGCCGGCGACAGACCAAGGTTGCCACCGAGCCAAGCCAGCAACTCGCCTTCCCGCTGCGTCAGCTGGGAATCCCGCCAGCTTCTCTCGAGAAAACGACGGTAAAGGAGGTTCGCGACGATTTCTCGCTCCACCCCTTCAAGCCGCCGGGCCAATGCCGCTTTCGAGAAATCGAACCCTTGCTTGAGCCGCGAGATCTCCGACTCCATCCAGACGACGTGCGGCTCGGCCATTTCCTCCGATGCCTTATCGAGAATGCCGCGCACTGTCCCGCCTAGCCATGACAGCAAGCCGCCTTTTTCGGTTTTGGACACGCGGATTCTCCTGGTCTGCGGGAGATGTCCTACCCCCTAATCGGCGGTGATGTCCAGCCCCGCGCCACGCCCTTGCGTGAACCCCGCCGCCTGCATCCATCCGCCCCCATCGGCGGCCCGGCAACCGCCCGCTACGGCGTGGTGCCGCGCGGGCCCCGTATTCCTGATAGAGCGTCGGCTTCCTTCTTGCCACAAAAGACCACCTTCGGAGCCACCTTCCAGTTGCCACGCGACACCCCTGCGGAACCGTCCGGTGGAAACACCACCTCCCGATCGGCGTTGAAGATCACCGCCTGGGCGAAGACCCCGGCCGGCGAGCCACCAGCATCACGGGCCGCTGAACCGCACCGCGCTCCGCCACCATTGCGCTGTGCGGATAGCGTTCCGGTCATCGCTGCGGTGTGCGACCGAGAACCTTTGGCTGCAAGGCCTTTGCCGCAATCGGGAACGCGGCCACACGGGCGTCGTACCGCAACTGGGCTTCGGGGCTACCGTATGGCCCGAGCCAGTAGGTCTTCCCGTTTACGTGAGCCCGAGAGTGGCCGGTCGATGCGTGACGGTGCATCACCGGGAGCGAGCCAGAGCGGCGGCGTCCCATGAGATAGCCCTCCGAAGGAGTCGCAAAGTGGGAAAGGCGTCGCCTTTTCCCACTTTGGGCCTGCTTCCCCGAAGGGCACCGCCGACCGTCGGCGGGTGATCTGCACTTGTTTTCACGAACCAATCGACCAGTGGGCAACACAGGATTCGAACCTGTGACCTCTACGGTGTGAACGTAGCGCTCTAACCAACTGAGCTAGTTGCCCGACGCACTCGACATCGGCGAACCACCCGTCGGATGTTCCGCCGAAGCCTCCATCACCATACCGTCCCTACGATCGCCCGCAAAGGATGGCTCCCGCTCCCCGGAATCTCGCCGTCAATCGGCCGGCGGCGGGTCGAACCGAGGCGATTCCACGATCCGTGAGCCGGCCGGCTCGTCGTCGGACCGTCGGCCCAGCCGCGTGGTCGGCCGAGACACCGAGGCATCGGCATTCGCGGCCACCTCCAGTTCGCGGGACAACTGCATCCACTGGCGGCGGAGATCGCCCACCGTCTTGCCGACGTTGCGGCCCACCTCGGGCAGCCGCTTGCCGTAGAGCATCACGGCGATCGCGCCGATCACCACGATCTCGAAGGGGCCGAGGCCGAACATGGAGGCCGCCTGGAGATCGTTAACGGGCGTCGGGGCGGCCCGCGTCGCGGGCGGACGAACCGGTGTCTTCGATGCCCTGCACGCCCCGCTTGAACTCCACGATCCCCTCACCCAACGACCGCATCACCTTCGGCAGCCGCGTGCCGAAGAGCAGGAGCACCACCGCCGCCACGATGAGCAGTTCCGTGGGGCCGAGGCCGAACATGGCGAACAGCGGAATGTTCAAGGGTGAACTCCAAGAAAGCCTGGGCCAAGAGGGCCTGACCGCGTCTGACGGCCAAAAGTCCTTCTAAGCAGTCTAATCCTTCGGTCTCCCCGGTCAAACTGCCGGCAGGCTACGGAACCGCCGTGGCGGCGCGGGCCATCCGCTCCCCGCGGTCGTGCAGCGGCTGGTGACGGTAGTAGACCTCCAGTGTCATCGCCGACAGTGCGGTCGAGTAGACACGTCCACCATGCGGCCCCCAGACCGGGTCGGGGTCCCAGCTGCCGTCGAGCGGGCCTCCGTCGCGCCGCTGCATAGCCACCAGGGTGGGCTGAAGCTGCGCATTCCAGCGATCCCACTGCGGGCCGCCCGCGTGGAACGAGGCCAGGGTGGCGTAATACCAGGCATAGGCGTTGGCCGTGGCGGGCGTGGGGGGCGACGCGGCGATGAAGGCCAAGGCCTCCGCGGTGGCCGGTGCCGCCGGCGACGCGCCCAGCATGAGCCGGCAGTAGAGAGCCTCGGCCGTCATCGCCATGCTCGGCCGCTCGCCGACACGATAGGCCGCCAACCCTCCCGCCGCGCCCCCGGCCACGCTCTGGAGAAACACCCGGGCCCGTGTCTCGGCCGCGTCGAAGCGGCCCAGGCCGGCGTTGCCGGCCGTCGCCAGCACCATCACCTGCCAGCCGCACTGGCTCGTGTCGCCGCGATCGCCCGCCGCGTAGCGCCAGCCGCCCGTGTGCGGATGCTGCGTGGCCAGCGTGTAGGCCACGGCGCGATCCACCGCGGGCCGCAGCGACTCGTCGCCCGTCATCGCCAGGCACTCCGCGACCGCGATCGTGGCCATCCCGTGGCAGTAGAGCGCCGCGAAGAACTCCGCGTCGCCGGCGAGCGAGCCATCGGCACGCTGGCGGCCCACCAGAAAGCGGATGCCGCTCTCGACGGCGGCCGCGTGCGGACCATCGCGGTGGGTGTTGCCCGCGCCGAGCATCGCCAAGAGCGCGAGGCCGGTCACGCCATGATCGACGCGGGCGCCGGGCCCGCGCCGCTCCCGCCCCTCCGCGGTCCGCTCGATGCCCGCGCCATGCCGGGCGGGATCCCATCTGCCATCGGCCTCCTGAGCCGCCGCCAGCCAGCGGAGGCCCGCCTGCACCGCCTGCTCCGTGGCCTGCGAACCGCCGCGGGCCAGCGCCGCGGCCGCCCTCCGCTCGCCCACGCGATCGGCATAGGGAGCGGGAACGGGCCGGGCCGTCGGCGAGACCGCGGCGGCCGATGCGGATGCCGCGACACGCGGGTCGTCGGCCGTCACGGGGGCTGAGGCCGTTTCGGGGACGCTGGCCGGCGGCTCGAGCAGCGGCACGTGATCGTCGGGCGGAGCAGCTGCCGCGGCCTCCGCAGCGACGAGCGGGATCAGCGGCGGCGGCGCGGGCTCGTCAGCCGCGGCCTCCAGCGCCGCCGCATCGGCCGGCAGCGGCCCGTCGTCGGCGTCGAGGTCGCCGGTCGCCCCGTCGATGGCCGCCGCATCGCTCGGCGCGTCGGCCACGGCCATCACGATCGTCATCGGGCCCTCGTGGCGACGGCCCCACGAGGCCGGAGCCCAGCCGCCCACGCACGCACACACGATCGCGAGCACGGCATGCAGGCCGACCGAGAGCGCCACGCACTTCTCGAGCGTGCGTGATTGCAGCCAGCGCGTCCGCACCACCACGAGGAGCCCGGCGGCCGCCGCAACCGCCACACCCGTCCAGACGATCGCCGAGGTGCTCATGGCCGCGGCGTCACCTCGTGCGGCTCGCCGCGCGTGCCTGCACGGCGATCGCCACCCGTGACACACCTGCGGTCCGGCAGGCTTCGTAGACCTCGGCCATCCGGCCGTGCGGTACCGCCCGCTCGCCGCGAATCGTCACGGTGAGATCGGGCCGCGCGGCCCGGGCGGACGAGAGCCGCTCGACGAGGGCCGCCGCCTCGACCGGCTGGCCCGCGAACCGCAGCCCGCCCGACGCCTCCACCTCGATCACCTCCGGACGGCCCTCGGCGGCGACCGCGGCGGCCCCGGCCTGCGGCAGGTCGAGATCGAAGCGGCGATCATCCGTGGAAAACTTCGTGGCGCACATGAAGAAGATCGTGAGCACGAGGATCACGTCGATCATCGGTGCCAGGTTCGGCACCGGATCCTCTTCGGCGTCGAGTCGCACCAGCGGCATGGCTCACCCCGCGGCCCGGCGCCGCGACTCCCCGAGGGCCCGCGCCTCGGCGAGCGACTCCTGCGAGATCGCGTCGATCACCTGCTGGCAGGCCTCGTCGAGCCGGATGGCGAGCCGGTCGATGCGGCCGGTGAAGAAGGAGTGCAGCACCATCGCCGGGATCGCCACGAGCAGGCCCATCGCGGTCGTGATCAGGGCCTCGCCGAAGCCGCGGGCCAAGAGGTCGGGACGGCCCATCGCGCCGGCCGACGCGACGTCGTTGAACGAGTGGATGAGGCCGAACACGGTGCCGAGTAGGCCGAGCATGGGCCCGATCGTGGCCACCCCGTTGAACACGCGACGATAGCGGCGGAGGTGGTTGAGCTCCCGCTCGCAGGCGTCGATCGCCGCCTGTTCGATCTCCACGGCGGGCCGGCCCCAGCGGCGCACGGCCGCGGCAAACACGCGGGCCGCGGGACTGCCGTTTTCCTCGCAGGCATCCAGGGCGGGTCCGCGGCCGAGCGATCCCGACTCCACCTGCGCCACGAACCGCGAGACGAAGAGCTTGGGGACCACCCGCGCAGCCCGCAGGCTCACGGCCCGCTCGATGCCGAACACCGCGAGCAGGAACGAGCAGCCGAGGAGGGGGATCATCAGGATCCCGCCGTTGCGGATCGTGGCGAGGAGATTGCCGGTGGGGATCAGGCCGTCGCCCGGCGGCTCGACTTCGACCTCCGGGGCGGCAGAGGTGGGCGGCTGCGCCGCCACGCGGAGCGGCTCGCGGGCGGGCTCCGCCGAGCCCGCCCAGGCCCGCGGCGACTGCCCGCGGGCGGCGGCTGCGCCGGCGATCACCCCGGCCGCGACAAACGCAACGAGGAGCCGAACGACGCGTGGCGATGTCGGCATCATGCCGGTGCGGCCGAGGAGACGAGGCCCGGCCCCACTCCATTGGGGCCTCACCGTCAGTCATCGGCACGTTCGGCAGCGGCCCGCCCATGCTGTGGTCGGCCAGCATCCCACCGGCACGACCCGCACGACCGGCAGGCCGGGGTAAGGCCGCGATCCCCATCGCTGACGCGATTGGGCTTCCTGGGCCGCGGTCGCGAGCAGCATCGCCGGCCGCGATCCCCATCGCTGACGCGATTGGGCTTCCTGGCCCCGCGGCCGTGTCTTTAGAAGTTGGCGTCGCAGCCGGTATCCACGTCGCCCACCATGTGCAGGTGGTCGTGATCGATGTAGAGCACTTCCTGGCAGTCTTCGTCCACCAGCGTGTGCGGCACCGGCCAGCCCACGCGGGTCACTTCCTGGAAGTAGACCGTGCACTTGTAGTGGGCGTGGTGCAGCTGCACCGGTCCCACGAGCGGCATGTGACGCGGGGGATCGACGTAGTCTGCGATCTTGCACTTCGAGATGCGGACGTGGTTCCGCTGGATCTCGTAGAGGAACGGCCAGTTGCCCTGGACGGGACGGGCCTTCTCCAGCGCCCGCATCACCTCGTCGTCGCTGGGCTCGTCGAGCGCCTCGCAGGGGCCGCCAGCCTGGAGCGGGCCGAGCACGGGAGCCCGCTCGTAGCGCTCGTAGTTCCAGAACTGGTCTTCCTTCTGCTTCTGGATGCCGACCGGCACGGGGATCGGAATCGCCAGCGGCCCGATGTTGGGGCCCTGGGACGTGAGCCAGAAGCAGCCGCTCTGCGTCGAACCGCCGATCGCCAGGATCACGGCGGTCATGAGGAAGCGTGTGCGAGAGGTCATGGGCGGCACTCCTGGCGGCGAGTCGAGGGGACGACGGGTCCTGACGGATGTATCGACGCTGCGGCCGAGGAACTTGCGGATTTTTCCGGTTGCGTGGGATTCGGGGGGCCGGGAGGGCCGGGCGGCCAGCCGCAGGAAAACGACACCGCTCCCCCGGGCAGCCCGGGGGAGCGGATGTGCGTTGTTCGTCGTTCAGCCCGACCGACTAGTGGTGGTGGCTGTGCATGTGACGCTCGTCGAAGTCGAGCCACCACCAGCCGTCATCCCACTCGAGCGAGACCCGCCGCCAGCCGAGCGGCACCTGGGGATACGGGTAGAAGGGGCCGATGTACGGCCACGCCGTGGGCGAATACTGCGTCGGGTACTGGACGGCCGCGGAGTTGGGATAGGCCGCGTAGCTCGGCCAGGCGTAGTTGGGCATGTTGGGACCGTTGCCCCGCATCGGGACCGGCGGCATACCGGCACCGGTGCCGCCCATCGGCATGGGGCCACCGGGCGCCCCCATGCCACCCGGCCCGCCCATGCCCCCAGGGCCACCCGCCATGCCGCCAGGACCGCCGGCCATGCCGGACGGGCCACCGTCGCTGTAGCGCATCGAGCCCGGCACCATCTGGCCATCCTGCACCGGGCAGTCGTAGCCGCCCGGTCCGGGCATGGTCATCGGCTCCTGCATGTTCGTCCGCATCGCGGTCCGGGCCCGCGGGTCGTATTGGCCGTGATTCATCGGGCGGGCCATCGGGGTGCCGATCGGCATCGGCCGCTGGCCGTTCGGAGCGGTGCCCCGCACGAGCTGCACCTTGCCGTCGCCGGTGTCAGCCGACGGGCCGCCGGCGAACAACAGGCCGCTCGCCATCGAGGCCAGCGTGCTCTTCTTGGCCGGGGGCGGAGCCGCGGGCTCCTGGACCCCGGCTGCATTCCACGCCGACGACGGCATCGCCAGCGGAGCGTCCTGGGCGGGCTGAGCGCCCGAAGCGCCGTCGATCGTAAGCCGGTTCACCACCCGCTCCACGCCGGGCGTCGTTTCGGCGATGCCCACGGCCGCCGCGAGCTGCCTCTCGTCCGACACCCGGCCTTCGAGCCAGACGGTGCCCGACTTGCTCTTCACGTTGACTCGGTAGCCGGTCAGGGCGCCGGAGTCGCGGAGTTTTCCGGCGACGGAAGACGCCAGATCCTCGGCACGCCCCACCGCCGTCAGGCACGCCGACGCGACGACGGCGAGCAGAAACGTGGTTTTGGAAATCGACATGGATCGCTCCTTGGCTTCGAATCCGGCGGAGGCCGCGACCCGCGTCGCCGATGGCGGCGACCAATCGAGCCCTCCTTGCCGGATACTCTTCGGCTGTCGGTCGCACCGAAGGGGAGTTTTTTTCCGGTTCGGGCGGAGAGCGGGCCCATGCCGGCAAAAGGGGCAGCCTGGGAAAGCAGGCCACGCGATCAGGCTTCGGTGGAGAAGTCAGCCACGGTGATCATGGTCATCACCGCGAGCGTCCCCGCGCAGACGGCCGCCGAGTCGGGGCCGAGTTGGATCGCCACGCCGCAGAGGCCGCCGATCACCGCCAGCGCCGCGAGGCAGAGCAGGTGGCCGCCGCGCTCGAACCGCGTGCCCTCGGCCAGCCGTGCGAAGCCTGCCGCCGCCACGCACGCCACCTGCACGGCACCGAGCGCGCAGAGCGAAGGACTGAGGGACACGGCGAACAGGCAGGGGCAGGGCAGGGGCATCGGGACTTTCCTCCTCGGGGGCGAACGGGCCGAACCGTAGCACTGGCCCCGCGTCTCAGGAAGCCCAATCGCGGCGTCCTGAGTGGCCACAGGTTTTCAACCGCCGCGTCCTGAGTGGCCACAGGTTTTCAACCTGTGGTGACCGGCGGGGATTTTGTGCAGGTTGAAAACCTGCACCCACTTCTGAAAACCTGCACCCACTTCTGAAAACCTGCACCCACTTCTGAAAACCGGCACCCACGTCGCCACAGTGGCCACCGGTGTTCAGCCCTACTTGCCCGAGCCGCCGATCAGCTCGTCGAGCCGCTTCTCGAGGCCGGTGATCGAGACGTTGCGATCGAGCACCGTGCCATCCGCCCCCACCAGCACCATCGTCGGCAGCGCGAGCACGCCAAACTCCTCGGCGAGGCGGCTGTCGAGCCCGCCCGGCTCGTGCAGCTGCGGCCAGGGCAGGGGCTTCGCCTGGAGAAACTTCACGAGCTTCGCCTTGTCGCTGTCGAGGGCCACGCCGACCACGGCGAACTTCTTCGGGCCGTACTTCGCCTGCAGTTCGCGGATCTGCGCGAGATCCACCTTGCAGGGCTCGCAGTCGGTGGACCAGTAGTGCACGAGCACCGGCACCCCCTTGAGCGACGCCACCGACACCTGCTGCCCATCGACGGTCGGCCCCGCGAGCGCGAGCGGCTTGCCCACGCACTCGAGCCGCTGCACGGCACCGGCCGCTTTCCGCGCCTGCGGCGTGTCGGGGAAGGTGGCGGCGATCGCGGCATACCGCTCCACCGCCTCGGCGTCGCGTCCCTCGAACTCGTCGCGGAACGCCAGCTGCAGCAGGGCCTCGGCCGACTCCGGCGCCTTCGGATAAGTGTCCGTGAAGGTCTTCAAGTCGTCGAACCAGGTCTTCTGCAGAGTCTCGCCGTCGGCGCCCGGCTGCTCCATGCCCGCCGAATATTTCGCCTGGATGAGCCGGAACGAGATGAAGGCCGACGCGGTGTCGTCTCCCTTCACGGCCGCGGCGATCTTTTCGAGCTTGGCGATGCCGTCCGGAAACAGCCCTTCCTGCACGTAGGCCGCGAGCGTCTCGACGAGCTGGTTCGTCCAGAAGCCCTTGTCGGTGTCGGCCGCAGCGGTGACGAGCTGCTCGAGCACGCCGATCTGCTCCGCCGCAAGCCCCTTGCGAGCCGCCGCGTCGGCCGAAGGCATCTTGCCCTCGATCTCCCGGAGCTTGGCCAGCAGCGGCTTGAGGTTCTCGGCCACGTCGCCGGTGCCGCCCGTGGGCGCCCCCCGGCCCGTGGGCCGCGGCGTCAGGAAGCTGAAGGCCTCGCCGATGCCCCCGGCAATCTGCGGGGCATCGACGGGACGCCAGGCGTCGCCGCACTTCACGAGCGACCCGACGAACACCTGGCCGTTGCCCTGCTTGCTCTCCACCAGCGCCACGACGTTGTCGTAGGCCGACACGTCCTTCGACAGGCCCGCCGTGCCCGCGGGCAGCGTGCCCGGGGCCTGCGGCGTGAGCATGCTGGTCCAGCGGGCGTCGGCGGGCACGTCCTTCTGATCCGCCGCAGCCTTGGCGAACGCCGCCGGGGCGGCCGTGATTCGCGCGAGCAGGTCGGCGAGCAGTTCGCCCTCGAAGCCGGCGGCCTCGAGGTCGGCCTTGGTGGGCAGCAGCCGGGCGAACGCCGCGGCATCGCGGTCGCGGAGGGCGCTGACAATCTCCGCCGTGGCCTCCTCGGCCGAGAGCACCTTCCAGGTGTCGATCACGCCGTCGGCGTTCGTGTCGGCGCCCCAGCGGCTGCCGGCACTTCCCAGCCAGCGATACTCGTCGGGCTTGGTGTCCTTGTCGGAATCGAGTTCGCGATACACCTCCATGCCGTCCTTGTAGTAGCTCCAGCGATCGACGACCCGGTTGCCATCGCTGTCGGCAAACGCCCGCAGCACCTCGCCCGACGGACCGCGGACGACCAGGGCCATCACGCCCCCTTCCTTCTCCTGCTTGATCGTGGCCTGCTTGGCCTCGGCGTCGCTGGGCTCGGCGAACTCGACCCCCTTCTGCCGGGGCTTGAGGGCGAGGGCGTCGGCGGGCGAAGGGGGCGCCGCGAGCGCGGGCATGGGCAGGGCGACGAGGGCGGGGAGGGCGAGGGCGACGACGCGGGCGATGCGGCGGTGGGTCGGCATGACGGAAACTCCTGGCGCAAATGACCGAAGACGAGCAAACTATCCGGAACGCGTCCCGGCGCCAGCGCCGTTTTTTCGCGGCCCCCGGCGAATGGGCGGTGGCAACGCGGCCCCTTTGAAGTCCGGTTTCCCCTTTCTACACTCATGGCGTCGGCCCCGGCCTCCGCCGTGACCGATACGCCGCGCGCGTAGCTCAGTTGGTTAGAGCGCTACCCTGATAAGGTAGAGGTCCCAAGTTCGAATCTTGGCGCGCGCAGTCTGACTTCGTCCGGGGTCCCGCCCCGGACGTTGGGCAGAAGTTCTTCGTCCGGGGTCCCGCCCCGGACATTGGAGTCCGGGGACGTAGCTCAATTGGGAGAGCACCGCCTTTGCAAGGCGGGGGTTGAGGGTTCGATCCCCTTCGTCTCCATTCCCGCCTGATGCCCGCCCCCGCCGCACGACCGCTCGCTAGGCAGTTCGACGGGCTTTTCGAATAATCGGCTCCCTCATTCCGCCCCCCCACACCACCGACGGCTTGCCGCCGCGGCTTCCGACCATGACTTCCGCGCCCACCGTCCAGACTTCCGGCGGCACCCGCCGCAGCGACATCCGCAACATCGCGATCATCGCCCACGTTGACCACGGCAAGACGACGCTCGTGGACTGCCTCTTGCAGCAGAGCGGCCAGTACCGCGCCAGCCAGCTCTCCGAGCGGATGCTCGACTCCAACGACCTGGAGAAAGAGCGGGGCATCACGATCCTTGCCAAGAACATCGCGGTCGAGTGGAAGGGCACGAAGATCAACATCATGGACACGCCCGGCCACGCCGACTTCGGCGGCGAGGTGGAGCGGGTGCTGCGGATGGCCGACGGGGCCGTCGTGCTCGTCGATGCCGCCGAGGGCCCGATGCCGCAGACGCGATTCGTGCTCTCCAAGGCGCTCGAGTGCCGGCTGCGGCCGGTGGTGGTGGTCAACAAGATCGACCGCCCCGACGCCCGGCCGCTGGAGGTGCTCGACGAGATTCTCGGCCTGTTCCTCGAACTCGGCGCCGACGACGACCTGGCCGACTTCCCCTTCGTCTATGCCTCGAGCCGTGGCGGCTACGCCTCGCATGATCCGGCCGTGCGCGAGGGCACGATGGAGCCGCTGCTCGACCTCGTGCTCGAGAAGATCCCCGGTCCGCTCGTCGATGAGACGGCGCCGCTGCGGATGCTCGTGACCACGCTCGACTGGTCGGACTACGTCGGCCGGATCGCGATCGGCCGCGTGGAGTCGGGCACGCTCTCCAAAGCCTCGCCGGTGGTGCGGTCCACGGCGGCCGGCACCCTCGTGCCGGCGAAGCTCGTCGGCGTGCAGCTGTTCGACAAGCTCGGCCGCGTGGACGTGGAGGAGGCGACCGCGGGCGACATCGCCGCGGTGAGCGGCATCGAGGACGTGGAAATCGGCGACACGATCTGCGACGCCACCGACCCCCGCCCGCTGCCCCGGCTCACGGTGGACGAGCCGACGCTCTCGATGGTGTTCAGCATCAACACCTCGCCGCTGGTGGGCCGCTCGGGCAAGTTCCTCACCACGCGGCACCTCCGCGACCGCCTCATGAAGGAGCTGGAGCGAAACGTGGCCCTTCGCGTGGAGCCGATCCCGGGCACCGAGCAGTTCGCCGTCTCCGGCCGCGGCCTGCTCCACCTCTCCGTGCTCATCGAGACGATGCGCCGCGAGGGCTTCGAGATCTCCGTCGGCAAGCCGCGGGTGATCCTCCGCAAGGAGGGCGACACGACCTACGAGCCGTTCGAGACGCTCGTGGTGGAGGTGCCGCACGACAAGCTCGGCCCCGTGATGGAGCTCACCGGCTCCCGCCGCGGCCAGCTCAAGCACATGGGATCGCGGGGCGAGTTCGCACACACGACATTCTCGATCCCCGCCCGCGGCCTGATCGGCCTCCGCACCCGCGTGCTCAACGCCACCCAGGGCACGGCCATCATGCACCACCGCTTCGAGAAGTGGGCCCCGGTGGAGGGAGACGTGGCAGGCCGCGCCAACGGCGTGCTCGTGTCAATGGTGCCGGGGAAGGCGGTGGCCTTCGGCCTCGACGGCCTGCAGGAGCGGGCCGACCTGTTCATCGAGCCGGGCGACGAGGTCTACGAGGGCATGGTCTGCGGAGAGAACGCCCGCAGCGAAGACATGACCGTGAACCCGACGAAGGAAAAGAAGCTCACCAACATGCGGGCCAGCGGCAGCGACCGCAACATTCTCTTGAAGCCGCCGCGGCGGATGTCGCTCGAGGAGGCGCTCGAATACATCGAGGACGACGAGCTCGTGGAGGTCACGCCGGCGGTGATCCGGCTGCGGAAGATCCTCCTCTCCGAGCACGAGCGGCGGAAGGT